>URMC01000016.1 GCA_900548735.1 uncultured Eubacteriales bacterium | reverse complement strand
ATCCCCTAAAAACTTTTCGGCAGCTGATGCCGGACATTGGGCGTATGCACCCAAAGTAAAGCGTCAGCCTGTCAGCCCCGCCGCAAGGCGGTTTTTGAAAAAATCCCCCTTAAAATCCCCTAAAAACTTTTCGGCAGCTGATGCCGGACATTGGGCGTATGCACCCAAAGTAAAGCGTCAGCCTGTCAGCCCCGCCGCAAGGCGGTTTTTGAAAAAATCCCCCTTAAAATCCCCTAAAAACTTTTCGGCAGCTGATGCCGGACATTGGGCGTATGCACCCAAAGTAAAGCGTCAGCCTGTCAGCCCCGCCGCAAGGCGGTTTTTGAAAAAATCCCCCTTAAAATCCCCTAAAAACTTTTCGGCAGCTGATGCCGGACATTGGGCGTATGCACCCAAAGTAAAGCGTCAGCCTGTCAGCCGCACCGCAGGTGCCCCCGCCGCAGGCGGTATCCGCAAGGCGGCGCCGGGCGGCGGTGCATAGTTTACCCGGTTTTCCGGCATGATAAAGAGGAAATCATTTCTCTTTCGCCGAACGGGGGATTTTATGCTTTTTTCTTCCTATACGTTTCTGTTTGTTTTTCTGCCGGCGGTGCTGGTTCTCTATTTTCTCCTGCCGCTGTGTCTGCCGCCCCGCCGGCGGCTTGCCGCGCGGAACGCGATCCTCTTATTGATGAGCCTGCTTTTCTACGCGTGGGGGGAGCCGGTCTATGTCTTTTTAATGCTCGGCACCATTCTTGCCAACTTCCTCTTCGGGCTGTGGATGCCCCGCTGCCGGCACCGCCGCGCGGCGCTGGCGCTTGCCGTGGGCGTGAATCTGTTTCTGCTCTTTTTTTATAAATACGCGGGGGCGCTGGCGGCGCTGTGCTCCCTTCCGTTCCCCTCTGTCCGCCTGCCGCTGGGTATTTCATTTTACACGTTTCAGGCGCTCTCCTACGTGGTGGACGTCTACCGGGGGGACGTGGCAGCGGAGAAAAACCCCGCTACCTTCGGCACTTACGTGGCGCTTTTCCCCCAGCTGGTGGCGGGACCGATCGTCCGCTACTCGGATGTGGCAGGGGAGCTGCAGGCGCGCTCCCACACCGCCGCGCGCGCCGCGGCAGGGGCGCGCCGCTTTGCGGCGGGGCTTTGCAAAAAAGTGTTGCTTGCCAACTCCGCCGGGGCGCTTTTTACCGGGGTGCTGAAGGGCGGAAACCTCTCGTTTCTCAACACGTGGCTGGCTCTTTTTGGTTTTTCGTTTCAGATTTACTTTGATTTTTCCGGCTATTCGGATATGGCGCTGGGGCTGGGGGCAATTTTCGGCTTCACCTTCCCCGAAAACTTCAATTACCCCTATACCGCTGTGAGTTTTACCGACTTTTGGCGGCGCTGGCACATCACGCTTTCCTCGTTTTTTCGCGAATATGTCTATATCCCGCTCGGCGGCAACCGCAAGGGGGCGGCGCGCACCGTGCTTAACCTGTTTGTGGTCTGGGCGCTGACCGGGCTCTGGCACGGCGCGGCAATCAACTTTCTGCTTTGGGGCATTTATTGGTTCTTTTTGCTGATTGCCGAAAAATTTGTGCTGAAAAAAGCCTTTGCCCGCCTGCCGTGCGGGGTCTGCCGCGTGATTGCGCTTGCCGGAATCCTCTTCGGCTGGCTGATTTTTGCCTTTGACGGCAGCAGTGCGGCGCTTACTTTCACCGGTTTTCGCCGCTTTTTCCCGGCGCTGTTCGGTTTTTCCGGGTTTGCACACGGAAACGACGCGTATGACTTCGTGCGCCACCTGCCGTTTCTCGCGCTTTGCGCCATCGGCTCCACGCCCCTGCCCCGGCGCCTTGCCCGCCGCCTGTTCTCCGCCCGCCGCACCGCGTGGGCAGAGGTGGTGCTTCCGCTTGCCGGCATGGTGCTTGCCGTTTCCTATCTGGCGGACGCCGGATACAACCCGTTTCTGTATTTCCGCTTTTAATGTTTTAAAATTTTGAAAGGAGGTTTTCTGATGTTCCGTCTTGTTTTACGCCGCTTCGTCCGCGACCCGGATGACGTAAACGACCCCGCGGTGCGCCGCGTGGCAGGCACGCTTTCCGCCGTAGTCGGCATTCTGATGAACCTCCTGCTGTTTGCGGCAAAATTCACGGTCGGCGTGCTTTGCGGCTCGCTTTCCGTGCGGGCAGACGCAGTCAACAACCTCTCGGACGCCGGCTCCTCCGTCATTTCTCTGGTCTCCTTCCGCATTTCCGCCAAGCCCGCCGACCGCGGGCACCCATACGGGCACGCCCGCATGGAATACATCGCCTCCATGATCATCTCCTTTTTCGTGCTTCTTGTCGGGGCGGAGCTGGTCAAAAGCTCCGTGAAAAAGCTAATCTCCCCGGTGCCTGTCACCCCGGATGTGCTGACTTTTGCGGTGCTTGGCGGCTCCGTGCTTTGTAAATTATGGATGTGTTTTTTCAACCGCAAATGGGGGAAGAAACTGGACTCCGAGGTTTTGCGCGCCACCTCCGCCGACAGCCTGTCGGATGCGATTGCCACCGGCGCGGTGTTACTTGCCAACCTTGCGGCGCTTATTTTGCCGGAGGCGGCGCGCCCGTATGCCGACCCCGTGATGGGGCTGGCGGTGGCAGTGCTGATTCTGATGGCGGGGTTGCGCGTGCTGAACGACACCAAAAACTCGCTGATCGGGGGCGCGCCCGACCCGAAAATTCTGCAGACCATCCGCGAGATGGTGGCAGAATACCCGGAAATCTTGGGCATCCACGACCTGATGGTGCACAGCTACGGCAAGGGCTATACGTTTGCCTCCTTTCACGCGGAGGTAGACGGTAAAAAAGACATTTTCGCCACGCACGACACGGTGGATTTGATTGAAAAGCGCCTGTATGACGAGCACCGTATCTCCTGCACCGTGCATTTAGACCCCATCGTGACCGACGACCCGGTGCTGGAAGAATGGAAAGAAAAAACCGAGCGCTTTGCAAAAACCCTTGACCCCCGGCTCCGGATTCACGATTTCCGCATGGTGCCGGGCACCACGCACACCAATCTCATTTTTGATGTGGCGGCGCCGTTTGAGGCGGCGCTGACCGACCGCGACATCCGTGAAAAACTTGCCGAAATGATCGGCAAAGAGGATCCGCGCTTTTACACTGTTATCACAGTAGACAGGGTCTGACCCCTGTGTTTCTCATACCGTATCCCTCCTTAGCCTGACAGGAGATAACCGAACCCGCCTGTCAGACTGATTTGAAAGAAAGGTTTACCATGCAGTTTTTACATACGTATTCCGCCACCAAAAAGGCGTGTTATCTCGGCTACATTACGCAAGCCATTACCATCAATTTTTCGCCGCTGTTGTTTGTCCGCTTCGGGCAGGAGTTCGGCATCAGTCTGACACAGATTTCCCTGCTGATCGGCATCAATTTTACCATTCAGTTGCTCATTGACCTCTCCTCCGCCAAGTTTTTGCCGCACGTCAACCTGCGGTTTATCTCGGTGCTGACGCAGATTTTTGCCGCGGCAGGGCTGGTGGGGCTGGCATTTTTGCCATGGGCTTTCCCCTCCCCGTTTGCGGGGCTGACGATTGCCACCGTGCTCTGCGGCATGGGCGGCGGGCTTTCCGAGGTGCTGATCAGCCCGCTGATCGAAGCCTGCCCCTCGGAAAACAAAACCTCCTCGATGAGTTTTCTCCACTCCTTTTACTGCTGGGGGCAGGCGGGGCTGATCCTCCTCGCGGTGCTGTTTTTCCGCTTTCTCGGGATTGAGCACTGGCGCATGCTTGCCTGCCTGCTTGCCGCGGAGCCGATTGCGGACGCGTTGCTGTTCACCGTTGTTCCGATGCCGGAAATGAATGAGGAGGGCGGCGGAATGCCGCTCCGGCGCCTGTTTGGGATGAAGCTGTTTCTCTGTCTTTTCGTGATGATTGCCGCCGCAGGCGCCGCGGAGCAGGTGATGAGCCAGTGGGCTTCCAGCTTTGCCGAAAACGGGCTTGGCGTGGATAAAGCCACCGGCGACCTGCTGGGGCCCTGCCTGTTTGCCCTGCTGATGGGCGTCTCCCGCTTAATCGGCGGGCTGATCGGGGGGAAAGTTTCTCTGTTTGTCACCATTCCGGTCTCCTCCGTGCTGTGTATCGGCTCCTATCTGCTGGCGGGGCTTTCCTCACAGCCGTTGCTTGCCCTTGCCGGGTGCGCGCTGTGCGGCTTTTCAGTGGGTGTGTTCTGGCCAAGCGTTTACAGTCTTGCGGCAAAATCCATCCCGGGCGGGGGGATGCCGATGTTTTCCATCCTTGCGCTGGCGGGGGATGTGGGGTGCCTGCTGGGGCCCTCCGTCGCCGGGAAAATTGCGGACGCCAACGGGGGAAACCTGCGCGTGCCGTTCGTGATTGCCACGGCGCTGCCCGCCGTACTGCTGATTGCCACCATCTGCCTGCGGGCGCTGATGAAACAGAAAGCCCCCGCCGAAAACGAATAAAAAAAGGACCGGGAAATGCCGCAATTTCCCGGTCCTTTTTTCTTGACAGGCTTTTGCCGTTATGCTACAATAAAAACAGAATCTATTCATCAGAAGGAGGTCTCTATGAGCAATATCTTTGATTACTTAACCTGGCGCGGAGATCTCACGTTCGGAAACGTGCCGCTCTCCCCGGTGGACGGGCTGATTTTCTCGGTGTTGCCCTACATCCGCCTGGAGGGAATCGTGCCGGAGGCGCCGGGGGCGGAGCCGATTCGTCTTGCGGCGGCGGCAGATGCCTACTTTGCCCGCCCGGTGACCGAGGTGGAAACCGGCTTTGACGACAAGCACCACCGCCTGCTGGCGGCACTGCGCGACAGCGCGCGCTTTTCTTCCCTTCGCCTGACGGCGGCAAAAAAGCTGATCGACCGGGCAGAGGGCGTGCAGTTTGCCGCCATCACGGTGATTTTGCCGGGTCAGGCGCTGTTTGTGGCGTTTGAAGGGACCGACAATTCGCTGGTCGGCTGGCGGGAGGACTTCCGTATGAGTTATGACTGCCCGGTGCCGGCGCAACTGCACGCCGTGCGGTATCTGCGGGAGGTCGCCGCGGCGTTCCCTTTGCGCAAAATTTACCTTGGCGGGCACTCCAAGGGGGGCAATCTTGCCATGTTTGCCGCCATTCACAGCCCGGTGGAGGTGCGGGAGCGCATCAAAACGGTATTCAACTGTGATGGACCGGGATTCTGCGATGAAACGCTTTCCACCCCGGAATATGAAGAAATGCGCCCCCGTATTCACACCTACCTGCCGGAGTCCTCGATCGTAGGGGTCCTGCTGGAGCACGACACCAATTATAAAATCGTGAAAAGCACCGCCTCCGGCATCATGCAGCATGACGCCTATTCGTGGGAAATTTCGGGCGCGGATTTTGTATATACCCCGGAACGTACTGCGTTTGGCAAACGCACAGAGGCAATTCTTGCCCGGTTTGTCCGGGAGCTTTCGCCCGAGCGGAAGCGCCAGTTCAGCGAAGCGCTGTTCACCATTCTGGAGCGCGCGGAGCTGACAAGACTGGACGACCTCGGCACGGGAAAAATCAAACTGCTCCGCAACCTGTACCGCGCGTATTCCGGACTCTCGCCCGACGTGCGGGAAATCCTTGCCGACTCCCTCGGTGCCCTGACCGAATCCCGCCGGGCAGAAAAGAAATCCTTCAGTTAGCCTGACAGGAGGTATCTGAACCCGCATACCGGCCGAAATTATAATTTCGTAGGGGAGGATTCTATATCCTCCCGCGTACCGGCGTAAATCTAATCTCTGTAGGGGAGGGGGTTCCCCTCCCGCTTGCAGAAATTTTTATCTTTCTTCCCGGCAGCGCACCTCCCCTTACACAGGGGTTGTGCCTGACAAAACTATCTTTATTTTCTTTCCTGCAAATTTGAAACTTTTACAATCCCTCAGGCGCTCGCGCGCCAGCCCCCTTTACACAAGGGGGCCTTTTTTCGTTTATGCGAACATCGCGGAAAACACCTTACTTCACCGCAGGTGCCGACCATTGGTCGCCTCTACAAAAAGATACTCTGTCCGTTACACAATCTGTTTCCATACCCGCTTTTTCTTTGCAGGTGTAGGCGCAAAGAAAAAGCTATCAAAAAGAAACGCCATGCAACATTCCGGCGGCGAACATACTGACTCTATTGCCCGCCGCAGGCGCGCGAAAAGGGGGCTTTTTGAAAAAAGCCCCCTTTAAATCCCGCAAAAACCTTTGAGCGGCTGATGCCGAACTTTCGGCGAGCGCACCCAAAGTAAGGCATCAGCCTGAAAGCCCCGCCGCAGGCGGCCGCAGGGACCGCAGGTGGCAGGCGGCGCTCACACGCGGAACATCAGATCTCCATATGTGGGCATCGGCCAGTATTCGGTGGCGGTCAGCGTTTCCATTTCGTCTACCTGCTTTCTCAATTCCCGCATTGCGGGGAGCACCCGGTCGCGGAACGCGGTGGCGCTCTCCCTGCCCGCCGGAAGCGCCCGTACAGCCGCATCCGCCGCGCGAAGCGCGGCGGCGGTGCGGTAGCTTCCGCCTACCAACGCGGAAAGCCGCGTGATCAGGTCGGTTTCCGCCGTCACGTCCGCGCTCTTCACCACGGTGGTCTTGGCGGCGGCAGTTGCCGCAAGCTCCCCTATATATTTGTTCACAGCAGGTATAATGTCCTTTTGCACCATTTCCAGCATCGTCTGCGCCTCAATGTTGATCACCTTGGCGTAGTTTTCGTAAAGGATCTCCTGCCTTGACACCATTTCCGCCCGGCTCATCACCAGATGATCGGCAAACAGGCGGATATTCTTCTCCTCGGAGAGCACCGCATAAGCCGAAACCGAATCCCGCAGGTTGGAAAGCCCGCGGCGCGCCGCCTCCGCCTCCCATTCGGGCGAATAGCCGTTGCCGTTGAAAATGATTCTCCCATGCGCCTTCAGGGTATCACGGATCAGCGCCGTCAGCGCCGCGTCAAAATCCGGTGCCTTTTCCAGTATGTCCGCAAACTGACGGAAGGACTCAGCCACCGCGGTGTTAAGCACCGTGTTCGGGAGGGCGATATTCTGCGAGGAGCCGGGCATACGGAACTCGAATTTATTGCCGGTAAAGGCAAACGGGCTGGTGCGGTTGCGGTCGGTGGTGTCCTTGGTGAACGTCGGCACCGAGGGCACGCCGAGATTCATTTTCCCGCGCACGGCGCCCTTGTAGGCAGTCCCCTCCACGATCGCGTCTATCACCGCCTGCAAGTCCTCCCCTACAAACACCGAAACAATGGCGGGGGGTGCCTCGTCGGCACCAAGGCGATGGTCGTTGCCGGCATAGGCAACCGACACGCGAAGCAGATCCTGATAATCGTCCACGGCTTTGAGCACCGCGGCGAGAAACAGCAAAAACTGCTTGTTTTCCATCGGCGTTTTGCCGGGCTTGAGCAGGTTTTTCCCGCCCTCGGCGCGGATGGACCAGTTGTTGTGCTTGCCCGAGCCGTTCACGCCCTCGTAGGGCTTTTCATGCAGCAAACAGACCAGCCCGTGCCGCTCCGCCACCTTTTTCATCACGGACATCACCAGCAGGTTCTGATCCACTGCAAGATTCAGCGTCACAAACACGGGTGCCAACTCATGCTGCCCCGGCGCCACCTCGTTGTGCTTGGTTTTGGCAAACACGCCAAGGCGCCACAATTCTTCGTCCACCTCCGCCATAAATTTGCCGATGCGGGTTTTGAGGGGTCCGAAATAATGATCCTCCAGCTCCTGCCCTTTGGGCGCCGGCGCGCCGAACAGCGTGCGCCCGGTATAAAGCAAATCCTTGCGGCGGCGAAAAAGCTCCGCATCGGTGATAAAATACTCCTGTTCAGCGCCGACGGTGGTCTGAATCCGCTCGGTGCGGTCATCCCCGAAAAGGCGCAGCAATCGCACGCCCTCGGCGGAAAGCGCGTCCATGGAGCGAAGCAAGGGCGTTTTGGCGTCCAGCGCTTCCCCGGTGTAGGAGCAGAATGCAGTGGGGATATACAGCGTTCCGTCCTTGACAAAGGCAAAGGACGCGGGGTCCCACGCGGTGTAGCCACGTGCCTCAAACGTGGCGCGCAGCCCCCCGGAGGGGAAAGAGGAAGCATCCGGCTCCCCTTTAATCAGCTCCTTGCCCGAAAATTCCATCACCGCCTGCCCGTTGCTGACAGGGGCGATAAAAGCGTCATGCTTTTCGGCAGTGACACCCGTGAGGGGCTGGAACCAGTGCGTGTAATGGGTAGCTCCCTTTTCGATTGCCCAGTCCTTCATGGCATTTGCCACGGTATCGGCAATCGCGGGGTCGATCTCCTTGCCTTCCTCAATGATGTGCAACATTGCCTGAAATACACTTTGCGGCAGGCGCTGTCTCATCACCTCTTCATTGAATACCATATTGCCGAAAATTTCGGGCACGTTTTTCATCCGGATACCGCCTTTCCAATTCTTTCAATACATTATATCGCGGCGCGGCGCGGTTTGTCAAGCGGAAAGTATACTTGACACAGAGCGCGCGTGGGGGTATAATACCAGTGGAAAAGAAAATTGCACCCGCGGGGCGGGCGCGGAGGTTTCATATGACAGAAAACAAAAAAAGAACAGCCATCGGTACCGGATGTGCCGCCGGGTGCCTGCTTGCCCTTTTCTTCGTGCTGATTTTATTGCTTTGCACCGTGGATGTGCGCCCCATCGGTGCCGCCGGCACCGAAATCGGGCTTGCCGCATGGAACGGCGCAGTAAGGGATGCCATCGGGTTTCACCGTGTTTTGTATATCGTTACGGGGGTAATCGGGTATTTTGCTTTTGCCGCGCCCGCCTTTTTCGTGGGGCTTGGCGTATATCAGCTGATCCGGCGCCGGCGCTTTTGCCTTGTGGATGCCGACCTTTATCTGCTTGGCGGCATCTATCTTGTAACCGGCGCGGCGTACGTGCTGTTTGAAAAGGTAGTGATCAATTACCGCCCGGTTTTGCTTGGGGCGGAGCCGGAGCCTTCCTTCCCCTCCTCTCACATGGTGCTGGCGGTGGTGCTGTTTGGCACCGCAATGGTGGAAATCGCACACCGTGTGCGGGTTAAATGGCTCATGGCGGTAGGAGAGAGCATCTGCGGGGCGCTGTTGCTTGCCTTGGTTTGCGGGCGGCTTTTCTCCGGGGTGCACTGGCTGACCGACATTCTCGGCGGGCTGTTGCTCGGCGGGGCGCTGTTGCTGGCGTTTCTCTCCGGCACCGCCGCGCTTGCCGCGCGCCCGGCGGTAGTTGCCTAAAAGTCTTTGCGGGCACCGCCTGCGGTGCGGCTTTCAGAGTCAGTTGAGCGCACACAGCGAAAGCTCGGCGTGCGCCGTGTAAAAATTTCCGAGGGAGTCAAAAGGGGGCTTTTTGAAAAAAGCCCCCTCTTAAACTCCCGCAAAAACTTTCGGGCGACCGATGCCGGGATGTTGGGTGCGTACACCCAAAGTAACGTGCCAGCCTACTCGCCCCGCCGCAAGGCGGCCGCAAAAACTTTCCGGCAATTGTTGCCGGAAAATTGGGTGCGCTTTCCCGCGGCGCGCTCGCCTGATCATTTTTAAGATTTTCGCGGGGGTACGGGGGGCGCCTTTTGCAAAGGCGCCCCCCGCGCGTCCTCCTAATTGCTCACATTCGCCGCGCCGGTCACGGTGACATCGGCGGCAAGGGTCACATCAGGTGTGCCCTGTGCTTTGTAAACGGCGTAATCTGCACCGTTTGTCGTGATACTGCCGCTTGCAAAATTCAGTTTTGCCCCGGCAAAACAGGTGATGCCGTAAGCCGTGGCGGACCTGATTGTGTTCACCAGCTTCACGTTGACAAACGTCAGCTCCACATTCGTCAGGCGGATTGCCGTGTCCGCGGCACTGACCGTCATCGTGTAGCCGTTGCCGTCAAAGGTGACGGCGTTTTTGTTGCCGAGGTTCAGCGAGGCGGTGAGGGTCACATCCCGCAGCAACTTCACCGTCGCGCCCGCGGGGGCGGTGTTAATCGCCCACGCAAGGCTGACATACTTCCCCAGTGACGTGCCGGCGCTGTCAAACACCTCCGCCACATAGTCGCTCTCGGCGGGCGCCGGAATCAGCGCCCCCTGCCCTCTCAGGGTGAGGAACTGCCGCCCCACCGCAAGCCCGATCTGCAACATATCCTCGCACGTCCAGTGATACGGGTCGTCTGCTCTCGTGCCGCTGATATACTCCGAAGAATGAATCATATAGGTGTCGCTCACCTTTTCGGCGAGCCCCCGTTGCAACTCCACAAACGACAGGTTGGTTGTGTTGATTGCATTGTCAAAGCCCTTGGAAATCTCGCCTACCAGCACGGGCGCGTTTGCCGTTTCGCTGTCAAACACCCCGGCAAAGTCGTTTCTCATATCCGCTGCTAGCGTGGCAAACAGATCGGTATAGGTTGCCACGTTGACGTCCTGCCGGTCGCTCTCTCCCTGCATCCAGAAAATGCCGCAGAGATTGATCTCGGTATACCCCAGCACGCGGTAGTAGTACACCGTCTCCTCCACCAGCGAGAGGAAGTTGCGGTACAACCCGCCGGACTTCTCCCCCGCCGGGGTATGGGTTTTCAGCCATGTGGGGGGCGTCCAGTTTCCCTCCGGTTTGTCCGTGCCGCTGAGTTTGTCAAACAGTCTCGTGCCGCCCGCGCCGTATTTGATAATGGCGGCTTCATTGCCCGCGGCACCGTTGTAATAAGCCGACAGCGCCTTGGCAATGCCGAGTTCCGGCCCCATAAAATCGGACGTTTTGCCCATCCCGACTTTTGCGGGTTGCACAAAGTTCACCTTGTTGGTGGGCAGGATGTCGTCAATCGCGGTGCGGGAAACGCCGGAATAGTAAATATTCTCATACCCGGCGGTAAACTGCGGGTCGCTGTTTTTGAAAGCGTTTGTCGCATACGTGGAACCCGACGCGTTGGACTGCCCCGCGATCAGATACACATCCAACACCTTTTTCACGGCGGTCTCCGGGTTCCAATAGCCGGTCAACACTTCGGTCTGCGCGGCGGTGAACGTGCTGCCGGAGGTCAGCGCCAGGCGCGCCACCTGTTCGGCACTTCTCGCGTTGAGATCGGGCTGGTAGGAGGCATACATCCGGCAAACCACGCCGTTTACCCGGTACTGTACATATGCCGCGCCCGCGAATTCACGGGCGATATTTTCTTTTTTGAGGTTGACGATCGCGGCGCGCAGCGTCAGCGACCCGTCCGCGTTCTCCGTGATCCCGTTCACCGCCGGGATGTCCAGATACTTCTTCCCCGCTCTTGCCAGCAGTTCCGCGGTGAAAACCGACACGCTGTCGGCATATTCGCGCGGCGCGATCACGGTGCCGTAGGTAATACTGCCCGCGTCCGCGATGCCGGTAAGATAATCAATGGTTTCCCTGCTCACGGCAGAGACAAAGCGAAGCCCCGTGGTACCCGCAGTATAGCGTACCTGTGCGCCCCGCGCGGTAACGGGGGCGTTCTGCGTGCCGCGGTTGCGGCTTGCCGCCCACGCGGTGTGAGGGGTGCCGGTGCCGTAGTTGCGCACCGCGCCCGTGCCGCCCACGGCGGTATAGCCCTGAATATCCAGTACGCAATACGCATAATCGGTGGCGGAGGATGCCGATTCCACCACGCCGAACACGCCGCCGTAAAGCCCGCGCAGGAAGAAAATGCCGCCAAAAACATGCACCTCGCCCGACACGTTGGAGGTGTACCCCACGCGCACGGCGTTGCCGGGGGAGGCGTCCCCCTTGCTGCCCGCGTTTTCAAACACACCGCCCCAGATGCTTGCTACTGCGCCCTGTTGTACGTGCACACAGGCAATATATTCGGAGTAAAAATAGCCGCCGTAAATTTTGGTGTTCAGATCCTCTGCGCGCGGGGCTGCCTTTGCGCCCACGCTCCCCCAGAGCGCCAGCGCCGTCATCGTATTTTTCCTGGCGATAAACTCCCCGCCCGTAATCGTCACCTCGGAGCCGGAGTTGGCGCCGCCGAGGACGGACACGCAGGCCTTGTCGCTCCCGGTGGCGGTAAAGGTGCCGCCCCGGAACGTGATATGATATTTGCCGTTACTAAGCGACACTGCGCGGTTCGCGGCGGTGATCCTGCCGCCCTCAAACACGGCGGTAACGGGGGTGTTTTTGTCATTGCCGAAAATGCCGTGCATTGCGGTAATCGTGCCGCCTGTGACATTCAGATTCACGGCGGTTTTGCCGGTCAGCCGGATGCCCTCTTTTTTACTGCTCAGCGCGGCGGTGCCGGAAAGCGTGAGGGTCAGCGTGCCGTTTGCCGCGTTGGTGGTATCCGCCAGCAGAAATGCCGCGGCGGCGGTATCGGTGGTGATGATCTTTGCCGTACCGCCGATTTCAAGCGAAGTATCCGCCGTGGTGGTGACCAGTTTGACGGCGCACAGCGGGGAGGCGGTCTCGATGGTGCCGCCCGTGATGCGGTGATGCAACCCCGCTTTGGCGGAGTTGATATAAATCGCGCCGTTGCTGGCGTTTGACCCTGTCCGCACGGTGCCGCCCGTCATCACAAACGTGCCGTTGGTGAAAACAGCCCCGCCGCCCTTCGTACTGCTGCCGCCCGAGGGCAATTCAATCAGCCCGCCGTCATACAGATAAAGAAATCCGTTCCTGCCGGTGGAATCCCCGTGGATGCAGCGGTTCCACTGGTCCGTGCGGGTGGAGAGGTTGCGGATCGCACCGTACACGTGCAGCGTACCGTTGTTTTTGACCGTGGCGGTGACCGCGTTGTTTGCGGGAGCATTCTCAACTGTCAGCACACAGCCGTTGTCCACGGTCATGATGGCGCCCGCCTCGTTGTAAATCAGAATATTGCGCACGCCCGACCCGATCCCCCAAAGGCTTGTTTTGTCGGTAAAGGTGACTTTCGCGCCGGATTTCGCGTTCAGTGCAAAGAGATACCCCGCGTCAATCCGCACATTCCGAAAGGTGACCTCGCCGGTCACGGTCAGCCAGTATGTCTTGGTGCCGGCGGCAATTCCGTCGCTTTTGAGGGTATGCCCCGCGCCGTCCAGCGTGATTTTTTTGTCCACCGTAGCGCTTGCCAGCGTGGCGTCGGCAAGCAGGGTCACGGTGTCGCCGTCCGCCGCGGCGGCAAGCGCCGCGTCAAGAGCGGGATAATATCCGTCGCCCCCGGCGGTACCCACGCGGGCAACCGCGCCCGCCGCCACTGCCGTGGCATCGTCCGCGTAAGACTCCGCCCCTGCGGCAAGGCAGAAAAGACAGACAAACAGGAGGATAAACAGGAAAATCAGCGCAAAATGCAAAAAGTTGCGTTTCATCGTGTTGCTCCTTTCGGTTTTTTACTCGTCAAAAATATCGTTTTCTATGTCATCGTCGGAGGTACTCAGGATATCCGCCGCGGCAAACGCCGTCAGCATTGCCACGGGCGCCGTGTAGTTCTGTTTCATCATATTATTCCTCAATTTCATAAGTAACCATCGTATCCGGCGTGACAGAAACCGGATACAGCCGGTTGAATACCGAGAGATTGTAGGGGATGGTTTTACCGGTGGCATTGCGCACCACCACAACCAGCCGCCCGTCCGGGTTGCGGAACGCCGCGGCGTTCAATCCCTCGCAAAACGAGGAGGTTGCCAGCGCCCGCGCGCCCCGGCGCACGAAATGGGAGAACAGATACATCTCAAAATAACTGCGCCGCAGAGTCAGGTTTTTTCCGTCCGAATGGATGGGGGCGGAGCAGCCGAACGCGCGGTCGTGATACGGCTCTCCGGCGGCGCCGAGCATCAGATTCCATTCGCATTCCGCCTGCACGCCGTGCGTCAGGTTTCCCATCAGTTCCGCACCGTAAGTGTCGAAAATCTTTCTGCCAAGCCCATTGCAAAACTCACTGGCAATCAGCAGTTTGCCGGGATACCGTTCCCGCATCAGCGCCAGCTCCTCAAAATGCTGACCGGAATACCAGTGGAACGCCGCGCCTGCCACAAGGTCTGGCACCTCGCGATAAATTTCCTCCATCCGGTGGTAAAGCCGCCCCTTGTTGTGATCCCACGCGAGAATCTTCACTTCCAGCCCGTGCGCGGCAAACGCCGCGGAAAGCGCGCGGATAAGCGCCGCTTCCTCCTCCGCGCTCACAAGGCAACTGTCCCACGGGGAGGGGGCAAGCGTTTCGTTTTGCGGGGTGACGGCGGAAACAGGAATCCCCTCCGCCGCGTAAGCCTTGATAAACTTCACAAAATACTCCGCGTACATTTCGCGGTATTCGGGCAGAAGCCTGCCGCCCTTCACGCGGGAGCCGGTGTCCTTCATAAACGCCGGGGGGCTCCACGGGGAGGCAAAAAACACAATCTCCTCCCCCGCCGCCTTTGCCGCTGCCTGCGCGTCATGAATCATGGGGATGACGTATCGGCGGTCGCGCTCGATGGAAAAACTCTCCAGATTTGTCGCCCCCGGCGCGAGATAATCGTATTGATCCAGCGAAAAATCGGAGGAGCCGATACAAATGCGGCAAAAGTTATAACGAAGCCCGCTTTTGCCAAAGAGGCGCTCCATGGTTGCCGCCTTGCCTGCCGCGTCCAGTTGCGCGTAAATGTAAGCGCTGCTTTCGGTAAACGCACCGCCGAAACCGAGAATTTCCTGCTTTTCCACGGGGTAAATATTGACCCGATCCTTGCCGGTGTCGTTTGCCACGTCACCGGCGTCGGGCGGGAGACGGAGCAAGGACCCTCCCTCGAACAGCGTTCTTGATAAAAATTTCATTCTGAATTTTCCTCCTTTGTGCCGCCGATGGCACTGATATATTGTCATTATAGTGGAAACTTTTAAAAATTTCGATGTATTTTTTGGCGTTTTTGTTGTATTTTTACGTCAAATGTGTTATAGTGATACCGAGAGGGGGGATCGTCTTGCGCAATTTGAGCTTTTCTGATCTGGAAAAAGAGACGCTCTTGTTCGGTGATTTTGTGGGGATTCGCCAATCCTGGAAAACCCGCACAGGGTACAGTTATCTGAACAAAGGCCGCCCCGACAGCGGGTTGACGCTGATTCTGTGCGGGAGGGCAGTCTACACGCTGTCCGACGGGCGGAAGCTGCATGCCGCGGCGGGCGATCTGCTGTTGTTGCCGCAAGGTTCACACTATCTGGCGCGCTTTGAGGAGCCGCTCCCGGAGGGGCAGCCGGACACGCTTTTGTTCAACTTCCGCCTGCGGGATCCCGCAGGCGAGGCGGTAACGCCGGGCAAAGAGCCGATGCGGCTGCTGCACGATGATGACGGTGCCGTCTACCAGCACATAAGCGTGGCGATTGACTCCGTTGCCAGGGGCAAGACGCTTGCCGCAGAGCGGCGGCTGTTGCAGTTGCTGGAGCTGGTGCTGGAGGAAAACGCGCACCGGGAGAAGGACCCTTTTACCGCCATGACCGATTATATCGAGACCCACCTGGGGGCGGAGATCACGGTGCCGGATCTTTCCCGCCGGTTTGCCATGAGTCCGGCAAGCCTGAGGCGGTTATTTGTGGCAAAAGCGGGCGTGCCGCCCATCGCCTATATCCGGCGGCAGAAGATTGCCCGCGCCAAGCGGATGCTTGCCTCGGCTGAACTTTCGATTGATAACATCTGTGAGGATCTGGGGTTTTATGACGCTTCCTATTTTTACAAACAATTCAAGCTGGAAACCGGCATGACCCCCACGGAATACCGCAAATCCGTCGGCAAAGGGCAATAACATGCCATCATGATAGCCTGACAGGCTGAAAAACTGCGGGGGCGACATCAGTCGCCCCCGCAGTTGCGTTTATCGGGTAAAATTTTAAAAGCGGGAGCAGATGGAATGCCCCTGACGGAGAACAGGGCGCGCTCTCGCCTTCTCCCGCGGGGGAAGGCGGACCGCCCCAGCGGTGGATGAGGAGTAAAGGCTCCCTCCCGGAGGGAGCTGGCGCGTGAGCGCCTGAGGGATTGTAAAAGGTTGGAGTTTGCAGAGCAGAAAAAGATAGTCTATGTAAAGCACAACTCCTCCGCCGCGCTCCGCGCGGCACCTCCCCTTACACAGGGGAGGCTCAGAAGTGCGCCGCCGGGGCGAAAAAGAGTCCCTCACGGCGGATGGGCTTTGGTTTACCGGATGCTCCGGCACAAAGAAAAAGCTAACAAAAAGAAACGCGAAAAGGGGGCTTTTTGAAAAAAGCCCCCTTTAAATCCCCGAAAAACTTTTCAGCAACCGGCGCCGCTAATTCGGCGTATGCACCCCACGCGCCGCGTCAGCCTATTAGCCCCGCCGCAAGGCGGTTTTTGAAAAAAGCCCCCTTTTAATTCCGCAAAAACTTTTGGGCAGCCGGTGCCGAACTTTGGGTGTGCGCCCCCAAAGCAGCGCGCCAGCCTATTAGCCGCACCGCAGGCGGTGCTGGCGGCGATTATTTGATTTCTTATTTGATCACATACGGCTCACTGTCCGTAATGTTGCGCACATGCGGGCAGGTGATGACCTCACGGTAGTCCGGCGCGACAAAGCGCACCGCATTGCGGATAATGGTCTGCACGTTGGGGTCATAGAACGTGGGGAAACTCTCGTGGCCGGGCTGGAAGTAGAAAATTTTGCCGTTCCCGCGCTCATACAGGCACCCGGAGCGAAAAACCTCTCCGCCCGAATAGGTGCCGATCAGCAGCAGTTTATCCGGCGTGGGGATGACAAACGGCTCCCCATAGGTCTCCTCGTGTTCCAGATAAAAGCAACGGTCAATCCCGCGCGTGATGGGGTGGGAAGGCTCAATGACCCACAGCCGCTCGGAGTCGCCGCTCTCCCGCCAGGTCAGGTTGCAGGAGGTGCCCATCAGGTAGCGGAACGGTCTGGAGTGGTGCGCGGAATGCAGGAAAATCGCGCCCATGCCGGAAAGCACCGCGTCCCGCACCAGTTTGGCAATCTCTTCCGGCACTTTGCTGTGCGCGATATGCCCCCACCAGATCAGCACGTCGGTCTCGTCCAACAGCTCTTTGGTGATGCCGCAGTTTTCCTCGTCCAGCGTGGCGGTTTTGACCGTGATGTCCTCTTCTTTTCCGAGAAAGTCGGCAATGCACCCGTGAATCCCCTTCGGATAAATCGCGGCAACCTTCTCAGAGCTTTTTTCGTGGCGGAACTCGTTCCATACCAAAACGCGAATCATTTTTTGTTCTCCTTTCAGGAAAAATTTTGTTTCCTTTAAAAAAAGTATAGCACACGCACGGGGGATGTGCTATAATGATTTTGCGCAAAAATATCAATTTTTTGTCCTTGAGAGGAATAGGAAAATGGCAGTTTACGAAAAACCGACCCGGCGCGAAGGCGAAATTGCGCCGATCGAATGCCTGACCGTGACGCAACGCACGCCGGGCAAGCCCCTGCGGTATCACTATCATGAATACACGGAATTGCTCTTCGGCAGGCACGGCAGGGCGACAGTGTACGCCGGCAGTAAACGCTATCTGCTCTCCCCCGGCGACATGGTGATCATCCACAGCCACGACCCGCACGATGTGGTGGGGCTGGACGAAGGGTGCTACTACACCGTGATCAAATTTCTGCCGGAGATCCTGCTTTCCGGCGCGCAGACCTACTCGGAATACATCTATGCCCTGCTGCTGATGGAAAGCATGGAGGACAAGCAGATTTTCTTTCCCGCCGCAGAGCTGAAGGGCACGGGACTGGAAGCGCGCTTTTCGCGCCTGATCGAGGAGTGGAACGGGCGGCAGTTCGGCTATCAGCTGAGCCTGCGGGCGGATGTGAGCGCCGTATTCCTTTATATCCTGCGCCGTTGGAGGGAGAAAAACCAATCCCTGCTTGACAACGTGCAAACGGGTCAGCGCGGGGTGCTTCTGCAAAAGGCAATTTCCTTTGTGGCGGCGCACTATGCGGACCTGACCGAGGAGCGCGCCGCCGCCGCGTGCGGCGTCAGCCCCTCCTACCTTTCCCGCACGTTCACGGCGGGGATGAAGCAGTCCTTCGGCTCCTATGTGCTGTCGGTGCGGCTGCGCGAGGCAAAGCGCCTGCTGCTGACCTCCGAGGATAATGTGACCGAAATCGCCGCGGCGCTCGGGTTTTCCTCCTCGGCGTATTTCACTGCCCGGTTCCGGATGGCAACAGGAGAGACTCCGCTTGCCTTCCGCCGGCGCAGCGGCTCCTTTGCCTGAAAAAAGGGCTGTCGCCTTTCTGCGACAGCCCTTTTTTGCCTGTTTATGTGCGTTCCCCGTACAAAGGGACCTGATAAACGCCCTTGCCGTACAGCTCACGGAAGGAGTCAACCACGGCTTTTTTGTCCTCCTGATAGGTCACGCCAAACCAGCGGTCGTTGGTTTTTAACACCTTGACCGTGGCTCTGCCGCTCTGTACCATGCCGTCAATGACCGCAGGCAGGAGATATTCCGATTTGAAATCCCCCGGCGCGAGTGCCCGGAGAAATGCAGGAAAGCCCGCCTCCAGCTCATCCAGAAAATCCGGCGTCAGCGCCCACAGGTTCATCGAAACAACCGAATCCGGGTCTACGGGGGTCACCTCCCCGTCCTTTTCCACCCCGGCGCCCGTGGGCGTGGCAACCAGCCCGCCGGTTTCGGTCACCTTGGTCAGGTACCCGTTCTCATCCACCCGGCAGATGCCGCGCGTGACCGCGCCGTTTTCGCTCAGCGTGTTGCGCAAAATGAAGCCCGCCATGCAATAAGCCCCGGAACGTGCCGCGTTTTGCACCAAAAAGTCGTGCGCCAGGCGGAAGCCCTCTTTGCCGTAATAGTCGTCCGCATTGATCACGGCAAACGGCTCCATGACCGTGCCGCGGCAGGCAAGCAGAGCCTGACCCGTACCCCACGGTTTTTTACGCTCCGCAGGGCAGGTAAACCCCGCGGGCAGATCGTCCTTTTCCTGAAATACGTATGCCACGGGGCAGATTTTCTCGATCCGCTCTCCGATGACCTCGCGGAAATCCTTTTCCAGATCCCGCCGGATGATAAACACCACGCGGTCAAAACCCGCTTCCAGCGCGTCATGAATCGAGTAATCCATAATAATCTCACCGTCGGGGCCGACCGGCTCCAACTGCTTGATCCCCTGACCGAAGCGGGAGCCGATGCCCGCCGCCATGATGACAAGACTGGTTTTCATGTTTTCTCCTTTTTCTGTTTAGCCTGACAGGAGGTATCCGAACCCGGTTCTCCTGTCAGACTAGCCTGACAAAAAATACCGGGCGGCACCGCCGCCCGGTATCATCATAACACATTCCCAAAGATTTTGCAAGGGAATTTTCATTTTTCAGTCAGGTGTCTGCCCATCAGCACGCCCATGACCGACGCCATCATCAGTCCGCGCGTCCATCCGCTGGAGTCACCAAGGCAGTGGAGCCCCTCCACGCTGGTGTCCAGTTTTTCGTCCATTTTCACGCGGTTGCTGTAAAATTTCAGCTCCGGAGAGTAAAGCAGCGTCTCGTATGCGGCAAAGCCCGGCACCACTTTGTCCACGTCCTGAATGAAGCGGATGATGTTGGTCATCGCACGATAAGGCATAGCGGCGGTGATGTCGCCCGCCACGGCGTCCGGCAGGGTGGGGCGCACGTTGGATTGCGCCAGCTCCTTCGGCCAGGTGCGCTTGCCGTCCAGAATATCGCCGAAACGCTGAACGAGAATGTGTCCCGCGCCCAGCATATTGGTCAGCTCGCCGACTTTTTGCGCGTAGGCAATCGGCTGGTTGAACGGATGGTTGAAGTTGTGGGAGCAGAGAATTGCCACGTTGGTATTGTTGGATTTGAGATCCTTGTAGGAGTGCCCGTTGACCACGGCAAGGTCGTTGTCATAGTTCTCCTGGCTGACAAACCCGCCCGGGTTCTGGCAGAAAGTACGCACCTTGTTTTTGTACGGCTCCGGATACCCGATCAGCTTGGATTCGTACAGCACGCGGTTGACGGTCTCCATGACCTCGTTGCGCACCTCCACCCGCACGCCGATGTCTACGGTGCCGGGCTGATGGGCAATGCCGTGTTCGGCGCAAAGGCTTTCCAGCCAGTCCGCCCCGCGGCGCCCGGTGGCAACCACGGTGTGGGTGGCGGTCAGCTCATGGCAGATGCCGTTTTCCTCAATGCGCACGCCCATACACTTGTTATCGTGAATCAGCAGGTTGTGACATTCGCACCCGAAGCGGATTTCCACCCCGGCGTTCAGCAGATACCGCTCGATGGCGAGGTACAGTTCCTGCGCTTTTTCGGTGCCTAAGTGCCGGATGGGGCAGTCCACCAGTTTGAGCCCCGCGCCGATGGCGCGGCGGCGGATTGCCTTGACCTCCTCGGTGGCGTTGACGCCTTCGATTTTTTCATCGGCGCCGAATTCCAGATAAATGCCGTCTTTATAGTGAATCAGATCCTCGGCAAGCCCCTCGCCGATGAGGGACGGCAGGTCACCGCCCACCTCCGGGGAGAGCGACAGTTTCCCGTCCGAGAACGCGCCCGCGCCGGAAAAACCGGTGGTAATGTGGCAGTAGGGCTTGCAGCCCACGCAGTGCCCCACGGTCGCTTTCGGGCAGTGGCGCTTTTCGACCGACGCGCCCTTTTCCACAATCAGAATCTTCTGCCCCGAGCCGCGGCGGAGCATCTCCAGCGCGGTAAAAATGCCGGCGGGTCCTGCGCCGACAATGATGACATCGTATTGAGACAACAAAAAACACCCCTTTGTGATATACTCGCAACACCGCGAGCACAGGGTGTTGCATATTATTTTAGCATATTCTTTTCTTTTTGTCAAGGGGAATGCAAAATTTCTTTTGCGCTCTTGCAAGAAAGAAAAAAATGTGATATAATAAAATGGAATGTTTTTACCCGCGCGCGCGGGGAGGCAAACTCATCAAAGCGAAAGGACAGGAATGGAAAAATGCAACTGACAGGCCCCGTATATCTGCTGGTTTTCCTGCCGCTTTCGGTGCTGGCGGCATTGCCCTTCAAGCGGCAACGCGCGCTGGTGCTGGCACTGCTTTCCATCCTGTGGTACGGGCTTGCCAACTTTGAAAACCCCTTCGGGATCATCCATATTTTCACGCTTACGCTGGCAGTTCTTCTGCTGGCGCGCCTGCCGCACCGCCATGTGGGAACGGTCATCGGCATCACGCTCACGCTCGGCTCCCTGATCGCGGCACGGTGCGTGGCGGAATACACCACCCTTGCCTACACCTACCCCCAGGGGCTGACCCTGCTGACCATCAGCACGGTCTCCTATCTTTGCGACCGGGGGGAAGCCCGCGCGGCTACCGTGCCCGAAACGGTGGCGTATCTGCTGTTTTACCCCGCGCTGACCATGGGTCCGGTGATCCGGTTTTCGGAATTTCTGCCGGTGCTTGACGCCCGCGAGGACTCGCTGGAGCGCTTTTCGCGCGGGATCCACCTGTATGCCATGGGCTTTATCAAGCGGATCGGCTGTGCTGCGATCCTTTTACGCACGCTGGAAAACATCTTTTCCCATGCCACGCAGGGCATCCCGCACCAGATGATGCTGCTGATCCTGCCGGTTGCTTATTTTCTTCTGTATTTCACCGTGACGGGCAACACCTCCATGGCGCGCGGCGTGGCGCTCATGTACGGGCTGGAGCTGCCGCGTGACCACCTGCCGCTCTTTGAAGCGATTCAGCCCGACAAAATGCCGCGGGGCATGTTCTGCTCTCTCGGCAGATTTCTCGATACTTATGTCGGTGCGCCGATCGGGCGGATTCTGCCCGGGCGCGCGGGGCGATTGACGGCGGGTGCCGCCACCTTCGCACTGGGGGTGTTTTTCTTCCGGCTTCGCCCGTCCCTGCTTCTGCTTGCCTGCCCGATTCTTCTCTACCGGCTCTGGCGCGTCTTTCCGGAAACGCCGAGAAAAGCGCCGCGGCGCCTGCCGGGCAAAATTCTGCTTGGGTTCTTCTCGTTTCTCCTGTGCGCCGTTTTCGTCACGGGGATGATTCTGCCTGAGCCCATCCGGTTTTACGAGCTGTTCCGCGTGCCAAACGTGAAGAACGCCTCCTACCGCTTCTATTACATTTACGGCACCGTCTCGTGGACGACCTACCTCATCGTCGGCGCCGCCGCCGTGCTTGCCTTTGTGCCGCTTTCCCACCTCTATTCCATCCTCCGGCGCAGGGTCTCCGGCAAAGGGCGGCTTGCCATGCAGATTGTGGAATCCGTGACGCTGTTTGCCGCGTTTTTTGTAACAATCGTTTATTTTCTGCCCCAGTTTCCGGAGTATGCCGAAAAGGCGTTTACCCGGATATATATTTGACGAAAGGAGAAAAAATGGAAGAAAAATCAAACACCCGCACCTATCATGTTTTCGTGGTGGCGTTTTTCGTATGTCTCCTGCTCTCCTTCTCGGTCTATTTCGTGGTAGGGGATATGCTGGGCACCGAAGAGGAAGCGGCAGACGCCTGTTATGACGGCAGTGTGATCGAGGGGAGTGACCCGATCCACCGCCTGCTTCGCACCGTGTATCAGAACAAACGCTCCGTCTCCCGCGTGCGGCGGTATGAGTACCGCATTTTCCGCGTAGTGAACCACGAAAACGTGGTGGCCGGCAGAAACAACTTTCTGTTTGAAATCAGGGATACCGACACCGGATACGACTTTCTGGAGGACTACATCGGGCAGGCGGCGTTTACCGAAAAGGAGTCCGAGGCGATCCTCTCGGAGCTTTGCCGCCGCGAAAAATACTATGAGGAAAAGGGCGCGGAGTACCTGCTGGTGGTGCTCCCCAACGCACAAACGGTTTACAGCGAGTACATGCCGGGGTATCTCGGCAGTATCAGCAAAAACACGCGCCTGTCACGCCTGGGGGACTATATTGCCGCCCACACCACCGCGGACGGGGAGCGCTTTCAGAATTTTGCGGATCTGACCGGAGAACTGCGCGCCAACAAAGGCGAAATGCCGCTGTACAACAACACCGAAAACACGCTGGATGCCCTTGGCGTTTACGTGGTGTACCGGGCGGTGTATAACCGGTTTTCCCCTGCGGTGCGCGCCACCACGCGCCCGCTGACAAGGGAGGAGCTGACCTTCCGCCAGTACCAGACCACGGGTAAAAAGATTGCAAGAGAGGCGGGGCTTGCCGACACCGTGCTCAACAACACCGTGTCGCTTTCCGGCGATACCGCCGTCAACTACACCTACCTCATCAACACCGGGGGGCTGACCAAAACCGCCCTCAAGCCGGCGGTGGCGCAGGGGCAGAGCACGTCGCTTCTGTTGCAGTTTTCCGGCAACTGGGAGAAGTTGCAAAGCGAGCCGTTTTTCTCCAACACCTTCTCCCGCGTGACCTATCAGCAGGGCTTTGCCGCGGATGACGGCATTTTTGCCAAGGCGGCGCCCACCGTGGTGATCCAGTTTTTGTATGAGTCCGAGCTCGAGTTGCTCCTGCCCGGCGAAGGGAACTGAGCAATGGCGGAATGGCTGGACACGGTATTTGCCGGATTTGATTTCACGATACTTCGCGCCATCCATGAATTTGCGGTGGCAACCGGCGGGTTTTTCACCCCGTTGATGTATTTCGTCAGTATTTTTGCGTGGAAGGGCTTGGGGATGGTGTTGCTTGGCGCGGCGCTTCTTGTCCCGCGGCGTACCCGCCGGGCGGGGCTTTGCGTGCTGCTTGCGGTGCTGTTGGGGGCGCTGGTGACCAACCTCTGGTTAAAGCCAGCGGTGGCGAGACCGAGGCCCTATGCCGCCGGGAGCGAACTTTACCGCTGGTGGATTTTTGCCGGCGGCGCGCGGGAAAGCGACCTTTCCTTCCCCTCCGGGCACACCACGGCAACCGCCGCCGCCATGGTGGCACTGTTCCTTTCTTTCAAACGGCGATACGCCTTCCCCGCGCTGATTTTCGCACTGCTGATGGGGTTTTCGCGGATGTACCTGATGGTGCATTACCCCACGGACGTGCTGGCGGGACTGCTGATCGGCGCGCTTGCCGCCGTGGCGGCGTTTTTCGCGGTGCGTGCGCTCTTCCGGCTTGCCGCAAGGCACCCGGAAAACCGCTTTTGCCGCGTTCTGTGCGGGGGTTGCCCCGCCGATCCATCCCATAAAACCGGCGGCGCCGACGGCGACCGCAAAGAATAACGGAGGCTGACCATGTTCTGGGTTTTCGGCATTTACGATTTGTTTTATTTTTTCCGGGGTCCGGTAGCGGCGCTGATGAGTGAGAAAAGCGCCCCGTTTCTGATCGGCGGGGGGCTGATTCTCACATTTGCCATCGCCTATCTGCTCGGCAGTGTCAACTTTGCGTTGTTGATCTCCCGTGCGTTCTTTCATGACGATGTGCGCACCCACGGCAGCGGCAACGCCGGCACGACCAACGTGCTTCGTACTTACGGCAAAAAAGCGGCGGCGCTGACCTTTCTCGGTGACGGGCTGAAGGGCGTGCTTGCCATCGCGGCGGGAAGCCTGATCTTCGCCGGGGTGCCCGGTTTTCTGCAAACCGCGGCGTATCTCGGGATGTTCGGCGCCGTGCTGGGGCACATCTTCCCTCTTTTCGCACATTTCCGGGGCGGCAAAGGCTTTGCCACGCTCGCCTTTTCGATTCTGGCGCTCAACCCCGTGATTTTCGTGATCATCGCGGCGGTGTTCTTTACGCTGGTTTTCTCCACCAGATACGTGTCGCTGGGGTCCGTGGTGGTGGCGCTGATTTACCCTGTGATCCTCTCGGCATTTGAATTCACGCTCAAACTGGGGCTGATGGAAAACCATATGGATATGAAAGAACTGCTGATGCCGAACGGCATGGCGGTCCTTCTGACCATTGCCACCGGGGCAATGGTGGTATGGGCGCACCGCGGCAACCTCAAACGAATTTCCAACCGCACCGAGCGCAAGCTGGAACTTGGCAGAAAAAAGCCGGAGCAAAGTGAGGAAAACACGTGAGCACCTATGAATCGCTTGCCGGCGAGGTTCTGTTTGCCGGCAAAACCGGGATCCTTCGCAAGCTGGTCTGCTCCAAGCCGGAAGAGGAAGGCGTGCTTCGCGCCACGGGCAGGGTGTGCCAACTGCACGGGGCGCTGTACTTACAGTTGGAAACCTTTCACACCGACGGCAAAGCCACCCATGTCAACCTGCCGATGGATGACACTCTTCCCGCGGCGCTGGCGGAAAGGCTCACCGGCTTTTCACAGCTGAACCTGCTGACCGACGCGGGCGACGTGGAGCTGCGCCGCAACAAAAAGGGCAACACCGTCCTGCTGGGGGCGGAAAAGCTACACAAATCGCGCCTTCTCACCCCGCCGGTCAGGCGCGAGGTTGCCGGTAACGACAAAACGAAAAACCGGATTCTCACCGGGGGTGAGCCGTTTCTCCGCCTGCTCGGCGTTTCGGACGAAAACGGGCGGGTATATGATAAGAAAGGCGCAAAATTCCGCCAGATCAACCGCTTTCTGGAACTGGTCCGCGATACCCTGCCGCACCTGCCGGAAAAGAAAATCCTCATCTGCGACCTCTGTTGCGGCAAAAGCTATCTTTCGTTTGCCGTGTACCACTATTTTGCCAATATTTTGGGCTATGAGGTGTCCATGACCGGGGTGGATCTCAAACCCGATGTGATTGCCACCTGCGCGGACGTGGCGCGGCGGCTTTCGTTTGACGGGCTGGAGTTCCTCTGCGGAGACGTGGGCGCGTATGAAAGCCCCGTGCCGCCCGATCTTGTGGTGTCGCTTCACGCCTGTGACACGGCAACCGACCTGGTGATCGGCAAGGCGCTCGGCTGGCACGCGCGGGTGATTCTTTCCACCCCTTGCTGTCACCATGAGCTGAACCGCACGCTGAACTGCCCGGCGCTCTCGTTCCTCACGGACTACTCGATGCTGCGGCAGAAATTTGCCGCCGCGGCAAC
>URMC01000015.1 GCA_900548735.1 uncultured Eubacteriales bacterium | reverse complement strand
TTTCGGAAGAAGGCGGGCTTTGCCCTCCGATGACGAAAAGTCACAAAGATTTCGAAATACGCGCGCCCGAGGCGGGTGAGGAGTTCTCCTGTCAGGCTACAGTAACATTATACACGCCGCGGCGCTTTTTGTAAACCCCTTTTGCAAAAAAAGAAAAGGGCGCCTGCGGCGCCCCTCTTCTCAAGCGTGGATTTTGGATACGTAAACGTAAGCAACCACAACCAGCACGGCAAATACAATCGAAAGCACGATGGTGACACGGGAAAGAACCTTGTCCCAGCTGCGACCTTTGTTCTTGCCGAAGTAGGTGTCAGAACCGCCGCCCGTAATCGAGCCGGAGAGCTTTTTGTCTTTACCGGACTGCATCAGCACAGCCAGCACCAGAAATACAGCGATTGCCAGAATCGCAATGCCAAGAATCCATTCAATCGGTCCCATGATCTTCAACCTCCGAAATTACAAATACAGCGTCAAGGCGCCGTTAAAATCACAACGTGCAAACAGTATATCATAAAATGAAGCAAATTGCAAGGGTATTTTGAAAAAAAGCGCAAAATTTCTTTCCGCGCCGCAAAAATCGCGGTTTTTCAGCGAATCGCTTCCCGCAAGCGGGCGATATTTTCCTCAAAACTGCCGTCTTTGGCATAAATGCTGGAGGTACCCGCCACAAAAATATCCGCGCCTGCCGCACGCATTTTTTTGGCGTTTTCAAAGCTGACGTTGCCGTCGCATTCCACCAGAATGTGCTCTTTGCCGTGCGCGCGCAGCATTTCTTTTGCCCGCGTGATTTTGGAGAGCGTGGAGGGGATCAGTATTTGCCCCGCAAAGCCGGGGTTTACGGTCATAATCAGCAGGGCGTCGATCTCGTCCAGCACTTCTTCCGCAAAAGACAGGGGCGTGCCGGGGTTCAGCGCCAGCATCGGGCGCGCGCCGCGCGCGCGGATGGCTTGCAGAGCACGGCACACGTGGGTGCAACTCTCTGCGTGCACCGAAACAAAGTCACCCTCCTTCAATTCAAACCAGTCCAGCTTGCTCTCCGGGTTGGTCACCATCATATGAATATCCAGCGGGATGCCGGTGGCGGCGTGCAGTTTTTTTACAAAATCCGTGCCCAGCGTGAAATTGGGCACAAAAACGCCGTCCATAATATCAATGTGCAGATATTCAATGCCGGCACTTTCCAGTTTTTTCAGTTCTTCGCCCAGGTGCAGAAAATCCGCACACATGAGTGATGGGGCGATCATGGATTCCATTATTTATCCTCCAAATCGGCATTTGAAACAGCCAACTTATTTTAGCATAGTTTCCGCTTTTCGTCAAGGGCGGAAAAAATTTCTTTTCGCGTGAATAAAACGGCAAAATGAAGGGAATCCTTTGGGCAGAACACGAAAGGAGTTTCGAGATGAAAAAAATAATTGCTGTGTTGCTGTTTCTTACGCTTTCGGTGTTGTGCCTCTCGGTTCTCCCCGTGCATGGGGAAGAGGGGATTTATGACAGCGTGATCCGCCTGCACGTGCTGGCAAACTCTGACGGGGAGGAGGATCAGGCGCTTAAACTCAAAGTGCGTGACGCGGTACTTGCCCGCGCAGGGGAGCTGCTTGCGGAGGTGGACACATTGGAGGAAGCCGAAACGGTGCTTGCCGCCTCGCTTGACGATCTTGCCCGCCATGCCGCCGCGTGTCTTGCGGAAAACGGCTCTGCTTACCCGGTGCGCGTGACGCTGGGCAGGGAGCAATATCCCACCAGATATTATGAGAAACTGGCGTTTCCGGCAGGGGAATACCTTTCGCTGCGCGTGCTGATCGGTGAAGGCGCGGGGCAGAACTGGTGGTGCGTGCTTTTCCCGCCGCTGTGCCTTTCTGCCGCCACCGCAAAGGGGGACACCACCCCGCTTGCGGCAGGACTGACCGAAGAGCAATACCGGATGATTACCGAAAGCTCCGGCAACACCAAATACAAGCTCCGCTTCAAGGTGCTGGAAACCGCGAAAGAATGGATGGAATAAAATAAAAAAGCGGCGGAACGTGATGCGTTCCGCCGCTTTTTCAGATATTTTTGAAGTATTTCGCAAGGTCGCGGAGCGTGCCCTGCGGATAGGAGGAAGTGTCTTTGTTCTCGCGGTTGATCAGACACGGGGTCACCAAAAACAGTTTCATCCCGAGCGTGCCCGCAATCATATCCTCTTCCACGTTGTTGCCTGCCATCAGGCATTCATCGGGGGCAAGCCCCAGCCGCCGGCAGATCTCCTCGTAATAGGCGGGGTTCGGCTTGCAGAAGCCCGTGGTTTCATAGGTGGTGACAAACTCAAAGTCGGCAGGGGAAAGCCCCGCCCAGCCAACTCTTGCCATGGTTGCGGCGGCGGGAAAAATCGGGTTGGTGGCAAGTACGGTGCGAAAACCCCTTGCCTTTGCCGCGGCAACCGCTTCTTTGGCGGCGGGGTCATATCCGCAGGTGCCGGAGAGCGCGGGAAATTCCACCCGGTAAAACTCGTCAAACAGCGGCTTGTCGGCAAACACCCGCTCACCGAAAATTTTGGCGAACTCCCGCCAGAACACGGTCTCGTTGCTCTCGGCGCCGTTGTTTTTCACCATTGCGCCGGTGCCGCGCCAGATGGCGGCGATCAGCGCGTCTTTTTCATAGCCGTGCGGGCACATTTTTCGGCACATTGCGCCGAAATAGGCGTGCACAAACCGTTCTTCGTCCATCGGCAGCAGGGTGCCGTCCAAATCAAACAATGCCGCTTTGATCATTTTTGCCTCCGTTAAAATAGCCTGTCAGGCTAAGATTACACCCGCTACAAACAAGGCAATGCAAAGCAGAAATGCGGGGTCCCTCAGCGCGTCCAGCGTGGTGTAAAACTGCACGGCGTAGGGGATATTCCGACGCGGGTTTGGTGTGCCCGCGCGCTCGTAAATGCGGTAAAGCCGCATTGCCTGCCGGCAGAACACCAACAGCGCAATCAGGAAAAACAGAATCAGGAAAAAGAGAAACAGCTCCACGCTCCCGGTAAAATCGTACAGGGCATTCAGATACCGTTGACCGAACAGCGAAACGGTGTTGTAGAGCGTGTGCAGAATCATCGTGGCAATCAGGGAGTCGGTGGCAAACAGCACCAGGGAAAACAAAAACCCCGAAAAAAGATACACCGGCAGATTTTTGAGATCCAGATGAATCATTGCAAACAGAATCGTTGGCAGGAGAATCGCACGGAAAAACCCGCGCCGCTCGTACTCCGCCGTGAGAACCCCGCGAAAGAAAAATTCCTCAAACAGTGCGGGGAAAAGTGCCAGCACGAAAAATCGCGCCGCACCCATCAGAAAGCCTTCGGGGGCAGGGGATTCAAAACTGGTGGCAACATTGCCGAGCGACCCCGTGCCCCGGCAAAGAATAGAGAGCAACAGGCACCCGAACAGGAGCGCGAAAAAGCCGGAAATCAGCAACGGCAACTGTACGGCGTGAACAGGGCGAAGCCGGAGTGATTTTACAAATCCCCGCCCGCGATACGCGCAATAGATGACCGCCGGAAGCAAAAAAACCACTGCCTCCATCAAAAGCACCACGGGCAGAGCTCCCGTGCCGAGAAAGCCTTTGGCATGTAAAAACCGGTAAGCGAAAAGAAGCACAAAAGCGGTAAGCGCCAAAAAACCCGCAAGAAGCCGTTCTTTGCGGTATTCCGGGCGCGGTGGGATCAGTTTTGCCATGGGCGCTCCTTTCTCCGGCGGTCTGCCGGTGCGGTCAAAAAGGGAATATCTCCCGATACGTTAATTGCAGGTTGATTGCCGCCCTGCCGCGCCAAAGGCGCGGCAGGGCATTTTTTAAAAAGATACCATACGTGTTGCGTTTTTTGCGGTTTTGCGCAAAAAGGTGCCACACATGTCGCGTTTTGCGTCAGTCCGCGAGAATGCTTTTCCGCACCTCGCCGGCTTTTTCTTTGCCTGCCAGCATCTCCGTAAGGGCAAGGGCAAATTCCAGCGCCACGCCCATCCCCGCGGCGGTCAGCACGTTGCCGTCCTGCACCACGCGGGTATCGGCGATTTCGGCGCCGGTCAACTCCGTTTCAAACCCCGGGTAGCAGATGGCTGTTTTGCCGTTCAGCAGACCCTTGTGCCCCAATACCATCGGGGCGGCACAGATCGCGGCAAGCACCGCGCCCCGTTTGGCGGCGGCGCGCACTGCCGCGTCTACTACACGGCTCTCATCCAGATTTTTTGCCCCCGGCATGCCGCCGGGCAGAATCACGGCTTCGGGCGCCGCGTCGGCATACATCACATCCGGGATGTCTGCCTCCACGCGAATGCCGTGCGCCCCGGTCACGCTCACCCCGCCGATTCCGACGGTCGTGACCTCCACCCCCGCGCGGCGCAGTACGTCCAGCGGGGTCAGCGCTTCGATTTCTTCAAATCCGTTTGCCAAAAACAGATAGACCATGGCGGTTCCTTTCCCGTTTAGCCTGTCAGGCTGATTACGCGTTGAAATAGGCGGCAAGCTCGCCGTTTTGCACTTCGGTTTCTTCTCTGGTGCGCAGATTTTTAATCTTGACCACACCGCGCGCCGCTTCATCTCCGCCGAGGATCGCCACATGACTGTAAGCGCCCTTCACGGCATAGTCGATCTGCTTGCCGAATTTCTTCTCGCCGAGATACAGCGAGGCAGGCACGCCTGCGGCGCGGAGTGCATCGGTCAGTGCCATATATTTTTCATACGGCACGTCGTTGAAGCGCGCCACCAACACCTTGGTACCCTCGTTGTAAATATCGGGGATCAGGTTGTGTGTGACCAGGAAGTTTTCCAGCGTGACGTCTCCAAAGCCGAAGCCCACGCCCGAGATGTTGGTGTTTTTGACAAACAGCCCGACGAGATTGTCATATCTCCCGCCGCCGAACATCGCACGGTTGTTTTCCGGTGCTTCGTCAAAAACCTCAAACACGGTGCCGGTGTAGTAATCCAGCCCCCGGATGATCCCGAAATCAAATACGCAGTACCCGGCAAGCCCGCAGGCTTCCAGTTCTCTGAAAAGATTCAGCAGTTCCGCCGACCCCTGCGAATCCGGGCAGAGCGCGGTGTCTTCCTCCACCGAGATGGTGTACAGCGCGTCAATCTTGCCGATCTGCGCCTCGTGCAGCCCCAGTTCGGTCAGTTCTTTGACATATTCCTCACGCGGGATTTTGTTTTTGCGGTCCACCACTTTGGAGACCTTGCGGCTCCCCTCTGCGTCCGTGCCCGCAATCGCGGCAATCACGTCGTTGAAAAAGCGGCGGTTGTTGATGTGCACGCGGAACATGGACTTGTCCGCCCCTAATGCCTTGAGCAACATCACCGCGGTGGAAATAACCTCCAGGTCTGCCTCAAAGGTGGGGCAGCCGAAAATATCCACGTTGACCTGCCAGTGCTCACGCAGTCTGCCGCGCTGGGGGCGCTCATACCGATAGAGATTCGGGATGGAGAACCAGCGCAAGGGGAAGTTCAGCTCCCCGATTTTTGCCGCCACCAGACGCGCCACCGTGGGCGTCATTTCCGGGCGGACGGCAAGGCGCCTGCCGCCTCTGTCCTCAAAATTGTACGTCTGTTCGTTGGCGATCTCCTCGCCGCTTTTGGCAATGTAGAGATCCAGAGATTCCAGCATCGGGCCGTTGTATTCCTCAAAGCAGGCGGTTTCCAGCGCCGCGCGGATTTTGCCGAAAAACCAGTTGCGCAGTTTCATATCGCGGGGGTAAAAATCCCGTGTGCCTTTGTAGGGGAGAACCGAAAGTTTTGGAGTTTCCATAAGTTCCTTTCTTCACCGCGTGGGTGCATCTATCAGAATCTTTTTTATTTTACCATAAAATGAAATGTTTGTCCAGTCATTTGTCGTTTTTTGAAAGAATTTTCAAAAAGGGGAGCGGCATTTGTTTCCGGCGCACCCCGGCGCTTTTTGCGCTTTTGAAAAAGAACTTTACAAAACGCGCAAAAGGTGATAAAATAGAGAAAACGTACCCGCGTGCACGCGAGAAAGGCGGCTTTTATGAACGAGAACGTACAGACAAACGAGGAACGGTTTATTTCCATTTTCAAAAGTAAAATTCACCGGGAGGGGGCGGATAAGTTGTTGGAGTTTCTGCTCTCCGACAACAGTGACTTTTTCACCGCGCCTGCCAGCACCAGATACCACGGCTCTTATCCCGGCGGGCTTCTGGAGCACAGCCTCAACGTGTATGACTGCCTGTGCGACTATTTGGCACGCCCCCGCGTGAAAGAGGTTTACGGGCTGGATTTTTCGGAAGAAAGTATTGCCATTGCGGCGTTGCTTCATGATCTCTGCAAGGTCAATTTTTATGTGGAAAGCACCAGAAACGTAAAGGAAAACGGTGCCTGGGTGCAAAAGCCGTATTACACGATTGACGACAAGCTCCCTTACGGGCACGGCGAAAAATCGGTGTACATCATTACGGCGTATATGCGCCTGACACGGGATGAGGCGTTTGCCATCCGCTATCATATGGGCTTTTCCGGTGCGGAGGATAACAACAACGTGGGCGCGGCATTTGCCAAATTCCCGTTGGCGGTTGCCCTTGCCACGGCGGACCTGGAGGCGGCGTATTTTGTAGAGGGGTCGGATAAATGACGTTTTCGCGCCTGCGGCAGAAACTCCCCCATATACTCTTGTTTGCCCGCTACGCCCTCCCGGTGTTTTCGGGGGCGGTGCTGCTTTTGCTGTCGTTTTTTTACAACATATACTACTATCAGCTTGGCTCCCGCTATGTGCAGTCGCTGTTCCACTTTTATTCCGGCACCTTTGCCGCAATGAAGGATTATCTCGGCGGCGGGCGCGTTGGTACCGGCGCGTTTTATACCTGGCTGACCGTCGGGGCGCTGGTGGGGGTGCTTTGCTTCATCCTCGCGCTGACCTTTTCGGTATTTGCGCTTCTTCCGGTGCTTCGCACTTTCATGGGCGCACCTGCCACGCGTGAGAAGTTGCGTTTTAAGATTCTGTTTCCCCATCGGGTGTGCCTGTTTCTCTCCGGGTGCCTGTACCTGCCCACCGCGTTGTTTCCCCACTATTTTGCGTTGGTTTGCCGGCGCGCGGGGGAGAGCACGGAGCTGATCTTTATCGAGGCAAGCGTGCCGCTGATCGTAACGGCGGCGCTCACGCTCTTCACGCTGGCGCTGGCGGTGTATGCCCGCTTTGCGGAAAAAAAGGAACCGCACTTCGATCCGTTCACCCTGGAAACCGCCCTGCCCGCCCCTGAAGAGAGGGTGGAAAGCGACGGAGGGGAGAACCCCTGAAAAACAAAAAAGCCCCCATATATGGGGGCTTTTTTGTTTAATCCTCAATGATCAGACCGTAGTCGCCGTCCTTGCGGTGATACACCACGCAGGGCTTTTCGGTTTCCGCATCCCGGAAGACAAAGAACTGATGTTCCAGCAGGTTCATCTGCAGAATGGCTTCCTCTACCGACATGGGCTTGACAGGGAAGGACTTGGTGCGGATGTGAAATTCGCTTTCTTCCTCCTCCTCGTGGTCGCCGGGTTGGGGAACAAACGCACCGGAGCGCAGGCGCTTTTCCAGGCGCGTTTTGTTCTTTCGCATCTGGCGTTCCAGCGATTCCACCGCTTCGTCGATGGCGTTCTGGAAGGTTTCTGCACCTTCTTCACTGCGGAAGATGGTGCCGTTATATAAAATCGTGACCTCTACATATTGCAGACCGTGCCTGCAACTGTAAGAAACGATTGCTTCCGCATCGTCCCCGAAGTAGCGGTCAAATTTTTCGAGCTTCTTTACGGTCAGGTCTTTGAGTGACTGCCGCACAGTCATTTGTTTTCCGCTTACTGTAATCTTCATAAAATGTACCGCCTTCCTGCAAGCTGATGTGTTTCCTTGCTTGCAAGATTATTATAGCACATTTTTTGTGAAAAATAAATAGTTTTTCTGAAAGTCTTTCAAATTTTATGTGAAAAAACACTCGCGAAAGGTTTGACCGTGGAGTTTACAGGCGGATCAGATATATTTTGCCCAGCGGATGGCAAGCTCTACCCAGTGCGCATTGTGCGGGATGATGGATTTCTCGTTTCCGGAGGCGGTTTGCTCATTGCAGAGCGCAAGCCCGTGTGCTCCCTTCGGGAAAATATGCAATTCAAACGGCACATGCGCCGCGACCATCGCGTCCGCCAGCATCAGCGAATTCTGCACCGGCACGCAGTTATCGGGGAAGGTGTGCCAGATAAACGCCGGCGGTGTGGTTTCGTTGACGTGCTTTTCCAGCGAGAAGCGCGCGCACTGTTCCGGTGTCGGTTCTTCCACGCCGCACAGACGCTGAACGGAGTGCTTATGTGAAAGTTTCCTCTCATCAATGTCCGTGTTGATAACGGGGTAACACAAGATCATCCCGTTCGGGCGGGTGTACCCCTCCGGGCGACCCTCCCGGATGTCGGCAAGTTCCGGGATGTCCCAAAGAATCCCCGTGGAGCCGGCAAGGTGCCCGCCGGCGGAAAAGCCGCAGACAAAGAGATAATTGGGGTCAATGTTGTATTTTTCGGCGTTGTCTCTCACATACCGGATGGCAAGCGCCGCCTGGCGCAGGGGCTGAAAATCTTTCGCGCCCTCGCCTACCGTATAGCGTAAGATAAACGTCTGAAAGCCCGCCGCCAGAAACTGTGTGGCAATCGGTTCTGCCTCGCGCTCGGAAAGCATTCCGTACCCGCCGCCGGGGCACACAATCACGGCGCGGCGCGGGGCTTGTTTCAGATCCCCGTAGTTGGAAATGCAGATCGGGGTCAGTGTGGCGTCTTCGTAAGGGGTGAGCCTGATGATTTCGTTGATCATAATTTCTCCTTTTTCAAAGGGCTTTTGCCCGATAAGTCTTGTGTCAGGGGGCGCACGGTGGTGCGCTCCATCAGTTTGGTCGGCAGGATGATGTGTGTTTCCTCCTCGTTTTCTCCTTCCATTTTGGAGAAGAGAAGTTCCGCCGCGGCGTGCGCCATGGTCTTTTTCCGCACGCTGACCGAGGTCAGCGGGTGCGGGAACGCATAGTCGGAGCAGATGTTGTCAAACCCCACCACCGAAATATCCTCCGGCACGTGGCAGCCAAGTTCTTCCAGCACCGAGATTGCCTCATATGCCAGCAGGTCGCTGAACGCAATTAACCCCGTTACGTGCGGAGTTATCGCAAAAAAATCACGGATTTTGCGGCGGTTTTCGCCCCCCAGTACCGAGAGGGACAGCATATGGGAGGAGGGGAGAGACGCCCCGATTTCGGCAAGCGCCCGCCGTGCACCCGCCAAGCGCTCCGTGGCACCGGAAATGCGGCAGTCCCCGTTGAAAAAGGCAATATTGCGGTGCCCGCCAGCCAGCAGGTGCTTCATGGCAAGATAGCCGCCTTCTTCGTCGTCGCACACCACATAATCGGTGCGCACGCCGGGTGTGTAACGCCCGACCAGCGTAAACGGCACGCCGGAGGCTTTGAGCGTGGCAAGGTTCCCGGCGTCATTTGCCACAGGGCAGAGGATGATCCCATCCGGGCTTTGCCCCAGCACCGCGGTGATGGCGGCGGCTTCCGCCACGCGGTCCTCGTTGGTGTTCAGCACGAAAACGGTATAACCCTTTTCGCGGAAAAAGGATTCGATTCCCCGCAGCATGATGGCAAAATTGGGGTTCCCGATATCGGGTAAAATCACACCGACCGTGCGGCTTTTACCGGAGCGCAGCCCGCTTGCCGCCCGGTTACGGATGTAACCGAGTTCCGCCGCCGCGGCAAGCACGCGGTCTCTTGTTGCCGCCGAAATATCGGTTTTCCCGGCAAGCGCGTGCGATACGGTGTTGACCGAAACGCCGGTCTTCTCCGCCAGATCCTTCAGTGTGACCCGCATGTTGCCGCTCCTTTCCGAAAACTGTATTGATTGTAGCACACTGACGGGGATTTTTCAAGTTTTTTTGCATATTTTGCGCGTTTTTTCCACTCGCTCTTGACAAAGCGGAACGGGACGGCTATAATGGGTGGTATCTTGAAGAGTAAATGCTGTGGCGTCAAGTGCCGACGGGACGGGGAGTTTCCGGTCGGACGAAGGAGAAATCCGCGGTCACGGCGTTGCATCCCGCTTCATCTCAAAAAGGGCTGAGCCACGCGCGTTTTTTCGCCTTCGGATGGCTTTATCCTCTTTTTCCGGTGATTTCGGGAAAGGAGGATTTTATTATGAATAAAAGCAGAAGAAACAAAACCCTGTTGCGGCTGGTAATGGACGCGATGTTTATTGCGCTGTATGTGGTGCTCAGCTTTTTTCTCTCGGTGCGGATTCCGCCTCTGATCAAAATTTCCTGGGCATCGCTCCCGCTGCTTATTGCGGCGCTGTTGTTCCGCCCGGCGGACGCGATTGCCGTGGCGCTTTGCGGGTCGTTTCTGGAGCAGTTACTCTCCTACGGTGTGGGACCCACCACCCCGATCTGGATGGCGCCGCCGCTTTTTCACGCGCTGTTTGTGTCGCTTCTCGCACCGCTTTGCCGCAGGGGCAACCGCCGTGTGCGCCAAACGGTGCTGATTGCCGTTTCCGAATTTTTCCTTACCTTTACCAACACAGCCGCCCTGTATCTGGATGCGGCGGTTGTCGGGTATTCCCTGGGGGCAATCACGGTGGTGCTTCCCACAAGGCTGCTCAACGGCGGTATCCGCGCGGTGCTCTCTGCGGTGCTGGTGCCGATCCTTCTCATTCCGCTGACCAAACTGTGCCGGCAGGCGGGGCTTGCCGACCCTGACAGTGCCCCTGCAAAAGCACAGCCGCAGGGCGAAGAGGGCAACGCATAAAACCGCGGCAAAGAGCCGGCATCTCTTTTCATGCCGGGCGCTTTGTATTGTTATGGCTTTGTCAGTGCCGTGTCTGCGGCACTGCGGCAATAAATAACGGTGAGTTCGTAACCATCCTCACCTAAAACAAAACTAAGGAGAAAAGAACCATGCAAACCAACAAAACCACAGGTAAAATCCGCTTTCTCACCTACTCGGCAGTGATTGCCGCGCTGTACATCGTGCTGACGTATCTGGCACAGCTGGTCGGGCTTTCCGGGCAGAACGCGATTCAGTGCCGGTTTTCCGAGGCGCTGTGCATCCTGCCGTATTTCACCCCGGCGGCGATTCCGGGGGTGACGCTGGGGTGTTTTCTTGCCAACCTGCTGACAGGCGCGGCGTGGCCCGATCTCGTGTTCGGCACGCTTGCCACCCTGATCGGCGCGGTGGGCACCCGGTTGTTGAGAAAGTGGAAGTACCTTGCTTCCGTGCCGCCGATTCTTGCCAACACGCTGATTATCCCGTTTGTGGTGCGATACGCGTATGCCAATGTAGAGGAGTCGTTGCCTTTCCTGTTCCTTACCGTGTTTTTGGGCGAGTTGATTTCCTGCGGGTTGCTTGGCACCCTGTTGCAGCTGGCGCTGGATAAGCGGAATATTATCAAAGAGAATTAAGGCATCACCGCACCATTCGCGAATGGCGCGGTGTGCCTTAAAAGCCCCGCCCCGTGCACGAGGTGCACGGGGCGGGATTTTTGCCAAGGGACGTGTGATATCCGCACCGTTTTTTTGCATTGCTTGGACTTTGCGCTTTGCCGACCGCAGGGTACGGGCAAGCCCCGTGCCCTGCGGGGAACAAAGCGTAAATTCCAAACAACGGGAGGGGAAACCCACACCCCTGCGGATATTGTTTTTTGTCAGGTAGGGGCGACCAATGGTCGGCACCTGCGGTGCAGCTTTCAGAGTCAGTTGGGTGCATACAGCGAATGTTCGCACCAAACCCCGTAGGTGGCGGTGGTTGTCGCTTTGCGACAACTCATATCCTCCCGCCCTGACGTAAAGTTACTCTTTCCATTCCAACATCAAATTTCATAGTCTTTCTTTTTCTTTTGAGCAGGTAGGCACAAAAGAAAAAGAAACAAAAAGAAAATGCCGTAAAGGAGACGCGCAAGAGGGGGCTTTTTGAAAAAAGCCCCCTCTTGACTCCCGCAAAAACTTTTCGGCAACTGCCGCCGGAATGTCGGGCGAGTGCACCCAAAGCATCATATCAGCCTATTAGCCCCGCCGCAAGGCGGCGCCGGGATGTTGGGCGCGCCGTTTATTGTTCTAACCTTTCCGCAATCAAATCGGAAAGGTTACAAAAATCGGCGGTGGAAAGCCGCTCGCCGCGGACGTCGGCGCGGTGTCCTGCCGCAATCACCAGGTTGGTGCAATCCTCCTTAGTAAGTTCCGGAAAGCCCGCCGAAAGCGCATTGGGCAACGTCTTGCGCCGTTGTTCAAACGCCGCTTTGATCGTGCGGAAAAAGACCGCCTCATTCTTCGGATGATACGGTTTTTCTTCATACAGCCGGATCTGCACCACGGCGGAATCCACTTTCGGCGGGGGCAAAAATTTTGCCGCGCTGACCTTGAACAGCCGCGTTGCCTCGCCGTAATACCCCAATACCGCCGTAATGGCACCGTATTCTTTTCCCCCCGCCGGGGCGCAGAGCCTGTCCGCTACCTCGGATTGCACCATCACTGTAATATGCCGGAAGGGCAGGCGGCTTTCCAACAGTTTCATCAGAATCGGGGTCGTGATATAATAAGGGAGATTTGCGCACACCGAAACCGCGCCCTTTTCAAAATACGGCGCAAGCAGTGCCGCAAGATCGGTTTTCATCGCGTCCTCTTCGATCACACGCACATTTTTGAAATCGCTCAGCGTGTAAGCCAGCGCCGGGATCAGCGTGCGGTCGATTTCCAGCGCCACCACCTCCCGGTGGCGCGCCGCCAACTCCCGCGTCAGCGTGCCGATGCCGGGGCCGATCTCCAGAATCGTGCCGTCCGCCGTGTCGGTGCACTGCTCGGCAATTTCCTCCACAACCGAGCGGTCGGTGAGAAAATTCTGCCCGAACTCCTTGCGGAAACGAAGCCCGAAAGCCTCCATAATATTTTTTACGGTGCGGGTGTCGCAAAGATTCATCGCATTTTCGTCCTTTCGGTGATAAAATCAAAAAAGCACGCGTGCGCGTGCTTTTTTGATTTGGTGGAGACAGTTGGGATCGAACCAATGACCTCATGCATGTCAAGCATGCGCTCTAACCAGCTGAGCTATGCCTCCGCAGGCAGTTTTTACGCTGTCACGGATGATAGTATAACACATTCCATGGCAAAATGCAACCCTTTTTTGAAAAAAATTGAAAATTTGCAACGCGCGTTAAAAAATAAACGAACTTCATAGAATGTTAACAAAGAAAATGCAGAAAATCATGCACTGTTTTGTTCGTTTTGTGGTAAAATTATGGTAATTTGGGGAAGAAGGTTGTTTGATACGACGGGCGCTTTCGGGCGCCGGAAACCGGGCTTTTTCCCGTTTGGAGGACAGTATGGAAAAAACAAATTCACCGGCAAAAGAACGGCTTGTTACCTTGTTTGACGCCGGAACTTTTGTCGAGCTTGGCGCGTATCTGCGCCGCCCCGGGCACCCGGAGGCAGAGTCCGGCGTGGTGTGCGGCTACGGCGCGGTAGAGGGCAGACTGATCTTTGCCTTTGCCGAGGACGCGGCGGCGATGAAAGGCGCGGTAGACGCGAGCCACGCCGCGAAAATTGCGGATCTTTACGAAAAAGCCTTGCGCGCGGGCGCACCCGTGATCGGGATGTTTGACAGCGCGGGCGCCGTGGTATTTGACGGCGCGGCGGCGCTGGGCGGGTATGCAACGCTGCTTTCCGCCGCGGCAAACGCCAAAGGCAAAATCCCGCAGATTGCGGTGATCTGCGGCGCGTGCGTGGGCACGATGGCGGCGGTAGCCGGGCTGTTTGACTTCACCGTGGCGGTGAAAAACGAAAGCCGGATGTATCTGCCGACCGCACACCCCCAAAAAGACCGCACCGGTTGCGCAGAGGAACTGTTTGCAAACGGCGCCGCGGCAATCCTTGCCGCCGACGAGGCGGAAGCGTTTGCCCTGGTGCGCACGCTCCTTTCCTTCCTGCCGGATAACGCCGACAGCGGCACGCCTGCGGATATCAGCACGGATGACATCAACCGGGCATTGCCGGAGGCGGAATCCCTTGGCGCTGTCGAGGCGCTGAACGCCGTGGCGGACGCGGGGCATCTGCTGACCCTGTCTGACGGCGCGGGCGAGGAAACCAAAGTCGGCTTTGCACTCCTTGGCGGGTGCAGTGCCGCAGTCATTGCCATCGACGGGGAACTGACCCTTGCCGGTGTGCGCAAAATGACGGCGATTCTGAACTTTGCCGGGGCGTTTTCGCTCCCGGTGGTCAGCTTTGTCAACTGCGGCGGCTTTGCCGCGGGAGAGGAAAACGCGGAATTGTTGCAGGCTCTGCCGGCGCTGACCCTTGCGTGGAATCAGACCGAAAACGCCAAAATCGTGGCGCTGACCGGCAAAGCGATCGGCGCGGGGTTCCTGTTCGGCGGCGCACGGCGCCTGGGTGCCGATATGGTGCTTGCCCTGCCCGGTGCCGAGATTGCGGCGCTGCGTGCCGAAACCGGCGTGGCATTCCTTTGGAACGACCGCATCAGCGGGACCGTCAGCCGTGAGGCGCTTGAAACCGAGTGGAAAGAAACCGTTGCCACGGCGGAAAACGCCGCCGCCACCGGAGAGGTGGACGATATCATCCCCGGCGCGGAACTCCGTGCAAGGCTGATTTCCGCTGTGTATATGCTTGCCGACCGGCAGGCGCTTTGAGGTGCTTTTTATGAACGGTGCAATTCTGGCGGCGACCACGATGACTTTCGGGGAGCGCGCCGCATATTTCGGGAGAATGATTCTCATCGGGATGGGCACGGTTTTTGCGGCGCTGATCATCCTGTGGGGGGCGCTGGTGCTCTTCCGCCTTGGCACAGAGGCGATGCAAAAGCGCAAAAAGCCCGCGGAAAAAGAAAATACTCCGGCGGCTGTAACCGAAGCGCCGGCACAAGATCAGGGTGCGGTGGTTGCCGCGATTACCGCGGCGATTTCCGCCGCGCTGGCGGAGGAAAACGGCGGGCAGACGCCCGCGTTCCGCGTGGTTTCGTTCCGTAAAATCAATACCGCCAAGCGCGGCAAAAACTGAGAAAGGCAGGCAAAAAAAGATGAAAAATTATCAGGTCACCGTAAACGGTGTTGTTTATCAGGTCACAGTGGAGGAACTGAATTCGGTTCCCGCCGCAAACCCCGTACCGCTCGCTACCCCCGTGGCGGCTCCTGCCGCTCCCAAGGCGGCGGCTCCCGCCGCGCCTGCCGGCGGCACTTCTGTGGCGGCACCGATGCCGGGCACAATCAATAAGATTAACTTCAAAGCCGGTGACGCCGTAAAGCGCGGCGATGTGCTGTGCGTGCTGGAAGCCATGAAGATGGAAAACGACATCTGCGCCCCTGCCGACGGCACCGTGGCTGCCGTGTTGGTGGCGCAGGGCGCGTCGGTTACAACCGACGAAGTGCTGTTTACGCTTCGCTGACCGGAGGCACTCATGTTAGAGAGTATTCAGAACTTCCTGGAAAGCACGGGTATTGCCCGGCTTTTCAGCAACCCCGACTGGTGGCAGCCCGTTGTGATGTACATCATCGCGGCGGTGTTGGTTTACCTTGCCGTGGTGAAGGGGTATGAGCCGCTGTTGCTTTTGCCCATCGCCATCGGGATGTTGCTGACCAACCTGCCCGGCGCGGGGATGTTTCATGCCGAGTTCTTTATCGGCACCGCCGACGTGGATTTCGGCAAGGTGCTGCACGAGGGCGGGCTGATTGACCTGCTGTACCTGGGCGTTAAATTGGGAATCTACCCGTGCCTGATTTTTATCGGTATCGGCGCAATGACCGATTTCTCACCCCTGATTGCGAACCCGAAAAGTCTGTTGATCGGTGCGGGCGCGCAACTTGGCGTGTTTGTGGCGTTTGGTTTTGCGCTTCTCTCCGGGCTTTTCACCCCGCAGGAAGCCGCGGCAATCGGGATCATCGGCGGCGCGGACGGACCGACCGCCATCCTGGTGACCAAAGCGCTGGCGCCGCAGCTGCTTGGCGCAATCGCCATCGCGGCGTACAGTTATATGGCGCTGATTCCGCTGATTCAGCCGCCGTTTATGAAACTGCTGACTACCAAAAAGGAGCGTGCCATCCGCATGACCACCCTGCGGCAGGTCAGCAAGGTGGAGAAAGTCTGTTTCCCCGTGCTGGTGACCTTTATCGTGGCGCTGATTGTGCCGGACGCGGTGCCGCTGGTCGGGTGCCTGATGTTCGGAAACCTGCTGAACGTCAGCGGCGTGACCGACCGCCTTTCCAAAACCGCACAGAACGAACTGATTAACATCGTTACGATTATGCTGGGGCTCAGCGTGGGCGCCACGGCTACCGCCTCCAACTTCCTCAGCGTTCAGACGCTGGCGATCATCGGGTGCGGGCTTGCCGCATTCTGCGTTTCCACCATCGGCGGGCTTCTCACCGCTAAATTGATGTGCGCCGTGACGCACGGCAAAATCAATCCGCTGATCGGCTCCGCCGGGGTGTCCGCTGTGCCGATGGCGGCGCGCGTGGCGCAAAAAGTGGGACAGGAGGAGGATCCCTCCAACTTCCTGCTGATGCACGCCATGGGTCCGAACGTGGCGGGCGTGATCGGCTCGGCGGTGGCCGCCGGGGTGTTCCTGTCCTGGAATTTCTGACAAAGGAGCAAAGGGTATGTCGAAAATCAAAATTACCGAAACAGTCCTTCGTGACGCGCATCAGTCTCTGATTGCCACACGGATGACGACGGAGGAAATGCTGCCGATCTTAGCCGACCTCGATAACGTAGGTTACTATTCTTTGGAGGCATGGGGCGGCGCCACGTTTGACGCGTGCATGCGCTACCTGAACGAGGACCCGTGGGAGCGGTTGCGCAAAATCCGTGAGCGGGTCAAAAACACCAAACTGCAAATGCTGTTCCGCGGGCAGAACATCCTCGGCTACCGCCATTACCCCGATGACGTGGTGGAATATTTCGTGCAGAAGTCGATTGCCAACGGCATTGACATTCTCCGCATTTTTGACGCGCTGAACGACGCGCGCAACCTCACCACCTCCATCCGCGCCGCCAAGAAAGAGGGCGGCCATGTACAGGCGGCGCTCTCCTATACCACCGGCCCCTCCTATACGCTGGAATACTATGCCGCGTATGCCAAACAGTTGGAGGAAATGGGGGCGGACTCCATCTGCATCAAGGATATGGCAGGGCTTCTGAAACCGTATGACGCGTATGACTTGGTCAAGGCGCTGAAAGAGACGGTCAAGGTGCCGATTCAACTGCACACCCACTACACGGCGGGGCTTGCCTCTATGACGCTTTTGAAAGCCGCAGAGGCGGGCGTGGACATCGTGGACACCGCAATTTCCCCCCTGGCGATGGGCACTTCCCAACCCCCGACAGAGACCATCGTGGCGACCCTTGCGGGCACGCCGTACGATACGGGGATTGACCTTGCCAAGCTGGATAAAATCACCGATTATTTCGCGCCGCTGCGGGAAAAGTACCTGAAAGAAGGGCTACTTGACCCCAAAGCGCTGAAAGTGGACGTAAACGCTCTTCTTTATCAGGTGCCGGGCGGTATGCTTTCCAACCTGATGAGTCAGTTGGCGCAGGCGGGCAAATCCGATCTGTTGCCGGAGGTGCTTGCCGAAGTGCCGCGCGTGCGCGCGGACGTGGGGTACCCCCCGCTGGTCACGCCGTCCTCTCAGATTGTGGGCACTCAGGCAGTGTTCAACATCATCGGCGGGGAGCGCTACAAGATGGTGACCAAAGAATTTAAGGGGTTGGTGAGAGGCGAATACGGCAAAACGCCGATGCCCATTGACCCTGCGTTTGTAAAGAAAATCATCGGGGACGAGAAACCCGTCACCTGCCGCCCCGCAGACCTGCTCCCGCCGGAACTGGACGCGGTACGTGCGAAGATGGCAGGGTATCTGGAGCAGGAAGAGGACGTGCTTTCCTATGCGCTCTTTGAGCCTGTGGCAAAAAAGTTTTTCGAGGCAAGAAAAGCCGAAAAGTACGGCATTGACGCCGCCACGGCGGACGCCACCCTCGGCGTGCACAGCGTGTGAGGGGACGCGGAGGGGCTGTTAAAAAACGATGTTTTTTAACAGCCCCTCAAAAATGCCGGTCGGGAATCCGGCATTTTTGATGCGATCTTGGTCGTTTTTGCCTCCTGTGTTTTGGCTTTTTCGATTTTTCAGTGGCAAAACGGCGGCTTTCTGCCGCCGAGACCAATGTCGTCGGGGATAAAAAACTCATTTTGAGTTTTTTATCCCCCTACACCCCCGCGAAAAACTTTACACAAAAATATGGGTTAGATAGTGCCAAACCCCCCGGCAGACCTTAAGGTCTGCCGGGGGGTTTTTATGGGGCGATTATCGGTTATTTATTCTGCGACTTCAACAAAGGCGACTACGGGGAAGTGATCGGAGATGTAAACCCCGTTCACGGGGGTGTCCTCCACGCGGTAGGATTCGGTTTTGTCGGCGGTAAGGTCGGTGAAAATGTAATCAATCTTGCTCATATGCGCCTCGTCATATGCGCCGAATTTATGGAACGTCCCTGCAATATCCTCGGTCAGGTCGCTGACTGGCGCGCCGACTGCCGCGGGCGTGGTAAACGCCTGAATTTCCTTGGTGCCGGGCAGGGCGTTCATATCGCCGGTGATGACAAAGTGCAAGCCTTTATCCGCCACGTATTGCATGATTTCGGCGGCGCCGAGCAGGCGCGCGGTTGCCCCTTTGTGGTCTAAGTGCGTGTTGAGAAAAAGGATCGGCTCTGCCGCCCCGTCCGGGCGGAGTACCGCCGCGGTGAGACTACGCGGGCACCCGCTCTGATCCCCGCCGAACGTGCTGCCGGGGAGCGAGGGGGTGAGCGACAGCCAGCGGGATTCCAGCGAGAGCAGTTCAAACCGCTCCCGGCGGTAGGCGATTACCGTACCCTCTCCGTGCAGGTTTTTCTCGCGCCCGCAACCGACAACAAGATAACCCATCGGAAAGAGCGCCGTGGTCAGGAATTCCCGGACTTCGCGGGTCGCTTCCTGAAAGCCGATCAGGTCGGGCAGTTCTTTGCCTATGACCTCGGTAATGCGCCCGGTGCGGTTCCAGAAGTAGTTGGTTTCATCGCCCTTGACGGGGGTTCGGACGTTAAAAGTCATTACTTTCAGTCGGATTGCCATAGCCGTTGCTCCTTACTCCAGAATGTTGGTGGTAATGTAGTCCACACCGGCTGCAATCACGCGCGCCGCATCCTCTTCGGTGTTGACCGTCCAGGTGTTGACTTCAATGCCGTTTTCGTGGCACTCCGCCACCAGATCGGCGGTAATCAGGCGGTGGCTGATGTCCAGGTCAAAGTGATGCTCCGTCAGTCGGTCGATCAGGTCAAACGGCACCTCCTTACCGCCGATCAGGTATTGCGCGGCGGCGCTGGGATAAAACTCCCGCAAGAAGACCAGGTTGTCATAGCAGAACGAAATGAAAATCACGTGGTCGAGATACTCCGCTTCCCGGATGATTTCCACAATCTTACCGATGTCGTCCTTTTCAAACGCGTTTTTGAGTTCCAGTACGGCATATTTTTCGTATTTTTTGCAAATGGCGATGTACTCGGCAAGAGAGGGACACGTCAGATCCGCGCGGTCCTTTTTGCCGGAGACCGTGTTGATCAGCGTCAGGCGCCGGAGCGTTTCAAACGAGGTCGCTTCCACCGTCATATCATCCCCGCCGGCAACCCGACCTGTGGTGTCGTCGTGAATGATGATAAACTGCCCGTCCGCGGTTTTGTGCACGTCGGTCTCAATGCCGTAATAACTCCGGTTGCCCGCCGCCACAAAGGCGGCGGCAGTGTTTTCGGTTTCCAACCCGCTCACGCCCCGGTGGGCAACCATCAGGGGCTTTTTTTCTGCGTTCAGTTTGATTGTATTCATATTCCGCTCCTTTCAAAGCGCTTTCTGCATTTCTTCGACCCGCGCCAGCACGCGCGCGCGCCCCAGCACCTGCATCACGGCGTACATATCCGGGGAGTTGAGTTTCCCCGTTACCGCCACGCGCAAAAACATACTCACGTCCGCCACGTTGCCGCGGTAAGCGCCCGGATTTTCCTTGTAGGCTTTCATATCCGAGGCGTAGCCCAGCGTATCGGCAATCGCTTTGATTTTGTCAAACCACACGTCCATCTTATCGTGCTCGTCATAGGTTTCGGCAAACAGGGCAAGCGCTTTTTTCACGTCCACTTTGTCGGTACCCTCAGGATATTCGTCCACAATGCGGAACCAGTCGTCATAGAAAAAGTCCAGATACGGTTTCACATCCACCCAGGTGGCAAAGTCCTTGCGGGGCTTTTTGCCGCCTCTGCCGATGGCAAGAATCGCCTTGGCGTAAGCCTCGTCGGCGGTCAGATGATCGTAGAGTTCCTTGTCGTATTCCGCCGCCCATTCGATCACTTCGCGGTAAACGCGCTCCGCGTCCATGCGGGAGATTACGTTTTTGGAAACGTCATGCAACTTGTCGTAATCAAACAGCGACCCCGCCGGATTCATCTTTTTATAGGAGAATTTGAAGTTGTTTACCGGTGCGTCCGGGTTGGCGCGCCGCCAGTCCTCAAAATTGGAGTTCAGCACGGTCATCAGATACTCATAGACCGACTGCACGGGGAAGCCCGCCGCGCGGTAGTAGGTCAGCGCCAGTTCCGGGTCTTTGCGCTTGGAAAGTTTGCGCTTGGAATCGCCGTCCATTTTCATCAGGGGTCCGATATGCAGGTATTTCGGGGGCTTGAACCCGAGTGAGCGGAACAGTTGGAGATGGAAGGGGAGTGACGGCAGCCATTCGTCCCCGCGTACCACGTGCGTGGTATGCATCAGGTGGTCGTCCACTGCGTGGGCAAAGTGATAGGTGGGGATCCCGTCGGATTTCAGCAGCACGTGATCCATATCGTTTTCGGTCAGTTCCAGATTTCCCTTGATAAGGTCGGTGAAGCGGATTTTGTTTTGAATCGAGCCGGTGGAGCGGTAACGAAGCACCCACGGCAACCCCTTGTCCATTGCCGCTTTGATGTCCTCCATTGGGCGGTCACGCCAGACAGCCCACTTGCAGAAATAGCCGTAGTTGTCCTTTTCGGCTTCTTGCCTTACGTGAATTTCCGCCAGTTCTTCCTCGGTGCAAAAGCAGGGGTAAGCCTCCCCCTGAAGCACCAACTGCTTGGCAAACACGTGGTAGATTGCCACGCGCTGGCGCTGGCGGTAGGGGCCGTAGGCGCCGTTGTCGCCGTCAATGGTGGCGCCTTCGTCAAAGAAGATGTTGTAGTGTTTGAGCGACTCAATGAGAATTTCCACCGCGCCCGGCACCTCGCGTTTGGCGTCCGTATCCTCTACGCGAAGAAAGAGCAATCCGCCCGACTGGTGGCACATCCTCTCGGAGGTCAGCCCCTGTACAAGGTTGCCTAAGTGCACAAACCCCGTGGGGCTGGGCGCCATGCGGGAAACAACAGCCCCCTCCGGCAAATTGCGGGGCGGGAATTTGGCTTCCACCTCGGCGGGGGTCTCGGTTACATCCGGAAAAAGCAATTCTGCCAATGCGTTCGTGTCCATCGTTTTTACCTCAAATCATATATTCTTTTTGCCACCGGGCAGTGCTGCGGCAAGGGTGGACGTGCCGCCGTGTCCGGGGTATATTTCGGTATCGGGCGGGAGTTTTGACAGCGTTTCCAGCGAGCGCCGGAGCGCCGCAAAGTCGCCCCCGTAAAGGTCGGTGCGGCCAAAGCCGCTTTCAAACAGCGTGTCGCCGGTAAACGCCGCGTTTTCGGTCAGATACACCACGGACCCTGCCGTGTGACCCGGCGTGTGCAACACGCGGAGCGAAAGGTCACCGAAACGGAGCGCCTCGCCGCCCGCAAGCAGGCGGTCGGCAGGGGCGAAAGTCGCCGGTGAGCCGAACACGGCGGAGGCATTTTTCAGCGCGTCACGAGGGCAGAGTGCGTCATTTTCGTGCAGGTACAGCGGTACGCCGAATCGGGCGCGCAACTGTTTTTCGGTCAGCAGATGATCAAAATGCCCGTGCGTACAAAGAATTGCCGCCAGGTGAGCCCCGCTTTCCAGTTGTGCGCGCTCCACTGCGGCGGGGGATGCGGTGGCGTCAATCAGCACGGCAGTGTCACCGCACGCTACAAAATAACAGTTTGCGGCAAAGCCGCCGGGGGAAAGATTTAAAATCCGCATAATCATATCCTCCATGAGTTACCTGTTCAGTATAGCACATTTTGCCTTGTTTGTCTATTCTTTCGGTCAACTTTTTCCGGGCGCCGAGGAATTTGGAGGCTTTGAAAAACGGGCAGGCGTTGCCGCCTGCCCGAAAAGGAAATCCATCAGCCTTCGGTTTTGGTGTCTTCTTCTTTGACAAACTCGTCACGCAGCGCGATCTTCCAATAGCCGGAGAGTTTGGTCTTCGTGAAGTCCGCATTGCAGAAGAAGTTGGATTCGATCTTGCCCAGCTTTTTGGAAGCCAGCGCCGTATCCTGATTGTAGACCACGGGGATGACCGGCAGGTCGTTCATCAGAATCGCCTCTGCCTCGTGCAGCTTCGTGGCACGATCTCTGGATTTGGCGGAGGTAAACGCCTCTTCAATCTTGGCGTTGTAGGCTTCGCTGTCGTAGCCGGTGATATGCGGGGTCAACTCATAGTTGGGGTTGACCGTGGTATCCAGGTTGATGGCGTTGCCCGAAAACGCTTTTGCGAAGGGGGCAAGCACCGAAAACGCATCCGCAGAGGTGGCAACCAGATCCAGCGCGATGACCTCAAAATCCCCGGTCTCCAGCGCGGTCTTATAGGGGTTTGCCCACACGTCCGTGCCGCTGGTGGTTTCCACGCCCGTGGTGGCGTCTACCGTTGTTTCCATGACCTCGGTGGGCTTCAGCACCTTGACATCCGCTTTGAAGCCAAGGGCTTTCCAAGCCGCCTTGGCAAGCTCTGCCATGGCGATGTGATCTTCCTTATAGGAGGCAACCGTGATGGAAAACTCATAGTCGGAGGCGGTAATGCCGGCTTCCTTCAGCAGATTCTTTGCCGCCTCCACGTTGGCGCTTGCCGCAAGATAGGATTCCGCTTTTTTGCGGAACTCGGTTTTCTTGCCGGGGCGGTTGAGCACCGTGTAAGGCACAATGCCGTCCGCCGCTTTTGCGTAAACGATGGCGTCCGCCATTGCCTGCCGGTCGAGCGCCAGCGAGAGCGCCTGCCGCACCTTGACATCCGCAAACAGTGTCTTGCCGCCGATTTCGGCTTTCTCGTTGAGATAGTACACATGGGTGGAAGCCGCGTCGGTCACGTCCACCTTCTTCAGCGCGTCTGCCTTGGCGGCATCGGTGCGCACCGAGAGCGGAATGTGCCCGAAGTAGTAGATCGTGCCTGCCTCCCCGGTGTTGTAAAGCTCAAACTGCTTGGCGGCATCAGTGGTGTAGTCCACCACGATGCGGAAGGGGGTTACGTATTTGTCAAGATCGTCTTTGGAGCGGTTGCGCATGTAATAGCTGTTGCGCTCCAAAACAAAGCCGTCCTTTTCGTCGGGCTTCATGGAACGTACCATGAAGGGACCGCTGCACACGATGGTGCTGTTTTTCTTTGCCCAGTCGGGGTTGACCTCTACAACGTCCTCGCGCAACGGGTAAAGCGCAGGGCTACACAGCGCGGTGAGGAAGGTATCCATATCCGCGTGACCCTCAAACTCGATTTCCACATTCAGGTTGTCCACAACCGAAACGCCGAGATGATCCTCGCTGGTGTTGCCCGCGATGATTTCCCGTGCATTTTTGATGTTGCAGAGCATTGCCACCGCCGGGTGCGAAACATCGGTTTTGAACAGGCGCCGGAAGGCGAACTGCACGTCGTTGGCGGAAACCGCAACTCCGTCCGACCAGTTGGTGGATTTCAGGGTCAGCAGCAGGGTGTATTTGCCCTCCTTCTTGTCTTCGGTGTATTTGTAGCTGTCTACCAGAGATTTTTTGGGCTTCCCGTTCTCATCCGCTTTGAAAAGACCGACAAACAGCAGGTCCACTACCTGAAGCGCCTCTGCGTTATCAAATGCTTCCAGCGGATCCATGTCATAAACCGGTTCGGTCAGATACATCCGGATGTATGCGCCTTTATCGTTGTCCCCATGCGAGCAACCTGCAAGGCAGAGCACGATGGTTGCCAGACACAGAAGCAGTGCCGTAACGCGCTTGATCATCTTGATTTCCTCCTTTGGAAAGGACATTACGGGTTTACCCCATAAAATGTCATATTAACACTACGCATTATAGCACAATTTGTGCGGGATTTCAAGCACAGACTCTTATAAAAAAGAAAGGTTTGGACACTTGCACAATAATTCACCGCAAAAATGGGCATAATACACATAGCAAAAAAGGAAAGGACTGCCCGATGCGGCAAACGGAGCGGAAAATGGAGCGGATGTGGCGCAGTGACCTCGCGGCGGAGTGCGGGGTGGAAACCGAAAAAGACGGGGTGCGCGTTTGCCGCGCGGAGGCGGGCGGGTGCACGATTCTTCGGGTGCAGATCAAAAGCGAGGCGGCGGCAGAGCGCCTCGGCAAGCCTTGCGGGCGGTACGTGACGATGGAATGCGGCAACATCCGCACGCTGGATGAGGTGGAACTGGATCGGGTGCGCTGTGCGCTTGCAGTGGAGATCCGCGAAATGGCGGAGCGGATGAGCGGCGGGCGCATCGGCACCGGCTTTTCGGTGCTGGTGGCAGGGCTTGGCAACGCGGAAATCACCCCGGACGCGGTAGGACCCGAAACCGTGCGGCGGCTGTCGGTCACGCGCCATCTGCGCCGCTTTGACACGGCGCTTTTCTCCACGCTGGGGCTGTGTGAGATCTCGGCGCTGACCCCCGGCGTGCTGGGGCAGACCGGGATGGAAACGGTGGAACTGGTGCGGGGCGGTGTGGAGGCGTGCCACCCCGACCTTGTGGTGGCGGTGGACGCACTGGCGGCAAGATCCACCGAGCGGCTGGCGGCAACGATCCAGCTCTCGGACGCAGGCATCCACCCCGGCTCCGGCATCGGCAACAACCGCAAAGCCCTGAACCGGGAGACCGTGGGCGTGCCTGTGCTGGCGCTCGGCGTGCCCACGGTGGTGGATTCCACCACGCTGGTGGCGGACGCAATGGAGGAGTGCGGTTTTGGGGAGCGGGAGGCGGAAATCCGCCGCTTTCTCATCACAAAGCAGGGCTTTTTTGTAGCACCCAAGGAAATTGACCTGCTGGTAAACGCCACGGGCGTGTTGCTGGCAGGGGCGATTGAAAAGGCTTTCCGTGCCGATGCGGTTCAATAAAAAAGCACGCCCGCCGGGTATCCGGCGGGCAGTTTTTGTTATTTCAGCGTTTTTAAAAAATCCTCCATGCGTTCCAGCGCTTTGTCGATGTGTTTGACCGAATACGCATAGGAAAGGCGTGCAAACCCCTCCCCGCCCTCGCCGAATGCGGTGCCCGGCACAATGGCGCACCGTTTTTCGTAAAGCAACCGGTTGCAGAACTCGTCGGAGGAAAGCCCGTATTTCCCGATTTCGGGGAAGATATAAAACGCCCCCTCCGGCTCAAAGGAGTCAAGCCCGATGGCGGACAGCCCCGCGCGGATGTAGAGCCGCCGGCGGTCATATTCCGCGGTCATCATTTCAATGTCGGGGTCGCCGTTACGAAGGGCTTCCACCGCCGCCAGCTGGCTGGTTGTGGGGGCACACATGATGGCGTATTGGTGGATTTTCAGCATCTGCTCGGTAATGGGGCGGGGCGCGGCAAGAAAGCCCAGCCGCCAGCCCGTCATGGCAAATGCCTTGGAGAATCCGTTGACCAGAATCGTGCGCTCTTTCATCCCCTGCAGGGCGGCAATCGAAACATGACGCCTGCCGTAGGTCATTTCCGCATAGATTTCATCCGAAAGCACGGCGATATTGGTGTGTTCCAGCACCGCCGCCAGTCCCTCCAGCTCTTCTTGGGTGAGAATCGCCCCGGTCGGGTTGTTGGGAAAGGGAAGCACCACCATTTTCGTGCGCGGGGTAATGGCGGCGCTAAGAGCCTCCGGCGTCAGTTTGAAACGGTCTTCTTTTTTGGTGGGAATCGTCACGGGCACGCCGCCGCAAAGCTTGACAATCGGCTCATAACACACAAAACTCGGTGTGGGGATAATCACTTCGTCTCCCGGCTCCGTAACCGCGCGTATGGCAAGGTCGATTGCCTCGCTCCCGCCCACGGTTACCAGCGTTTCGTCACTCTCGTAAGAAAGCCCGAAACGCCGGTCAAGATACCGGCAGATTTCCGCCCGCAATTCCGGAACTCCGGCATTGGAGGTGTAGTAGGTTTTTCCTCGTTGCAGGCTCTCCATTCCCACCTCCCGGATGTGCCACGGGGTCACAAAGTCCGGCTGACCCACCGTCAGCGACACCACGTCGTCCATGGTGTCCAGCAGGTCAAAAAACTTGCGGATGCCGGATTTT
>URMC01000014.1 GCA_900548735.1 uncultured Eubacteriales bacterium | reverse complement strand
GCTGGATGCGGATCCCGGAAGCGCGGAAGGGGACGACCCCCACACCACTGACGTCAACCCGGATTCGGTGGATGTGGCGGTTGCCTGTGTCAGAAACAGTGTTTCGCTGATTTCCAAGCTGACCGGCGTCAGGAAGCTGGCACGCAAAAGCGATAAAGCCAAGGCAGACGGACCGGAAATCATTTGCGGTGTGACCAACCGTGCGGACAGCAAAACCGCTCTTGCCGGCATGAGTGCGGCACAGTATGGTGTGATGCTAATCAACGGCAATCTGATTGCCACTTCATGGACGGATACCGGCATGCAGAAGGCGGGCGCTGCGCTGAATGCTTTGCTGAGCGATTCCGTTGTGGAAACGGACGGCAAAAAGCAGATCCTGATTCCCGCCAATCTGAAACTGATTTATAACATGGACAACAAGTGGGTCACGGACTTTACAAAGCCCGAGGGCGAAGGGGTAGAGCTTTCCGAGGTGTTTGACATCGGTGACGATTCTATTCAGTATTATTACACGGGCAGTGGCGTGGGTGCCGCTTATACCGAGTATTGCAAGACCCTGGAGAAGGAAGGGTACACCCTTTATACCGACAATACCAACGAGGACAATATTTACCGCACCTACGTCTCCAAGGACAGCAAGCATACCCTGTATGTGGTATACGCCGCATACAAATATGCCAAGGCACAGGGCGTGAGCACCTATGTACCTTCCATCCGCGTGATTTCGGCACCGATGAGCAGTGTCAATCTGGTTGAGAAGGAAGTGCTCAGCGCGCAGAAGTATGTGAAACTGGCTGACTCCTCGATCACAACCGTCCGCATGGCATATACCACCGGCAACTTCGGCATGGATTATGTGCTGATGCTGGAGGACGGTAGCTTCATCATTTATGACGGCGGCGGAAACGGACAAACCAACGCCGCAAATGACCATGTGCGCCTTTACAATGTGCTGATGGATCTTTACACCCGCGCACACGGAAAAGCACCGACCAAGGATAACCCGCTGGTCATTGCAGGCTGGATTCTGACGCACCAGCATTGGGATCACATTTCCGTGTTCCGCGATTTCTGCGAGAAATACGGCTCCCAGAAGCAGGTGCGGATTGAAGCGCTGTATGCCAACTTTATTTCGCAAATTGAGGCGTTCAACGCTTATAACCCCGATTTTTCGCTTTCCAATAAATTGCAGACCTATGTGGATTTGACCGGTGGTGTGCTGAAATACTACAAGCTCCATTCCGGGATGAAGTTGCAGATCCGCAATGCCACCATGGAGGTGCTGTATACCCATGAGGATCTTGCCCCCCGCCGGATTTCCTACTTCAACGATTCCTCCACTGTGGTTCGCTTCACCCTTCGGGATTCTACCAGCCAGAACGTAACTACTGCAACCTTCCTCGGTGACCTTTACAAATACGGTAGCAGAACCATGCGGGCGCTTTACGGGGAATCGCTGAAATGCGACATTGTGCAGGTAGCACATCACGGCTATCAGGGCTGTGAGAAGGAGCTGTATCAGCTCTTCTCTCCGGAGCTGTTGCTCTGGCCCACCAGCAGTAGTCAGTGGAACGGGCAAACATCAAAGAGTGCCAGCACCGGTAGCTGGTGGTTCCAGGTAGACTATTTTCTTGCCCATACGCTTTCCTCTGTGAAGTATATCATTGTGCAGGATATCAAGAATACCACGCTGACGCTCAAGAACGGGCGCCCGGATTATGACAATCTGTACAGCCCTGTAGACGGCGGCGATATTGCCTTCCTGCCGAGAGAACCCGGAAACGGAAATTACGTAGTGAAAAAATAAACCCTTTGCCACGCCGGTTTCCGGCGTGGCAAAATCAAGTTACGGAGGAAATGATGAAAAAACTGCGTTTGCTGGCGTTTGCGTTGGCATTGATTTTATTACTGAGCTCCTGCTCCGGCTTGTTCGGCAAGGATGATACACCAACCGATGGGTTGGGGGAAAATCAGGTTCAGCTTTCGGATTATAAAATTGTGGTATCCCGCTATTTTTCTTCTTTGATGGAAGAAAAAATCGCGCAATTTCAGTCCGTGATTAAAGCTGCAACCGGGGTCCGACTGCTGAAAAACACGGATATGGACCGTAAGGATGTGGATAATGAGGATTTTGAGATCGTGCTGGGGCGTACCAGCCGCGTGCAATCCGCCGCGGCGTTGGAGAATATCGGCACGCGCCCCGGCTATGTGGTTGCCCGCATCGGCAATAAAATCGTTATCAACGGTAGCAGTGACTTCATGGTTTTGCAGGGAATGGAGTATTTTCTGAAAAATTTGCTCAAGGGTGACAAACTGACCGAAGGCGTTACCGAGATCGAGAAAGATTATCTTGTAAAGAAAACAGTCAATACGGTTTATTTTTATGGCGGAACCGTCACTCCCATACTTTCCGTGGTTTGCAGTGATAAGCTGGATCATGACTGCAAGCCGCAGTACGGAACGGATTCGACCTATACGGGTAACGATTATCTGTATGATAAAGCGTTTGTGTTCCGCAACCAGCTGATCGCCCTGACCGGGCAAGGCGATAAGTTTACCGAAACGGCAGGGGCAATCAGCGGCAAAAGCGTAGATCGGATCCCTGCAAACATTCTTTATCCTTATTACAACCGGTACAAGGAAAATTATGAGGAGCTGAAGAAAAAACTGCCCGACATTTTACAGAACCTCAATGACATCATTCCGTTTTACACGGATGCCGACGACGCAAATCATACAACCGAGATTCTCTTCGGTGAGACAAACCGGGATACTACTGCGGAGCTGAAGGAAAACCTTGCCCGCACCGAATATGGGATCCTTTGCAGTGCAACCGAGATTGCCGTTTTCGGCTGGACAACGGCTACCGTTATGGCTGCGGTGGATTTTCTTCTGGAGACGGCAACGCTGTGCAAGGAGTATGAAACCGGGGCGATTCGCCTGCCGATTCAGCAGGTCATCAAAGAGACCTACGGCTCTTTTGCGGGCGACGTGCCGCAGTTTACGGCAGGGAATTTTGCCGGCTCCGAGACATCCGGCTCCGGCACGCTGGCAAAAACAACCGCCAGCGGTACGCTTCTTGAGTATTTTGAAAAGGTTTCGTCTCAGGATTATGAGGCGTATCTGACCACCCTGGAAAAAGCAGGGTATCAGCGGGTCGCCTCCAACGAGGTCACCAACAGCGAGACCAACCGTAAAAACTATTACCGCACTTATACCGGCAACGGGAATATGGTGCACGCTTATTATGTTGCCACCAACGCCACAGAGGGCAATGTCCGCATTGTCAGCGCCAAGCTGGAAAACATCAATCTGCCAAACACCGAAGAGCAGACCTATAAGAAGGTCACGGAAACCACAGTCACACAGATGCGGCTGGCATACAGCACCGGCACGTTCGGGATGTGTTATATCGTCACACTGGAGGACGGTAGTTTTATCATCTTTGACGGCGGCGGGGATAAACAAAACGGTCAAAACGTCAATGATCACATCCGCCTGTACCGCATCCTTTCGGATCTGTATCAGGGGATTTTCGGGCATGCACCGACGGTGGATCAGCCGATCACCATTGCCGCATGGATGCTGACGCACCAGCACTGGGATCACTGGGCAAACTTTACCGTGTTCTGCAAGACTTATTGTCAGGCGGAAAACTCCCGTGTGAAAATTGAGCAGTACATCTGCAATCTCGGCTCTGCGGGCAGCATTTATAACACCTACAATCCCGGCACTTACAGCATCAACAACCTGCTGACGCTGGCGGATGCCTGCAAGTCGCCCTTCAAAGTGGTGGAAGCACATACCGGGCAGAATATTTACGTGCGCAACGTGATGATTGAGGTGCTGTACACGCAGGAGGATCTTTTCCCTCTGCCGATTGCATACTTCAATAACACCTCTATGGTTACGCGTTTTCATATGCGGCGCAGTACCGGGCAGAACAGTGACGGAAGCCTGAATTACCTGCCTAACGAGAAAACCGTGATGTTCTTGGGTGACCTGCACTATCAGGGTGATCTTGCCATGCAGACGATGTACGGCGGCACCAAATCAGCTTCCGCGTTTCTCAAGAGCGATGTGTTGCAGGTGGCGCACCATGGCTGGCAAGGGTGTTCGCAAGAACTGTATGATATTGTGGATGCCGATATTCTGCTCTGGCCGGCGTCCAATTCCGCATACCGTAACCAGACCAATAACGGCAATTCCAGTGTCCCGGCAAACGGGAAAAACTATAATTATAAAGCGATTGACCGTTGGATTAAAAAGAACAACGGAAGTCGCTGGGTCATTTTGGTTGCAGACACGGAAAACTATACGCTGGATTTCAGATATATTGCAAACCCCGGCACCACGCTTGCCGATCTGATCGCCTCCGGGGCGGTCAGCACGACCATTGTTGACAAAGGCGAAGATCTCTATTAACCGGATAAAAAAAACACTCCGCAGTTGCTTTGGCAACTGCGGGGTGCTTTTTTATTTTTCCTCCGGGGGAGAGAGCCGCCTTTTTGCAAAGTCCTTGAGCCATTGTTTGGTAAAGGCATACAGGTCGTCCAGCTTCACGGCGGAAAGCCCGCGACAATACTTGACGTATTCGCAAAGAATCCCGTCAATAAACACGGCAATATCCAGATCAATATATTCTTTATTTTTAACAAGAGCGTTGTGGTGGCAAAGTTCCAGAAATTTGTTGGTGGCAATCGTGGTCAGCTTTTTTGCCGTAAATATAAACTCGTTGGAGCGGCAAAGCAGTTTATAGTTTTCGTCGTTTTCGCGGATGTATTGAAAGAAAATATCGATAAACTGTTCCACATTGGTGGGGGTCAGCAACTTGGCATTGTCGAAAAAGTGGTCAATCAATTCGTTTTCATAGTCCTCGGCAACGCCGTAAATATCATCGTAATGAGAATAGAACGTACCGCGGCTGATTTCGGCTCTGGCACACAGCTCACTGACCGAAATGCGGGAGATTTCCTTATATTCCGACAGCATTTCGGCAAATACGTTTTTGATCAGGCGGTTGGTCTTACGGGAGGAATTGTTCAGATTTTTTGCTTTCATAGCGTTCCTTTTTTACAGTTTTATTTACAGTGTTTATATTTTGACACTGGCAATGTTTTTGCCCTTTTCATTTTCTTGCAAAATCATTATAATTCAACATTGTAAAAATGTCAACAGTGTTCAGTCAAAAAACACGGAACAGGAGGAAAAATATGCACACGATTGAAGTGGAGCACCTGACAAAGGATTACGGCTCCGGCCGTGGAGTGTTTGATGTCAGCCATCATCACGTTGTTTGACGTCATTTCCATTATGGACGGCACCAACGCCTTCATCTGGAAATTTGCGATTCTCGCCGTGCTGGGGCTGACCGGCTATATCGTGGGCTCCGTGCGGTTTACAAAAAAAGATTTGCCACTGTAAGGCGAAAAGGAGAAAGAAAAATGTTTGAATTTGCAAAACTGTGTAAGGAATACGAAAACCTTTCCGCGCCGGAGCGCGGCGTGATGCTGACGGGGAAATCCGTTAAGATTTTAGCCAAACTAAAACTCTTGGAACTGCCGGGCGTTGACCCCGTGCACGCGCTGGCGGGCTTTATTCTCGGCTCCGTGGTGGCGGACGGGCGGGTGAATGAGCAGGAATACCTGCTTATGTACCCGGCGCTGGTTCACGTGTTTGGGGATGACTTTGATTTTGACAGTATCAAAAATTCCTTCCGCAAAGACCGCGAGGGCAGGGAAGCCGTAAAGGAATACACGCAGGAAATGCTGTCTTTCCTCGCCCTGGCGGACGAGACGTTGCGCGAGGATGTCATCGCCCTTTGCCTGTGCGTGGTAACCGTAGACGGCAAAATTTCCCTCCGCGAGCGCAATTACATCCGCAAACTCTGCAAGGCTTAAAATCCAAAACAACAGGGGCGACCCGCAAAAGCGGGTCGCCCGTTTTACGTTACAATACCTCCACCCCGCGCCCCTAAAAGCCTTCCTCCGGGAGGAAGGTGTCACGCGAAGCGTGACGAAAGGAGCCCGCACAACAAAGGTACCGATGTTGTTTTGAACCTATCCGTATTTGCCTAAAAGCACCCCGCCACCGGAGCATCGAGGCGCCCCCTACCGGCTTTTCTCTCATCCCGCAATAAACTCCCGCAGGGAAGGGGGCGCCCCTCCCGCCTGATAGCATAATAATCCAATCAAACGCCCCTGCTGCGGCATTGCCGCGGCGGGGGATGGAATGAATTTTTATTGTTTCGCAACATCTCCGTCAGTGCAGTGAACAGTGTAATTGCCGGTGTAGTAATTCCAGTAATAGCCCTTGCTGATTTGATTCCACTGTGCCATTGTGCCTTGGAAGGTAATGTTCTTCAGGCGCGTGCATTCGTAGAACGCATAACTCCCGATGCTTGTGACACTGTTGCCGATGGTAACACTTGTCAGACTCGTGCAGCCGGAGAACGCATGCCCCCCGATGCTCGTGACGCTGTTGCCGATGGTGACACTCGTCAGGTTCGTGCATTGGTAGAACGCAGAATTTCCGATGCTCGTGACGGCGATACCGTCTACCTCGTGAGTAATAACGAGATGGGTCAACGTTTTGCCGTATTCTGTTAGCCCGGTGATAGTTCCGCCAGATGTGATCTTGAAACAAGAAAGCCATCTTGCCGTCAGTGTAACATTCGAAGCAATGCGCCAAGTGCCCTCAATCATTGTTTCTCCGTAATACCAGCCGAGAAATTGGTAGGATTCTTTTGTGGGCACGGGGAGATTAACCTCGGCATCAAATGTGACCGTTTGCATGGTTTCGGAAACATTTCCGCCTGCCGCGTCCAGCGTGATGATATAGGTGTCGCCAGCCCATACAGCGGTAATCACAGTATTATCTGTAATCGGTGTAGAAAAATCAAATGCCCATTTGGCAAAAACATAACCCTCGCGGGTGGGTTGCGTTGGCATTGTGGCAAAACAGCCTTCTTCTACATCCTGCGATGGAATAGCGGAGCCGTTTGTTTGAAAAGATACAGTATATACCGGACGGCGGCGCACGGTAAAGGTGTAAACATCCACCAGTTTCCCGTTAGTCACCAAAATGTAGAAAACGTTATCTCCGCGCACCAGTTGCGTGGTTTTACTGGGGATTTGATTGGTACATTCCATATCTGTGCAAACCGTAAAATCAGCATCGTTTGCGGTATGGATGACATCAATAAAAGAATATTGTTCGGTTGTGCTTGGTACGGAAACGGAGTAGGATTTACCGTCCACTGTATATCCCGGTGCGGAAATTTCCGTTCCGGAAAGCGGTTTTTCTTTGAATCTTGCGTAAACCGTAAGAGTTTCCGAAAGCGGCGCGTCCAAAAGAGAACCGGCGGTAAAAGGCTTTTGCCAAGAATCTTTATCCCAATACCAGCCGTCAAACACCAGCCCCTCTTTGGCGGGATCGCCCGGCATTTTTAATGCCTCTTTGCCGTCGGTTGTGATGGTGGCGTAAACGGCATCATCCACCATAAAACTGACGGTGCATTCCACCTTTCCGCACGCGGAAAAGGCAAGCGCCATAGCGGATAGCAACAGGCACGATAAGACGAAAAGGAAAACCCGTTTTTTCATAATTTTTCCTCCTTGGTGTATTATTAATACATAATATATCACGCAATTTACTTTTTGTCAACATAAAATTCTTACTTTGTGCATATGGATAGAAAGATTTGGGGAAGTATGCGGAGTTTTCATAGGGGCGACCAATGGTCGCCCGCACGAAGCGAGTGAAAAAATAATAAGGCGGTTGTTGCCATGTTGCGGCAACAACCGCCTTTTTTCGCCGTGGCGGCGGGGGAATATATGTGCTTACTCTGTAATCGGCTCGAAGTTAAAGATATGTACATCCTCTGCATATGGATGGATGAGCGCGGCGCTGCCCCAGGTGTGGATGGGGACAAGGCGCAGTGCCCGGCAATTTACGTCACAGGGGATGCGCAAAAAGCGCTGATAGTTACCTTTGACCTCGGTCAGCAGGTGCCACTCGCCGTCCTCGCCTGCGGTTTCCAGGCGGAAGTCTTTCAACATACAAGTAGGGAAGCCGAAAGAGGTATAATGATAGGAGCGCGCGCGGAAAAGCGGCATGGTGATGTTCATCAGGTTGGGGTTGCCTTCGCAATACTCGCGGTCAAGGTCGCTGTCCAGCACCAGCCGCACGCCGGTCAGGTGTTCGGTCTTTTCAAAACGGTAGGTAATGGCGCTGTCAATACGCCCGTAATAGCCGTGGTCAATGCCTTCCACGCGGCGGTCGGTGCCGTCGGTCAGCAGGTGCGGGTCGCCGTAGTCCGCTGTCAGTTCGGCACGGGCGACCGCGGGGTCGGGCGTGCGTTTGAAGTGGGGGAGGTAACAGTCATCATCCAGCAACTGTTTTTGCAACTCCGGCACAAACCCGTTCAGGAGTCCGCGCGGAGAAATTCCGTTTTTCACCGCCAGCGCCGCGGCGGTGCCCGCCGCCTGGCCGAGAATCCCGCAGGTGCCCATCACGCGGGTGGTGGCAAACGCGATATGCGAGGCGCTGATATTGCGCCCGGCAAACATCAGGTTTTCCACATTGAAGGAATAAATAGAACGAAGCGGAATGCCGTAAGGCTTGGTCAGCCGCCGCTTTTGCAGGTGCCCGCCGCCCTTGCCGGTCATATAGAAGCCGCCGGGCAGGTGATTGTCAATCTGCCAGCCGCCGTAGGCGATTTCATCGTCAAAGCGCGCGGCGCTTTCCACGTCCTGCTGGGTGAGAATACAGTCACCCACATAGCGCCGGCTTTCGCGCTTGCCGGGTAGGAACCCAAGCCATTCCAGCTCCCAGTTTTCCGCCCCGTGGTCGCCCCGGTTTTTCATATGATCCCACACGCCAAGGGCGATTTTCAGCAGTTCGTCGCGCAAAGTTTCGGTGTCGTGAATGGTGTCACTCTCGCCGCCGAGTTCAATCCAGTAAAAGTTGGTGTTCAGGTCGCGAAGAACCGTGTGCGGCTTGTTGTTCATTGCCTCATCGGTGGGGTACTGATATGCCCACTCCGGCGGGGTAAAGCTCACCGGATGGTCGGTTTCCCGCGCCTGAATAAGAAGTGACATCCCCATCGTCTTGCGGTCGGCGGTTTCCAGCCCGAATTCTTCACCGAATTCCGACTTTGCCTCGCGCCCCACGCGGTATTCCGCGCCGGTCAGTTCCGCAAGGATACTGTCGCCGGAGCAGTCGATAAAGATTTTCGCTTCCACGGTCTGCCACGTGTAGGTAGTCAGCTGAAACCCGGTGACCGAGCGGATTTTGCCGTTTTCGGTGTCGGCTTTACAGCACGCACAGTTCAGCAGCAGGTCAAGATTTTCCTGAAAGCGCACTTTTTCATAAAGAATGGTATCCCAAACCGCATAATTGCGGTCGGGATTGCGCTTCATATTTTCCAGCGCAATTTCTTCCATAATGCCGGTTTCCTGCAAGTATTTCACGCGGCTGCCCGCGCCGCAAATCCACATCCGGATTTCGCTGGAAGCGTTGCCGCCAAGCACCGGGCGGTCGTGCATCAGCACCACCTTTGCGCCGTGCCGCGCGGCGGAAATTGCCGCCAGCATCCCAGCAAGCCCGCCGCCGATCACGCAGACGTCGGCTTTTCTCACCGTGGTTTTCAGTTGATTGTTCATCCTCAGCCCTCCGTTTCTTTGCTTTCAGTATACCATCGTTCTCTGTGCAAAGATACAGCATTTAAGACTTGTTTTTTAACATTCTTGACATTGCACGTATTCCGTGATAAAATAAAGAAAAGGGAGGTGAGCGGATGCAGGGGTATCTTTCGGGGCATCTTGCCGCGGGCGGCTACACGGAGGTGCCGGGGGCGGTCAGGTGTTATCGCAACGCGCAGGGTTGGGAGGATTGGTTTGTGACCGACAAACTGCTGTTTTCCCACCGGGTGACGCCTTATACCAAGGAAACTTTTCGGGAGACCTTTCACGATCATACCTACTACGAATTGAACATCTGCCGGGCAGGGGACGTCTGCTTTTTCTGCAATGAGAAAACCGTAACGCTGCAACACGGGTTAATCTGCCTCCTGCGCCCGAACACCGTGCATACCGGGAAACTGCTGACCCCATCCCTTTATGACCGCTATATCCTGTATTTTGACGCGGACGCGCTGTCCTTCCTCGGTGCCGGGGCGCCGCTGATTCCGTTTACCGCCAAAGAGCCGCAGTTTTTCGGGCTTTTGGACGAGCGGGGCACCGGGGAGATGTTTGCTTTGCTGGAAGAAACCGAAAAAACGCTGTCTGCGGGCGGGGAATGCGCCGCCACAATGGCGCTTGCCGCGATCCTGCGCCTGTTTGCCCTGATTACCGACCGCTATGACCGCCCGGCGCCGCAAAGCGGAAACGTGCCGGAGATCATCCAGCGCATCCGGGAATACGTGGACGCGCACTTTACCGAAATTGACAGTGTAGGGGAGATTGCCGCGCGGTTTTCCTATTCCAAAGAATATCTCTCCCGCCTTTTCAAAAAATACTACAACGGGCATATTTACAATTATCTCATCCGCAAAAAAATTTCCTTTGCCATTGCCAAGATCGAGGAGGGCGCAAGCGTGACCGACGCGTGCTATCTTTCGGGCTTTAACAATATGACCTCTTTTATCCGTTATTTCCGCCTTGCCACCGGCACCACGCCGACCGGCTACCGGCAAAGCCGTTAAAAAACCGCGGTGCAGAACATTCTGCACCGCGGTTTTGCTTGATTTTAATCCTTGCTCAGCGCCGCGCCGATGACCGTGGCGAACTGCGCGTTTTCCGGGATGACAAAACGCATCCCGAACGTCTGATTGAAAACGGGAAAGACCTTGCGGATCGGCTCGATTGCCGTCAGGTTTCCGGTCAGCACCACATCGGTCAGGCGGAAACTTCTTGCGGCAAATACCGCCAGCATGCCGATAATCTCACCCACCATATTGGCAATTCCCAGCGCAATGTCGTGCTTGTTGGCAAGATCGCTGAGTTTGCCGAAGTTGGAGGCGGTCAGTTCGGTATTCACGCCGGGGTACAGCCCCTGATCCGAAATATCGCGGATGCGAAGATCCACGTTGCCAAGATCCCCGCCGACCGCCAACTGCTCAATATGCTCTACGGTGTCCACGCCCAGCATTTTGTGCGAAAGCCCGACCAACGTACCGCCGCCCACGCCCGTGCCGCCGAGGTACTGCACCTTTGCGCCGTCCCCTTCGCGTTTGGCATGCACCAGCGCCGTGCCCGTGCCCATACTGACGACAATGGCTTCCTCCAGCCCTGCCAGATACAGCCCACCGCGCCCCACGCAGTCAAACTCCGGCGCGGGGCGGCAGTCCAGCCCGTCGTAAAGGGGTTTGCTCAAAAATGTGGAGCCAACGCCCGTCATCATGATATGGTCAATATCGGAAAGCGAAAGGTCGTTTTGTAGGGTGAACTTGCCAAACGCCCCATAAATGGAGGTAATGGGGTCCGCCGCGCGCACAAACTGCGGGGGGATGAGGGCAAGCCCCTCTTTTTCTTTGCGAAAGCCCACAATTTTGGTGGTACTGCCGCCAACGTCGATTCCGAGTACCGCTTTTGCCATGAGAAATCTCCTTCGGAAAATAAATTCAAATACATTGTAGCACAACCTTGCAAAAAAATCAAGAATGTGTTATACTGTCTTTTGTTATCAGGTCAAATTCGGAAATGAGGGAAAAAGAATGAATTTCAAAAATCCGGACACCGCGCCGATTGCGGAAAAGGAATTGTACATTTTTGATATGGACGGCACGATTTACCTTGGGTTTCAGGTCTTTCCGTTTGCCATCCGTTTTATCAACCACTTGCGTGCGGCGGGCAAAAAGGTGCTGTTTTTCACCAACAACGCCTCCCACACCACGGATTATTACGTGCAAAAACTGACCAAACTCGGTTTTTCGCCTACAAAAGAGGAGATCATGACCTCCGGTGACGTGACGATTGAGTTTTTGAAGCGCCATCGCCCCGGCAAGTCGGTTTATTTGGTCGGTACGGACGAATTGGTAGAAAACTTCCGTCAAAGCGGCATCCCGATGCTGACCGGGAAAGAGGAAAAGGCAGATATTGTGGTCACCAGCTTTGACACCACGCTGACTTATGAAAAATTGGACAACGCCTGCCGACTGGTACGTGGAGGGGCGGAGTATCTTTCCACCCACCCGGATTTCAACTGCCCCACCGAAACCGGATTTATCCCGGACAGCGGCGCGATTGCGGCGTTTGTCACGGCTTCCACGGGCAAAACGCCGACCTATTTCGGCAAACCCTACCGTGAAACGGTGGAAATGATCTGTGAGGCAACCGGCTTTTCCTGCGCTCAGATGTGCATTTTCGGGGATCGGCTGTACACGGACATTGCCGTGGGCAAGCGCCACGGCGTAACGGCGGTGCTGGTGCTTTCCGGCGAGACCACGCCGGAGGATGTGGACGCGGCGGCATCTGCGGATCAGCCCGATTACGTATTTGACTCGCTGGATGATGTGGATCATCTGATGTTCGGTTAAAGAAAACAAAGAATTCCGCCCCGGCTTGACGGGGAGGTTTTTCGGAATCGGCGGCGGAGCTTTCCGCCGCCTTTTGAAGAAAGGAGCGGACGATGGCTTTTGACGCGGGCTTTCTCGCGGCGGTGACTGCGGAGATCAATCAAACCGCAACCGGGGCGCGGGTGGAAAAGGTGTACCTGCCGGAGCGGGATACCGTGGTGCTGCAAATGCGCACCTTTTCCGGCGGAAAACGCCTGCTGATCAACGGCGGCTCGGCAAACCCGCGCCTGGGCTTTACCGAAACACCCTTTGAAAATCCGCAGAACCCGCCGATGTTCTGCATGTTGCTCCGCAAGCACCTTTCCGGCGCGAAACTGCTTGGCGCCGTTCAGCTGGGTTTTGAGCGGGTGACAAGGCTGGAGTTTGAAACGCGGGACGAAATGGGATATCCCTGCGTGCGTCACCTTGTCTGCGAGGTGATGGGAAAATACAGTAATCTCGTGTTTACGGACGGGGAGGGGAAAATCCTCGGCGTCCTGCGTCCGGTGGACTTCACCACCAGCAGCAAACGCCAGTTACTGCCCGGTATGCGTTATGAGTTGCCCCCGGCGCAGGAAAAAGAAAACCCGCTTGAGGTCAGTGCGGGGCGCTTTGCGGAACTGCTTTCCGCCGCCCCTGCGGAGCGCCCGGCGGATAAGTGGATTACCGCCACTTTTCTCGGCGTTTCGGCAGGCGTGGCAAGGGAACTGGTTTTCAGAGCCTCCGGGCATACCGACGCCCCGGTGGGCGCGCTTGACCCCACGCGCTTTGCGGCGGTCTTTGCGGAAGTGTTCGGCAACATTAAGGAGGGGCATTTTGCCCCCTGCATCGTGGAGGACGAAGCCGGAAAACCGGCGGAATACGCGTTCCTGCATCTGACGCAATACGGCGCTTTCCGTGAGGTCGAAAGCCCGTCGGCTGTGCTTGATCTGTGGTTTGGCAGCCGCGATCAGGCGGCGCGGGTACACCAGCGTGCTTCCGATCTTTTACACCTGGTCAACAACGCCAAAGCAAGAATCACGCACAAGTTGGAACTGCAACGAGCGGAACTGGCGGAGTGTGCCAAAGGGGAAATATACCAAAAGGCGGGCGACCTGATCATTGCCAACTGCTACGCGCTGGAAAAGGGAATGACACACGTGGAGCTGACCGACTACAGCAACTGCCGGGAGGACGGGAGTTTCGGCAAGGTTGCGGTGGAGCTTGACCCGCGCCTGACCCCTGCCGCCAATGCCCAGCGATATTACAAAAAGTACAACAAAAGCAAAACCGCCAAGGTGGAACTGACCAAGCAGATCGCGCTCGGAGAATCGGAATTGGCGTATCTCGCCGGGGTGGAAACCGCGATGGACACCGCCGAGACCCCGACCGACCTTGCCGAAATCAGAGAAGAACTTTCCCGTAGCGGTTACGCTTCGCGCGTGAAGGCGCAGATGGGCTCCCGTAAGGTGACGGTGCCCGCGTTTGCCGAGTACCGCACAACCGGTGGTTACCGGGTGCTGTGCGGTAAGAACAACCTGCAAAACGAGTATATCACGCACAAGCTGGCAGGGCGCGGGGATTATTGGTTTCACGCCAAAAATATGCCCGGCTCTCACGTTGTGCTTTTGCTGGAGGGAAAAGGAGAGCCCGAAGCCGCCGATTTTACCGAGGCGGCGGAGATCGCGGCGCTGTTTTCCGCGGCGGCGGGCGCACCGATGACCGAGGTGGACTACACCTTGGTGCGCAACCTCAAAAAGACCCCCGGCGGCAAGCCCGGATTTGTGATTTATCATCAGAACTGGAGCGCCACCGTCTCCCCGAACCGGGAGAAAATCGCAATACTGCGGGTGAAGTAAAAATACAAGTCACAAAAAAAGCAGGTCTGCCGCGGCAGACCTGTTTTTTATCCGTTTATTTGTTGCGTTTGGTGTGGGAAAGCGGGTTTTTGTTCATCGCTTCCTCCATCCCGCGGTCGCTGACGTGAGTGTAGATTTGTGTGGTGTTGAGCTGTTCGTGCCCTAAGATTTCTTTGAGCACCCGCACATCCACGCCGCCTTGTTGATACATCAGCGTGGCGGCGGTATGGCGCAACTTATGCACCGAGAGATGCCGCCCGCCAAGCCCTGCGTCGTCCAGATATTTGTAAACCATCCACTGCACGGTTTTCACGCTGATCCGGGTTTTCCGGCTGCTGAGAAACAGCGCTTTCTGCGGTTTGTCAAATGCCGCCTCCTCCTTCATCCGGAGCGGCAGATAATCGGAAAGCGCCGCGCGGCAGGCGTCATTGAGATAAATCATGCGCTCCTTGGCGCCCTTGCCGGTCACGCGCAGGGAGGTCATATCCCGCTGAATGTTGTTCAGATTGATTCCTACCAATTCAGAGACACGCATTCCGCAGTTGAGAAACAGGGTGATGATGGCGTAATCCCGTTCCACATTCTTGGACTCCACATCGTTTTTCACCGCGTCCAGCAGAGAGAGCGACTCCTCCAGTGAGAGGAATTTCGGTAGGGTCTTGCGCGGTTTCGGTGCTTCGATATCCGCCGCAGGGTTGATCTTCAACTGGCGCGTTTTGTTGACCAGATACCGGTACAGCATGCGGACGGAAACCAGTTTCCTTGCCTTTGCCGCCCACAGGTTTTTGCGCACGGTGCCGGAATATTGCAAAAACGCATAAATTTCGGTCGTGCGGATGGAGCCGACGAAATCCAGGTCCAGCCCGCTGATGTCGATTTCGAGAAACTCTTCCGAGTCCGGGTTGATTCCGTTGCGGGAGGCTACAATATAGCGGAAAAATGTACGTAAATCCAGGAGATATTCCGATACGGTTTTTTGCGAACAGTTCTGAATGCCCGCTTTGTAGGCGGCGAATTCCCGCACGCATTCCGGCATTTCGTTCAGCGGTACGGCGTAAAGGTTTGCCATCGGATCCTCCTTTCGCAGGCGTTAGTTTTCTGTGAAAAAATAATAAATTTTTTGTTTTTCTCTGTTTTTTCCTCAAAAGACCCGTTATAATAGTAGTGATCCTATGCGGAGGTGAAGCGTAATGAAGGCTTTCTTCTCGAAGTACGGTTACAATATCTTCAAGCTGTTTCTCAATCAGTTTGCCATTGCTCTGTTTGGCATTGCGCTGGCAGTGGCTTGCGGTAAAGCGCAGAATAACACGTTGCAATGGGTCACAAGCGTTTTTGCGGTGCTGTTTTATCTTTTTTTGGAATATGCGGCGATGTGGGAAATCGGCGCCAAGGACGGCATTTCTGCCGTGGCGCGCAAGACAAGCCGTAAACTGTGGCGCGGCGCGGTCATCGCGCTTTGCGCCAATGTGCTGAACATTCTGCTGGCAATCCTGATCCTGCCCGGCGCCATCGCTCCCGGTACCAAAGCACAGGGCTTTTCATCGGTCGTTTCCGTGATCGCGCTGATGATCGAGGGAATGTACACCGGCATTCTTGCCCAACCTTTCCGCGGGCTTTCGCTCAATCAGTACGCGTGGGTCTATTTTGCCATCATCGTGCCCGCCGTGCTGGTGAGTGCGGGCGCCTATATCCTCGGCAGTTACGATCTGCACCTTACCAATATTTTAATCCCAAAAAACAAAGATGTCAAGGATAACGGCAGGCGGAAATGAAAAAAATCCGTTAAATGTAACCTGACAGGAGAACCGGGTGGAATTTTCAGGGAATTCCACCCGGTTTCTTTACAATTAAAATATTTTGTGATATACTGAATCAATGCAATGAACGATAGGGAGAGAAACATGGAAAACCGTGGCGGAACATTTCATTTGAAAAGCCCGTTTCAGCCGACCGGAGATCAGCCGGAGGCGATTGAAGCGCTTTGCGCGGGACTGAAATCCGGGATGCGGTATCAAACCCTGCTGGGGGTCACCGGTTCCGGCAAGACCTTTACCATGGCAAACGTAATCGCAAGGATGAACCGCCCGACCCTGATTCTGGAGCCGAACAAGACCCTTGCGGCGCAACTTTGCTCCGAAATGCGGGAGTTTTTTCCAGACGCGGCGGTGGAGTTTTTTGTTTCTTACTATGACTACTACCAACCGGAAGCGTATATCCCCGGCAAGGATATGTATATCGAAAAGGATGCGGCAATCAATGACGAGATCGACCGCCTGCGCCACAGTGCCACGTCGTCACTGCTGGAGCGGCGGGATGTGATCATTGTTGCCAGCGTTTCCTGTATTTACTCGCTCGGCGATCCTGCCGAATACGAAAGTCTGGTGCTCTCGCTCCGCCCCGGCATGGCAATTTCGCGGGATGAATTGCTTGCCCGTTTGGTTTCTATTCAATATGAACGCAGTGACCTGAATTTCGTACGTGACAAATTCCGCGTGCGGGGCGACACCGTGGATATTTACCCTGCGGGCTTTGGCGATACCGCCATCCGTGTGGAGTTTTTCGGCGAGGAGATCGACCGGGTCACGGAGTTCCGCGTGGTGACCGGGGAGACCGTGCGGGAGTTACGCTACTTCTGCGTGTTTCCGGCAACGCACTATGCCGTGTCTGACGCGAAAAGGGAAGCCGCGCTTGCCGAAATCGGCGCGGAGATGCTGGAGCGCGTGGAATACTTCAAAAGCGAAAACAAACTCCTGGAAGCACAGCGCATTGAGGAGCGTACCAAATACGACCTGGAAATGTTGCGGGAAGTGGGGTATTGCTCCGGCGTAGAAAACTACTCCCGCGTGCTCTCCGGCAGACCTGCCGGCTCCACGCCCTATACGCTGCTGGATTACTTTCCGAAAGATTATATTATGTTTGTGGACGAATCCCACGTGATGCTGCCGCAGGTGCGCGGTATGAGCGGGGGAGACACCGCCCGCAAGAAAAATCTGGTGGACTACGGCTTCCGCCTCCCCTCCGCCTATGACAACCGCCCGCTGTATTTTGATGAGTTTGAGCAAAGAATCCATCAGGCGGTGCTGGTCAGCGCTACGCCGGCGGATTTTGAAAAGCAAAACTCCTCTCAGGTGGTGGAGCAGATTATCCGCCCCACCGGGTTGTTGGACCCTAAAATTTCGGTGCGCCCGATCGAGGGGCAGATTGACGACCTCTTGGGCGAAATCCGTGCCCGCGCCGCAAAAGGCGAACGGGTGCTGGTCACCACGCTGACCAAACGCATGGCAGAGGATTTGACTTCCTATTTGGAAGAAAACGGCGTGCGTGTGCGGTATATTCACTTCAATGTGGAGACCATCGAGCGCATGGAAATCATCCGGGATCTGCGCCTCGGCGCGTTTGACGTGCTGGTGGGAATCAACCTCTTGCGGGAAGGGTTGGATTTGCCGGAGGTTTCGCTGGTGGCGATTCTTGACGCGGATAAGGAAGGGTTTCTTCGCACCGAGACCTCGCTGATTCAGACCATCGGGCGCGCCGCCCGCAACGCCAACGGCGAGGTCATTATGTATGCCGACACCGTGACAGGCTCCATGCGCCGCGCTATTGACGAAACCGAGCGCCGACGCGCCATTCAGGACGCCTACAATCAGGCGCACGGTATTGTGCCGAAAACCGTGGTGAAAGGCGTGCATGACATCATTGAGATCGGCAAAGCCGCAGACAAAGCGGCAGGTAAAGAAGGCAAGCGCATGAGCGCGGCGGAGAAGAAGAAACTGATTGACACGCTGACCGCCGAGATGAAGGACGCCGCAAAGCGGCTGGAATTCGAGCAGGCGGCGTTCCTGCGTGACAAAATCCGCGAACTCAGGGAAGAACAGGATAAAAAAGAGAAAAATGGCTGATAAACTGATTTTAAGAGGGGTGCGCGTGCACAACCTCAAAAATGTGGATGTGACCATCCCGCGCGATAAGCTGGTAGTGTTTACCGGGCTTTCCGGCTCCGGCAAGTCGTCCCTTGCGTTTGATACGATCTATGCGGAGGGACACCGCCGCTTTGTGGAATCGCTCTCCTCCTATGCCCGGATGTTTTTGGGGCAGTTGGACAAGCCGGATATTGACTTTGTGGAGGGGCTGTCGCCCGCCATTTCCATCGATCAGAAAACCACCTCCAAAAACCCGCGTTCCACCGTGGGCACGGTGACCGAAATTTATGACTATCTGCGTCTGCTTTACGCGCGCATCGGTATCCCGCACTGCCCGGTCTGCGGCAAGGAGATTCGCCAGCAGTCCAAGGATCAGATTGTAGACCGGATTCTCGCCTTGCCGGAGGGCACGCGATTCCTGGTGGTTGCCCCCGTGGTGCGCGCACAGAAAGGCATGCACGAAAAGGTCCTTGCCGACGCACGGAAAAGCGGCTATACCCGCGTGCGGGTGGACGGCAACCTGTATGACCTTTCCGAGGAGATCAAGCTGGACAAAAATATCAAACACACCATCGAGGTGGTGATTGACCGCCTGGTTAATAAAGGTGACATCCGTGCAAGACTCGGCGACTCGGTGGAAACGGCGCTGTCGCTGTCGGGCGGCACGCTGTTGATTGTTCCGGTGGCGCGGGATGAGGAAGAAGCGCCCGCGGCGCTCTCGTTTTCGCAGAATTACGCCTGTGAGGAGCACGGGATTTCTTTTGGGGAGCTGGAACCGAGAATGTTCTCCTTCAATAACCCGCAGGGCGCGTGCCCGCATTGCGCGGGGCTGGGTGAAATGCAGACGATCGCGGTGCGCAAACTGATCCCGGATGACTCGCTGTCGCTCTCCGAGGGCGCGATTGCCGTCAACGGTTTCAAAACGCTGGAAGAAGAAAGCTGGAACGGTCCGCTGTTTGCTGCAGTAGGGGAGCGTTTTGGCTTTACGCTGAAAACGCCGGTCAGGGATTTTACCGAGAAACAGCGGCACGTCCTTTTCTATGGCTCCGGTGACGAAAAATATCATATCGTGCGCTATTACGCCAAGGAGCGGCATGAGCAACTGGTGAAGTTTGAGGGTCTTGTCAAAATGATAGAGACCCGCATGAAGATGAGCGGGATGGAATACTATCAGGATTTCGTCGAGGACGCACCGTGCCCGGTTTGCCACGGGAAACGTCTGTCGCCCGAAGTGCTGTCCGTCACGGTCGGGGGGCTGAATATCTATGAGTTCTGCAATCAGTCTGTCAAACAGGCGCTTGCATTTCTCGATGAGCTGAAACTGGGTGACACCGAAATGACCATCGCGCGGGAAATCCTCAAAGAAGTGCGCGCGCGCCTTGGGTTCCTGGTCAGTGTGGGGCTGGATTATCTCACGCTCTCCCGCAAAGCGGGCACGCTTTCGGGCGGGGAGGCACAGCGCATCCGGCTTGCCACGCAGATCGGCTCCGCGCTCACGGGCGTGCTGTATATTCTGGATGAGCCGAGCATCGGGCTTCACCAGCGCGATAACGGCAAACTGATCCGCACGCTCTGCCGCCTGCGGGATCTCGGCAACAGCGTGATCGTGGTGGAACACGATGAAGAGACCATGGAAGCGGCGGATTATATCGTGGACGTGGGCCCCGGCGCCGGTATCCGCGGCGGTGAGATTGTGGCAACCGGCACCCCTGCCGAAATTATGGCAAACCCCGATTCCATCACGGGCGCATATCTTTCCGGCAGAAAGAAAATTCCTGTGCCCCAAACCCGGCGGGCGGGCAACGGTCACGCGCTCCGCGTGGTCGGCGCGAAACTGCACAACCTCAAAAACCTTACGGTGGATATTCCGCTTGGTGAATTTGTGTGCGTGACCGGGGTCTCCGGCTCCGGGAAGTCCTCGTTGGTAAACGGCATCCTGTACCCGGTGCTTGCCTCCAAATTAAACCGTGCCATTGCTTATCCCGGCCCGCACGACCGCGTGGAAGGGCTGGAATACGTGGATAAGGTGATTGACATCGACCAAAGCCCCATCGGGCGCACGCCGCGCTCTAACCCCGCAACTTATACCGGGCTTTTCGGCGAGATCCGCGACCTGTTTGCCAAAACCAAGGATGCCAAGGCAAAGGGCTATACCAGCGGCAGATTTTCCTTCAACGTGCGCGGCGGGCGGTGTGAAGCCTGTGAGGGCGACGGCGTGAAGAAGATCGAAATGCACTTCCTACCTGATGTGTATGTGAAGTGCGACGTCTGCCACGGCAAACGCTATAACCGCGACACACTGGACGTGCATTATAAAGGAAAGAATATTTCCGATGTGCTGAATATGACCGTGGAGGAGGGGCTGACCTTCTTTGACGGGATTCCTTCCATCAAGCGCAAATTACAGACCCTGTATGATGTGGGACTGGGGTATATCGGCATCGGGCAGTCCTCCACCACGCTTTCGGGCGGGGAAGCACAGCGCATCCGTCTTGCCACCGAACTTTCCAAGCGCAGTACCGGCAAAACGGTTTATATTCTGGACGAGCCGACGACCGGACTTCACTCCGACGATGTGGCAAAACTGTTGCAGATGTTGCAGCGGCTGGTGGAAGCGGGCAACAGCGTTATTGTGATTGAGCATAATCTGGACGTGATTAAAACCGCCGATTATATCATAGACCTTGGACCCGAGGGCGGGGACGGCGGCGGCACACTGGTCGCCTGCGGCACGCCGGAGGAAGTGGCGAAAACCAAAGGCTCCTATACCGGGGAATACCTGAAAAAATGGCTGGGGAGAAATCAATGAGAGAATTTGTGGCAACCTGCCTGTTTGGCTTGGAAAAGCAGTTGGGCGAGGAGATTGACGCGCTGGGGTTGCGCCGCCTGGACACCATGGACGGGCGCGTTACCTTTGCGGGGGAGGATGCCGACATTGCCCGCACCAATATCGCGCTTCGCTGTGCGGAGCGGGTCTACCTGAAACTCGGCGCCTTTCCGGCGCGCAGTTTTACCGAATTGTTTGACGGTGTGCGCGCCCTCCCGTGGGAGGATTTCATCGGCACCGAAGACGCTTTCCCTGTCAAGGGGCACGCGGTCAGAAGCACGCTGTTTTCGGTGCCGGACTGTCAGAGTATCATCAAAAAAGCCGTGGTGGAACGCCTGTTCTCCGCACACGGAGTGACGAGCCTTCCGGAGGACGGCACCAAGTATCAGATCGAATTCTTCCTATTTAAAGATATTGCCACCCTGATGATCGACACCAGCGGCGTGGCGCTCCACAAGCGCGGGTACCGCCCCGCGGCGGGCGCGGCGCCTTTGCGGGAAACGCTGGGCGCAGCTCTTGCGCTGACGGCGCGCCTGCGCCCGGAGAATCTGCTGTGGGATCCTTTCTGCGGTTCCGGTACGATTGTGATTGAGGGCGCGATGATCTTACGTAACCGCGCGCCGGGTCTTGGCAGGCATTTTGCCGCGATGGATTACGATTTTCTCGATCACCGTATCTGGGCACGCGCCGAGGAGGAAGCAAGAGATAAGGAGCGGCACGATGTGCACCCGGAGATCTTTGCCTCCGATACAGACGAAAAAGTGCTGACCTATGCAAAAGAGAACGCCGCGCGTGCCGGGGTGGAGGATTGTATCCGCTTTTTCCGGCAGGACGCGCGAAAGACCGCAAAACCCGCGCCTGACCGGCGCGGCACAATCATCTGCAACCCGCCTTACGGCGAGCGGATGATGGAATTGTGGGAGGTGGAGGCGCTGTACCGGGATATCGGCAAAACCTTTGCGGCGCTGACCCCATGGCAGATTTACATTCTGACCTCGCACGAGCGGTTTGAATCGCTTTTTGGCAGACGGGCAGACAAGGTGCGAAAACTGTATAACGGGATGATCCCGTGCTATCTGTACCAGTATTTCAAGCCTCCTTTCCCGAAAAAGAACTGAAAAATCAACCCTGTCCGCTCCCCGGGATTTCGCCCGCGGAGCGGGCTTTTTTGCTTTTTTGGCAGACGAAAGTCAAAAAAAGCAAAAAAATTTGCAAAAACCCTTGACAAACGGGAATAATAGTGTTATATTTTGAGTATGAATTTAGCACTTGCAAGCATTGAGTGCTAATTCTGAAAGGAGGTACAGGTCATGCCCGGTGAAGAAAACATCAGCGAGCGCAAGAAACAGATCTTAAAAGCGATTGTGGAAGCGCATATCGAGGGCGGGGAGCCGGTCGGCTCCAAGTATATCACCGAAAGCCGGCAGTTGTCCTGTTCTTCCGCTACCATCCGTAATGAAATGGCGGAGCTGGAAAACATGGGGTATCTGGAGCAGCCGCACACTTCCGCGGGGCGTGTGCCCAGCAAAAAGGGCTATCGTTTTTACGTGGATACGTTGCTCAAAGATTACGCCATGACCACCAAGGAGATCGCGCAGATCAATCAGTTGATGAAAATCAAACTGTCGGAGTTGGATCAGATTCTCGATAAGGCGTCCAAAGTGGCGTCGGAACTGACCAATTACCCCGGGTTTGTGATTAAACCGAGAGAGCATTCGGTCACGGTGCAGAAGTTTGAAGCAACGCTGATCGACAAGCAGAGTTTCATCCTGATTCTGGTTGCCTCCAACGGGGCGGTGAAAACGCGCAATATCCTGACCGAGAATGAAGTGGACGAAAAAACAGTTGCACGGCTTTCTCAGTCACTCAATGAACTGGCGGCGGGGCATACCGCAAACGAGATGTCCATTCAGATGATCATTGAGCTGGAAAACCGGATGTCCGGCGATGTGGCGCTGGTCAACGCCGTAATGAAAGCGATCTGGGAGGTCCTGAATGAACTTGACAGCGGGGAACTGAAAGTCAGCGGGTTGGATCGCCTGTTGCAGTACCCGGAGTTTGCGGAGCCTGAAAATCTCGGCGAGTTGCTGGGGGCGCTGGAGCGCAAAGAGGATATTCTCGATCTTGTATCCGACCCCGGTGACGACCGTGTCAACGCCGTGATCGGGTCAGACAGTTCGGTGCGGGTGATGAACAACTCCACGCTGGTATACAAACCGGTGCGGCAGAACGGGCACACCGTGGGTGTGATCGGTGTGATCGGACCCTTGCGGATGGATTACGCAAAGGTGCTCAAGACGCTTGACAACCTTGGCGGAAACCTGACCAATCTGCTGGCGGAGCCGTATAACGAAAAGGGTGAAAAAGGAGATCAGCATGACGGATGAAGTGAAAAACGAAACGGTGAGCGAGCCTGTACCGGAGCCGGAAACGGCAAGCGCGGAGCCCGCAAAAGCCGAAAAAGAAGATAAAAAGAAAAAAAGGCAGGCGGAAGCAGAGGTCGCGGAACTGAAAAAACAGTTGGAGGCGACGAAGAAAGAACTTGCCGAGAAAAACGATTCGTATCTGCGGTTGGCGGCTGAGTATGACAACTTCCGCCGGCGCAGCGCCAAAGAGCGGGAAGGGATTTATACCGACGCCTACGGCGACGCGCTGAAGGCACTGTTCCCGGTTGTGGATAACCTGGAGAGAGCGGCGCAGTATACGGACGGAGAGAGCGTGGCAAAGGGTGTTTCCATGGTGCTGAAAAGCGTGCGGGAAACCTTTGAAAAGCTCGGTGTAACCGAAATCCCGACCGAAAAGTTTGACCCCAATCTTCACAACGCAGTGATGCACGTGGAGGACCCGGCATACGGGGAGGGGGAGATCGTTGAGGTCTTGCAAAAGGGATATTGCCGCGGCGATAAAGTGTTGCGGTACGCCATGGTAAAAGTGGCAAACTAAAAAAGTTATTAAAGAAGAGATTTCTTCAGGAGGAATGAATTATGGGAAAAATTATCGGTATTGACCTTGGTACTACCAACTCTTGCGTAGCGGTTTATGAGGGCGGCGAGCCCGTTGTGATTCCGAACCCCGAAGGGGCGCGCACCACACCTTCCGTTGTGGCGTTCTCCAAGAGCGGCGAGAGAATGATCGGTCAGGTCGCAAAAAGACAGAGCATTACCAACCCCGACCGTACCGTGATGTCGATCAAACGGCATATGGGTACGACCTATAAAGTGGATATTGACGGCAAGCAGTACACCCCGCAGGAGATTTCCGCAATGATCCTGCAAAAGCTGAAAGCCGATGCGGAGGCATATCTCGGCACCCCGATCACCGAAGCGGTAATCACCGTGCCGGCATACTTCTCCGATGCACAGCGTCAGGCGACCAAAGACGCCGGCAAGATCGCGGGTCTTGATGTCAAGCGTATCATCAATGAGCCGACCGCCGCGGCGCTGGCTTACGGCATGGATAAAGAAAAAGATCAGACCGTGATGGTGTTTGACCTTGGCGGCGGTACCTTTGATGTATCTATCCTTGAGATTTCGGACGGCGTGTTTGAAGTGCTTGCCACCAACGGTGATACACACCTTGGCGGCGATGACTTTGACCAGCGCGTGATTGACTGGATGGCAGACAAATTCCAGAGAGAGAACGGCGTGGATCTGCGCAACGATAAAATGGTGTTGCAGAGACTGAAAGACGCCGCAGAGAAAGCGAAGATCGAGCTTTCGGGCATGACCTCCACCAACATCAATCTGCCGTTTATCACGGCAACCGCCGCGGGCCCGCTGCACTTTGAAGCAACGCTGACCCGTGCGGAGTTTGACCGCATCACGGCTGACCTTGTGGAGCGTTGCATGGGTCCGACAAAGAAAGCGCTTGCAGACGCCGGCAAGTCGGTCTCCGAGATCGACAAGGTTCTGCTGGTCGGCGGCTCTACCCGTATTCCCGCCGTGCAGGAGGCAGTGCGCAAATTCATCGGCAAGGATCCCTTCAAGGGCATCAACCCGGATGAGTGCGTGGCTGTCGGTGCCGCCATTCAGGGCGGCGTGCTTGGCGGCGATGTGAAAGATCTGCTGCTGCTTGACGTTACGCCTCTGTCGCTGGGTATCGAGACCCTTGGCGGCGTGTTTAACCGGATCATCGACCGTAACACCACCATCCCGGTGAAAAAGAGCCAGGTGTACTCCACCGCGGCTGACGGGCAGACCTCTGTGGAGATTCATGTTCTGCAGGGTGAGCGCGAAATGGCTGCCGGCAATACCACGCTTGGCAGATTCACGCTGGACGGCATTCCTGCCGCTCCCCGTGGCGTGCCGCAGATCGAGGTTACCTTTGATATTGACGCAAACGGTATCGTAAACGTCAGCGCTCAGGATAAGGGCACCGGCAAGGAAACGCACATTACCATCACGTCGTCCACTAATATGTCCAAAGAGGATATCGACCGGGCAGTGAAGGATGCGGAGAAATTTGCGGAAGCAGATAAGAAGCAGAAAGAGGCTGTGGACACCAAAAACCACGCCGAAACACTGATCTTCCAGAGCGAAAAGACGCTGGAGGAGATCGGCGACAAGCTGCCTGACTCCGACAAAGCGGATGTAAAGGCGGCGATTGAAAAGCTCCGTGCCACGCTGAACGGCGGTGACACCGAGGCGATCAAGGCGGATTCCGAAGCGCTGGAGAAGGCATTCTATGCACTTTCCGAGAAGCTCTACAAACAGCAGGGCGGTGCCGAGGGGCAGAACCCGGGTGCCGGCAACGGTGACGCTGGCAATGCCGGCAACGGCAATAACGGCGGCTTCTATAATGCCGACTTTGAGGACAAGAGCGATAAATAATCACAAACACGAGGGGGGCGGCGCGGCGGCACCGCCCCCTTCATCCGCGAGGGGAAAAACATGGCTGATAAACAGGATTACTATGAAGTCTTAGGGGTTGACAAAAACGCCGATGACGCAACGATCAAAAAGGCATACCGCACACTGGCGAAAAAGTATCACCCGGATATGAACCCCGGCGACAAAGCGGCGGAGCAGAAATTCAAAGAGGTCAACGAGGCGTACGACGTGCTTTCCGACAAGGATAAGCGCGCCAAATACGACCAGTATGGCCACGCGGCATTTGACCCGTCCGCGGGCGGTGCCGGCGCCGGCGGCTTTGGCGATTTCGGCGGCTTCGGAGACATTTTCAGCAGCTTTTTCGGCGGCGGGTTCGGTGGCTTCGGGGGCGACTCCGGCAGGGCAAACGGTCCCGTGCGGGGGGATGATATCGGCGCGCGGATTTCCGTCACTTTTGAGGAGGCGGCGTTCGGCGTCAAAAAAGAAATTTCTTTCAACCGCATTACCAAATGCCCGGATTGCGGCGGCTCAGGCGCCGCGAAGGGCAGCAGAGCCGAAACCTGCTCAAAATGTCACGGCACAGGTCAGATGCGCGTAATTCAGCGCATCGGCGGGATGCAGTTTCAGAGCCAGACCACGTGTGATGCCTGCCGCGGTAAGGGCAAAATCATCAAAACACCCTGTCAGAACTGCCGTGGCACCGGGTTTATCCGCGTGACCAAAAAGCTGGAGGTCACAATCCCTGCAGGCATTGACGACGGAGAGCGTATCGCACTGCGCGGGCAGGGTAACGACGGCAGAAACGGCGGCGGTGCCGGAGACCTCATTCTGCAGGTGATGGTAAAGCCGCACCCGATTTTTGAGCGTGATGGTTATAACATCTATTGTGACGTACCGTTGCCGGTGACCGATGCGATTCTCGGTGCGGAAATCGAAATTCCGACGCTGGAAGGCAACATCAAATATACCATCCCGGAGGGGACGCAGCCCGGCACCCGCTTTACCGTGCGGGGCAAAGGCATTCCCTATATCAACAATTCCAACCGCCGCGGCGACCTGATTTTTACCGTGAATGTGGAAATTCCGAAAGGGCTTTCCAATGATCAGAAAGAAAAGGTGCGTGCGTTTGCAGGGGAGTGCAAAGCGGAAAACTACGGCAAAAAGTCCGGCTTTTTCAAACGGATTTTCGATAAATTCACCAAATAAGGAGCGCGCATGGAAAACTGTAAGGACTGGACACAGGTCAAGGTCACGGTTGCGATTGAGCACCGCGATGAGTTGATTGCTATCATGAGCATGCTGAACAACAATCTGATGATTGAGGATTTCAGCGATATTGACCTGAAAACCTGCTACGGCGACCTGATCGACGAAAGCATTCTGAACGCCGACAAAACGATCGCCTCGGTGTCGGTCTACCTGCCCGCCGAGCGGAACGTTGCCGAAACCGTGGCGTTCCTGCGCGCGCGGTTCGACGCCTGCGGGCTGAAGCCGA
>URMC01000013.1 GCA_900548735.1 uncultured Eubacteriales bacterium | reverse complement strand
TTATAAAAAGTCCCCTCTTGACTCCCTCAAAAATTTTTACACGGCGCACGCCAAACTTTCAGCGAACGCACCCAAAGCGCCGCGCCAGCCTGAGAAAGCCGCACCGCAGGTGCCGCAGGTGCCGCAGGGATCGGTGCGGTCAGAGATGATAAACCGCAAACGAAAGGGCGTATGCCCCGGCAAAGGAGAGCAAAAGGCACCCGAAAAGCGCGCGCCACCCGCCCTCCCGCCGCACGGCGCCAAGCGTTGCCACGCAAGGGGTATAGGTGGCAAAAAAGCAGAGGAACGAAAGCGCGCCGCGGGGGGAAAACATGCCGGCAAGCGCGCCAAGGTCGCCCCCCGCAAACACCGCCAGGGCGGAGAGTACCGTTTCCTTTGCGGCAATGCCGGAAATCAACGCCGCCACCGCCTGCCAGCATCCAAACCCCAGCGGAGCAAACACCGGGGCAATCGCGCCGGAAAAAACGGCAAGCAGAGAGCACTCCCCGGCATCGGTCGGGGTGCCGTGCGGCGTGATGTGGGAAAGCAACCACAATATTGCCGCCGCAAGGGGGATCAGCCCCCCGGCTTTGCGCAGGAAATGCCCGGTTCGCCTTGCCGCCACACGGCAGACGTTCTGTACACAGGGCATCCGGTAGCGCGGCAGCTCTCCGGCAAAGGGTGCGGGGCGGTTCTTTCGGGAAAAGGCAAACGCAAACAGCAAAAACAGAATAACACCGCCAAGCACAGGGACGGCACGCGCGGCAAACGGTGAGGCGAAAAACAGCGCCGCCAGCACCGCAATGACCGGCAGGCGAGCCGAGCAGGGGATAAACGGAAGCAGAAAGACGGAAAGGCGCCGCGTGCCGTTGTCCCGGATGTGGCGGGTGGAGAGCACCGCGGGCACGGAACAGCCAAGCCCCAGCAGCAGCGGCACTGCCGCCTCTCCGGACAGCCCGAAAAAACGCAGGACCGGCGCCGCCAGCGCCCCCGCACGGGCAAGATATCCGCTGTCCTCCAGTATCGTGAGAAGCAAAAACAGCAAAAACAGCCGCGGGGCAAAATCCAGCACCGCCAGCGTGCCTGCCAGCACGCCGTCTTTCAGAAACGCCGCCGGAAAAGCCGGGAGACTGCCGGTCAAAAGGTCAAAAAGGCGGCAAAGCGGCAGGGCAAGAAGCGCGGAAAAGCGCCCCGCAAGAAAAGTGCCCGGCGCCCCGAAAGAGAGAAACAGCACCGCCGCAAGAAAAAGAATCAGACAGGGAAAGCCCGTCCACGGGGTGAGAAACAGGCGGTCGGCGCCGTCCTGAAGTCTGCCCCTTTGCGGGGGCGGCGGCAGGGCGGCACGGGAGAGATCATCCGCCCCCTCTGAGCGGGGAACGGCGGGTGCCGTTTTGACGTTTTGCGCACATCCGGCACACCCCGCACGACACAAATTGCCGTAAAACGCATGACGTGTGGGGGGATTTTCCGCAGAAGCGGTGCCGGGGACAGTGCGTGAAGAGCAGGGAGCGTGGCTTCCCTGACTGTCGCCCGGAAAAGCGGCACACGCCGTGCGCTGTTTCGCTTTCTTCACCTGTTTTGCTTTTTCCGGCGTGCTTTTGCGATAACATTTTTCCGCTTTCCGCAGGTACTGTGCCAGCTCCGGCACGCCCTGTCCGCTTTTGGCGCTGATGGCAAAAACCGGTATGTCAAGGTAGTTTTCAAGCGCCCTTGAATCAAGGACGGTGCCGGCTTTTTCCAGCTCGTCACACATATTCACGGCAAGCACGGTGCGGTGCCCGGTGCGAAGCGCCGTCAGCAACTCCCCCGAGCGGGCAAGCTGGGTGCCGTCCGCCACAAACAGCAGAAGGTCCGGCGGCTCCTTTTCCAGACTCCGCAGGGTCAGCGCTTCATCCTCGCTCCCCGCCACGGGAGAGTAAATGCCGGGCAGATCGGTCAGGGTAATGCCGTGCTCCCCCTTCATGGTGCCTTTGGTGAGAGAAACGGTCACGCCCGCACGGTTGCCCGTGCGGGCGTGTTTTCCGGTCAATGCGTTAAAAAGAGTGGATTTGCCGCAGTTCGGCATTCCTACCAGAGCAATTTCCATGTACTTCCTCCCCGAAAAGGCGGTTTCGCCGCGCTTTCGGTTCAGCTTATGCGCGAAGTCTGGTGATTATGATTTTTTGCGCCAGCTCCCCCGCCAGGGCAAAGCGCGCGCCGTCCGCGTCCACTACCGAAAGCTCCGGGCGGGTCATCACCATGGAAACGCGGTTGCCGGGGCGCAGGGAAAACGGAAGCAGGGTGTGCGGCACGGAAAGGAGTACCCCTGCCTCCCCGGGGGAAAGTTCAGTCAGCTTCATCCGATCACCTCCGCAGACAGTCTATGCAAGCCGGAGAAAACCTGCCACGCAAAGCGCCTTCGTTTTCTTACCGTGCACGATCTTTTGCCAAAACTACCGACGGGTAAGTAAATAGTGAAGAGTGAAGAGTGAAGAGTGAAGAGTGAAGAAGTAAAAAACCTCCCGAACAAAGTTCGGGAGGTTTTTTATGGCTGCGGCACTAGGATTCGAACCTAGGTAATGACGGAGTCAGAGTCCGTTGCCTTACCGCTTGGCGATGCCGCAAAATTGTTTGTTCGGATGAACACGGAGTATTATAGCAGACTGTGCTTTGCTTGTCAACCCCTTTTCGGAAATTTTTCTCTTTCCAGCCATAGTATTCCCGTTTTTGCGCCGGATATGCGAAGGAACACCAACAAAAAACGACAGGGAATGCGCCCGGCACATATACTGTAATAACGACCGGAGGGGAAAACTCATTTTGAGTTTTCCCCTCCCGCAGACATTCATCCCGGCGACAGAAAACTGCCGTTATTCCGCCTCGCGCTCCAGCTCGGCAAGAATGTTTTCCGGGCGGTGTGCGTCCACGCGGCTGTATCTTCCTTTTTCGCCGATTTCAATCAGCCTGCCGACATGGGAAAACCCAAGGGCGGCAGGCGGCACATGGGTCACGATGTCATCCAGGTTGCGGATGACCGTAAAGCGCTTCCACCGACGAATCAGCCATGGAAAGCGCGGTCCCCAGAACACGCGCGGGCACCCGAAGCCGTAGCCCTCTATGCGTTCCCGCAGGTCCGGGCGGGTGTCATAGACATATTCATGGCACAGCACCGCCAGTGCCGCGCCGTGCGAATAGCCTACGGTTATAATGCGCCCCACGGTAGGGTCTGCAACTTCTTTTTCCAGATACGGCTCTACGGATTTCCACACCCGCACAAACCCGCGGTGGGCAAACCACGGGGCGGTTTCCCCGTTCCGGTAGGGGCGGGCGGGGAAATCCAGGTTGTTTTGCCAGTCGTCCCCTCCGTGGGAGCATTCCAAATAAATGTAAAGGGTGTTTCCCAACCGTTCGGTAAAATAATCCCCGGAGTTTTCCACGTGGGTATAAACACCGTTTACACATTTGGAGAATAACCGGGCAAGTCTCATCATACAAGCCACCGCCTTTCTGCTATCCTTATCAGGGTATGCAAAGGCGTGTACCTGCGGCACCTGCGGTGCGGCACGCTACACAACCGGCGGGTGCTTGCCTCGCCCTGCGGAAAGAAAAGAATCGCAATTCACCTCGCAATAAAAATTCTCCCGGGCGGGCAACCTCTGTTGCCCGCCCGGGAGAATGTGATATTCCGAAATCACTTTTGCTGATAAAAACGGAAGATTCGGTCGAGGTACGGATAAAGCACGGCGTCGCCGGCGGCGTAGATCTCGTGTTTGGAAGGCTCGGTCACAAAGGTGCCATGTGCCACGCGCCGGATAAACTCCTGTTGCGGCTTGCGTTTGACCAGGGTGTCGTTATCGGCGGAGAAGAGAAGTACCGGAATTTTCACGCTCTCCGGCGCCCCCTTGGCGAGAATCTTTTTCGTGACCCCAAGGGAGGCATACGTCCAGTTATAGGTAGGCGCTCCGCAGAAAAGCACCGGGTGCGCAAGGCGCAGCTGCCGGTAATACTCAAACCGCGCGGCGCTGTCCGAGGCGCTGGTTTCCGGCGTTTCGCCTGTCGGGTCGCTTGCTTTGCCCGAAACAAAAATGCGTTTTGCCGCCCGCCCGGTTTTCATACAAAACAGGCAGATGCCCCGGCAGGCGTGCAGACCCAACCCGTCATGCCGCGCCGCAATCATCGGCGAGGAGAGCACCGCTTTTTCAAAAAAGCCCGGATACGTGATGAGAAACAGCGCTCCTACCGCGCCCCCCATCGAGTGCGAAAAGAGATAGCGCGGGCGGGGCAGTTCCTCCGCCTTTGCTTCCAATAAGGCGTGCAGATCCTCCACATAATTTTCAAACGCCGTCACGTGCGTCACGTCAGCCGGCGCGGTGCGCGTGGAGCGCCCGTGCCCGCGCTGGTCGTATGCCAGAACGGTATAATTTTCGTTCAGGAAATACCAGATCAGTTCCCGGTATTTTTCCGCCGTTTCGGAGAAACCGTGCACAATCACCACACTGCCGCGCGGGTCTTTTGCCGGGTAGAGCGCCACAGCCAGCTCCGTGCCGTCCGCCACGCGGAAGGTGCCGGATTGCCGCACGGCTGCCAGTGCCGGCTCAACCGTGTTTTTCATTTGGTTTTCATAATCGGATTCTGAAATATACGTGCGCATATGTTCCTCCTCTGCCTCCTCGACGGCGTATTTTGAAAGCTTTGTGCTTTTTTTCTTGCCGGGATCAACGCCCCGGCTGTTTTCGTTCCACTTATATTATAGCCCGTTTTACCCCTCCCGTCAATCGGGGGCGGCGGGGCGCAGAACCTTTCTTTGGCAAAGTGAGCAATTTTTGTCTGTTTCGCACCCAAAATTGACTTGCCTGCGGGCAGGTTTTGTCTTATAATGAAATTGCAAATCTATAAATGGGGAGGGCTTATCATGGCTTTACCGATTGCAGTTCAGGTGTATTCCGTGCGGGAGGACGCAAAGGCGGACCTTCGCGGAACCCTGGAAAAAATCAAAAAAATGGGTTATGACGGTGTGGAGTTTGCCGGGCTTTACGGCAACACCCCCGCTGACATTGCAAAGATGTGCAAAGAAATCGGTCTGGTACCGATCTCCGCGCATGTGCCGTATCTGGATATGTGCGGCGCACCGAAAGGGATCCTTGCCAAATATGCCGAGGTCGGCTGCAAGTTTGTTGCCGTGCCGTACCTCACTCCCGACTATCGCCCCGGTACGCCTTGCTGGGGAGAGGTTGTGGAAAACATCAAAATGCTGGGCGAAGTGGCAAAGGGCTACGGCATCCAGCTCCTGTACCACAACCATGACTTTGAGTTTATGAAAGTGGACGGCAAATACGCGCTGGATGAGCTGTATGACAGCGTTCCTGCCGACCTGTTGAAGACCGAGCTTGACGTTTGCTGGGTCAATATCGGCGGCGAGAACCCGGCGGATTACATCCGCAAGTATGCCGGCAGATGCCCTGTGGTGCACCTGAAAGACTTTTTCGGCACCAAATCCGAAAATATGTATGAGCTGATCGGCATCAAGAGCACGGCGCCCAAGCGCCCGACCGATTTTGAGTTCCGCCCCGTTGGCTCCGGCATGCAGGACATCCCTGCAATCCTCAAAGCCTCCGAGGAGTCGGGCGCTACCTGGGTCGTGGTAGAGCAGGACAATCCCTCGATGGGTCTGACCCCCATGGAGTGCATTGAAAAGAGCATCAACTATCTCAAATCCATCGGTTATTAAGGAGGAGAAAACAATGGCAAACATGGCAGAAGACAAAGACCTGAACGCGTTCAAAGAATCGCAGGAAGAAAAGGTCATTGACACCACCAAGAAAATCCGTATTGCGTTTATCGGGTGCGGCTGGATTGCCGGCTCCCATATCAAATCCCTGCTCAAACAGCCCGACGTAGAGATCGTGGCAGGCGCGGATCTGATCCCCGGTAAGGCAAAGGCTTTCTTTGAGAAATACGGTGTGGAGAACGTCAAAACCGACTACAAGGATCACGTGGAGCTGATCAACGACAAGTCGCTGAATCTGGACGCCGTGACCATCTGCACCTACAACCGTCAGCATGCGGGCCCCGCGATTTACGCGCTGGAGCACGGGCTGAACGTGCTGTTGGAGAAGCCCTTCACCGTGACGCTGGACGAGGCGGTTGCCGTGAGAAAAGCGGAAAAGAAGAGCGGCAAGATCCTTTCCATCGGCTTCCAGCCCAGACTTGACGCCAATATGAAGATGATCAAAAAGATTGTCGAATCCGGCGAGCTTGGCAAGATTTACTATATTCAGACCGGCGGCGGCAGACGCCGCGGCATCCCGACCCCGTTCGGCACCTCCTTTATCACCGATGAGACCGCCGGTATCGGCGCGCTGGGTGACATCGGATGCTACTCCCTCGATATGGTGCTCAACGCCATCGGCTATCCGAAACCGCTGACGGTTTCGGGCTACAAGTCCGCATTCTTCGGCACCGACCCGAATTACAGCAACTACGTCAAAACCGGTCATCCGGAATACGCCAAAGCGTTTGCCGTGGACGATTTTGCGGCGGCGTTTATCCGTCTGGAGGGTGGGATTATCCTCGACTTCCGTATTGCGTGGGCAATGAATATGGACACCCCCGGTGACACGATTATTCTCGGCACCAAGGGCGGCTTGCGGATTCCCTCTACCGAGTGCTGGAACGGCACGGTGGGCGGCCCCATGAAGCTGTATCACGAGGTGTGCGGTCAGCAGACCGAGACCGAGATCCCGATCATCGTCACGTCCGAGTCGAAGAAAGGCATTACGCTGTTTGACCTGAAGATCCGTTCGTTCCTGGACGCGATCAAGAACGGCGGCACCGCGCCGGTTCCGTCCTCTCAGATCATCTACAACCAGGCGATTATCGACGGCATTGCAAAATCCGCCGAACTCGGCCGCGAAGTGGAAATCAACATTCCCGAGGTCTGAGTTGATCACAAAACAACCCGCCGGCAGGAAACTGCCGGCGGGTTTTTATGCTTTTGCCACCTGCGCCGCCTGCGGCGGGGCTTTCAGAGTCAGTTGGGCGCACACAGCGAAAGCATGGCATATGCCGTGTAAAAATTTTTGAGGGAGTCAAGAGGGGACTTTTTATAAAAAGTCCCCTCTTGCGCGCGCCTGCGGCGGGCAATAGAGTCAGTATGTTCGCCGCCGGAATGTTTGTATGGCATTTTCTTTTTGCCGACAAGGGGTATTGCCCCTTGTCCATTTTCTTTTGTGCCGGAGCACCCGGTAAACCAAAGCCCCCACGGTGTCGCAGTTTTTCGCTTCGCGAAAAACCGAATGGTTTCGGCTTACCGGGCGCTCTCTCAAAAGAAAAAGAAGAACTGTGGAATCTGATAACGGAATGGAAAAAGTAACTTTGCGTCAGGGCGGGGGCATATGGAATGCCCCTGACGGTGTTTGGTGCGAACATTCGCTGTATGCACCCAACTGACTCTGAAAGCTGCACCGCAGGTGCCCCCACCGCAGGTGGCGCGTCAGCCGTTCAGCCCCGCCTTACGGCGCACTGCGGCAACTTCACGCTTACCGTTTTCGGTGGTATCATAACTGACCCACCCGCCGCTGACCGGGCGGGCGTGCAGATCGCACCGGATGTCAAGGCATCCGGGCTTGGGCGATCTTGCCGCAAACAGCTCCCGTGACTCGCCCGTGGCGATCCGGTATTCCATCAGCCGCCGATACCCGCCGAATTCATACCCATCCCCGATAATCGCTTCTCCGTCTGCCGACAACCGGCAATGAATATCCCCGTTCGGATACTGCCCGAAATACGGCATATCATACTCGGTTGCCTCCCCGGTCAGCACGTTCAGGCGGTACATGCTCTTTTTCTCGCTCAGGGCGGGCACCGTGCAATGCGCAACGATTTCCGTGGCGCTCAGCCAGTAATAATGCGACACATAGGTGGCACGCAACACCGGGCGCACCTGCCCGGTGCGATCCCCCACCATCAGCGTGGTCAGCCACGGGGTCTTTCCGCTGGGGAAATTACGTAAGAGGAACAAAAACCGGTCGCTGTCGGGCGAAAAGGTGATATGATTGACGAGCAACTTCTCCCCTGCGGAAAACCCGGAAATCGGCGCCAGTTCCGCAAGGCTGAACAGCATCCGTGAGGTGCCGCCCGCAAGGTCAGTCAGAAAAACGCCGTCATCCGCGGGCGCCGGCACCGCGGCGTTCCGATCCGGAAAGCCCGCATAACCGTAACCGGGGCGGAAATCGAAAATTCTGCCGAAATGAACGGAAAGCCCCCAGCGCCCGTCCGGAGAGTGACACGCCGTCGGTCGGTCGGCATAGCGCACCGCGCCGGTTTCAAAATTCAGAATGGCAGTGGCAAGCGCCCCGTCCTTTACCGTGTTGAAAAACACGGTGTTTTTTTCGCTCGGATGATACTCAAGCATCGCCCCTTGCTGAAAATTCCACGCCGTGGTGGCGGCAAACGGGAAAAACCGGCGATCCTGCAAATACCCTAATTCCGCAACGTCGGTTGCCGCGGGCAACCGGTCGGCAAACGACACCCGGTGGCAAAGATGCCTGCCCGTGCCGTCATCCGCCCTCATATCATAATATCCGAAAAAATACTGCGCGCCGTCCTCCGGCGTGAGAATCCGATGCTCCATCGGCACATCTGCAATAAAATTTTCCATACGCCCCCCTCAAAGCGTGACCCCGTTTTTAAACAGGGCAATGTCGGCGTATCCGCTCCGCTCCCCGGCGGTAAGCGCGCCGTTCAGCGTTCTTTCGCACAGGGAAAACAGTTCCCCTGCCGTTTTTTCCATCGTTTCACCACTGATCAACACCCCGGCGTTAAAATCGATCCAGTGCGGTTTCTTTTCGGCAAGCGCGCTGTTGGAGGCGATTTTCAGCGTCGGCACGGGCGCGACAAACGGCGTACCCCTGCCCGTGGTAAAAAGAATCAGTTGTGCCCCTGCCGCCGCCAACAGTGTGGAGGAAACCATATCGTTCCCCGGCCCCGGCACCAGGTACAACCCTTGCCCGTTGGAAGGTTCCGCGCCCGGCGTCAGCGTGCCGCAAAGCGGAAGCCGCCCTGCTTTTTGCACACAGCCAAGCGATTTTTCCTCCAGGGTGGTAATCCCGCCCGCGATGTTTCCGGGGGAGGGGTTTTCCGAAATCGGCTCCCCGTGGTCGATGAAATATTGGCGGAATTCGCGCACCGTCCTGCTGCATTCTTCAAAAACCGCCTCGGATTTTGCGCGGGAAAAGAGCAACTCCTCCGCACCGAACACCTCCGGCGTTTCGCACATCAGCACACTGGCGCCCGCGGCGTAAAACGCGTCCGAAACGCGCCCCACGGCAGGGTTTGCCGTAATCCCGCTGTATCCGTCACTCCCGCCACATTTCACCCCGATACGTAGTGCGGAAAACGGGATTTTTTGTTTTTTGTCAGCAGATATTACCGCACGCAACTCTGCGAGAATCTTCTCCCCTGCCGCCAGCTCGTTTTCCACGTCCTGAACCGTGAGAAACCGCACCCGTTCGGGATCATAATCCCCCAGCGCCGCGCGCATGCTGTCCATGGTGTTGTTCTCACATCCAAGCCCCAGCAAAAGCACGCCCCCGGCGTTCGGGTGTTTTGCCAGCGCCGCCAACATGCGTCTGGTGCATTGCAGGTCATCCCCCAGTTGCGAGCAACCGTAAGGGTGCGTCAGCGCTGTGGCGCCGCATCTGGCGGCAAGCGCCCGCGCAATCCCGTTGACACAGCCGACCGTGGGGATAATCCACAACCCGTTGCGGACGCCCGCGCGCCCGTCTTTGCGCAAATACCCCTCAAAATACCGCGTCTCGCCGACAGGGGCGACCGCGGCGCCTTTGCGGTACTGCCACTCCCCGGTGCCGGAGAGCGCGCTGTGCAGGTTTGCGGGGCTGACCTTCTCCCCGGCGGCAATCTTTCGGGTTGCCCTGCCGATGGGAAAACCGTATTTGATGACCGTCTCCCCCGTTTCCATCGCGGTAAGCGCGTATTTCTGCCCGTCGGCACGCACTTCTACGTTGTCGCTTTCATGAATTTTCAAGCGCGCTCACCTCCCCGGCAAAGCGGGAAAGATCCGCCCCCCAAAGCGCCGTATCCGCCAAAAGCTCCGGGAGGGGCAGTTCCCGCACGCGGCGGATGTCCTCGGGGTCATCCTCCGGCTCATCCGTCCTGTAAAACACGATCAGCTTGGCAAGCGCCGTCAACAGCGCGGTGGGTGCTTTGCCGGTTTTTTCGACATAACCGAGGATGGAAGGTACCACGCGCACGCGGAATTTTGCCAGTGAGGAAAGCGCAATAGCCCGGCAACGGTGTGCGATTTCCGGGTTACGGAAGCGCTCGCACACATCGGCGGCGTAGCGTTCCGCATCCTCTCTTTCCTCCCCCAGCGAAACAATAATTTCCTCCATACAGCGGGAAAGGTGGGCGGAAAGCACCGGGCTTTGCATACAGTCAAACACCGTTTCGATGTGCAGAAGCAACGCATACGGAATCATCGAGGTGTGTGCACCGTTGAGCAACCGCACCTTGCGGGTGCGGAACGGCACCACGGACGGCACAAAACGCACATTCAGCCCCGCCTTGTCAAACGGCAGGCGGGCATCCGGCTGACCTTCAATCACAAACAGATGAAAATACTCGCTCCGGTTGATTGTCGGCTCCCCCTCGCGGGAGCCGGAAACAATGCGGTCTACCAGCGTATTGCGAAAAGAGCATTCGCTTCTTACCCAGTCGGCAAACGCCGCCGGCAGGGCAAAATCCGCCGCGTGGCGAAGCACGTATTCCCGCAGGGTATCCCCGTTTCTCTCAATCAGTTCCAGCGGCAGAATCAACACGCCCCTGCCGCCACCGGAATAGCGACGATAGAGCCAGTGCGTCAGCTTTGCGGGATAACTTTCCGGGCAGGTCTCGGGCAAATAAGGGCAGGGACGGTATTCGATTCCCCGCTCCGTGGTATTGGAAACCACCACTTCAATCTCCCTGTTTTCCGCGGTGGAAAGAAACTCCTCCCAGTCCTCTGCCGGGCACACGGAGCCGCGCACGCAGTTGACCTCGGTCACGTCACGATGGGTGGCATCCGCCGCGATATGCGTATAGCGAAAATGATTTTCTGCCAGCGGGTCCGCCCCGCGGGTGCGGCTACGCACAATCAGCGCATCCCCGCAAAACACACCACAGTCATTGGCTTTTTGCAGCATCCAGTCAAAAAATCCGCGCAGAAATACCCCGCCGCCAAACTGCAATACGCGCAGCGGGCGCGCCGTTTTCTCGGTCATTGTTTTTCCTCCTTGGCAAACGAAAGGTAGCATTCCCTGACCGCACGATACGCCAGTTTCGGCTTGCGGTACTCATTGAGAATGCCCTTGTTGTTGAAACCGCGCGCCCGGTTGATCCCCGCGGCAAGACAGGTGCGGATGTCCGCAAACTGCCACACAAACGCGCCGACCACGGCGGGGTGACGGTGGAAAAGCGTCAGGCAATGGGCAAGCAGTTTTGCCTGATACTCCTCACTCCAGAGCACCGATTCGTCATCATGGCTCCCGTAGACCGCCGCCGCGCCGAACTCGCTGTAAATGATCGGCAGGTGGGAAAGCCCCAGCGCCCGGCGCCTTTCGAGAAACCGGTCGGTATAGGCGTCCCAATCCGAAATTTTACCACCGTACCAGCCAAGATAAATGTTGAGGCAAATGCAGTCGCAAAGCGCCAGGCACCGGTCGGTTTCCGGCACATTGGAGGCATAAACCACCAGTCGATTCCCCCCGTTTTTCTTTAAAAACTCATAATATATACGGGTTAATTCCACCGCCGCCTCACAGTCGGAGGGGATTTCGTTGTGCATCCCCCAAAAGAGCACACAAGGATGATTGTAATACTGCTCCACCATTTCGCGGTGCATGGTAAGCCCCGCGGCGACCACGGCGGGGTCGGCAAGCGATTCACGCGAAAAACCGCACCCCCACATCGGGATTTCGCTCCAGAACAGCATTCCCGTTTCGTCCAACAGATCCACAAAATCCTTGGAGTTGGGATAGTGAGAGCCGCGGACGGCGTTGCAACCCGCCGCACGAATCAGCTCCAGGTCACGGCGTATGAGATTTTGCGGGAAGGCAAAGCCGAAATCCGGGTGCTCTTCATGCCGGTTGACCCCGCGAAATTCCACCGGGCGGTGATTGAGCAGGATCTGCCCCTCCCGCACCTCTATTAACCGGAAGCCGGTACGGTCAATCAGGTCGTCGCTCCCGGTACGCAGAGCCATGGTATACAGCTCCGGCGTTTCGGGCGACCAAAGGCGCACGGGGGTAACGGTAAACGCCGCGGTTTCCACCTCCCGCGTTTCGTGCGGGGCGAGCGTGAGGGGGAGCGTTGCCACCGTCTCCCCTGCCAGTTCTGCCGTTACGGTGTCGGTCACGGCGGTGTCCCCGGCGTTATACAACGTGAGGGCAAAGTGCGCCCGTGCGGCGGTTAAATCGTCATTCAGGATGTACACCAGATGCGCGGAAAGCACCGAAATGCCCCGCAATTCCTCCACCCAGACCGAGCGGATAATGCCGCCCCAGTGATACCAATCCACCTTTTTTTGCGGGATGGAATCGGCATGAAAGCGGTTGTCGGCAATCACGCAAAGGCGATGCCGCCCGGCGCTCACGCCCGGCACCACAAAGGAAAAACGCGTAAACCCGCCCGTGTGCTCCCCCAGCAAAACGCCGTCCAAAAAGACTTTTGCGTGCGTCAGCACGCCGTCAAGCAGAAAGCGCAGGCACCCGCCGGCGGTGGTAAATTCCTTTTCATAGAACGCGGCGCCCTCATAGTCCATCAGCCCCCCGGTCAGGTTGAACACCGACGGCACCGAGGTAAACTCGCCCCCCGGCAGCCCAGCCATCCAGTTTTCCGCTTCCCCCACATCCGCAGGGTCTGCCCGAAAACACCATGCGCCGTCCAGGCACCGCACGCGGCGGGTGATATGCTCTTCAAACAAACGTGCCATACAAAGCCCCCTTTTTCTTCATTATAAAACGAAAGCGCGTCGGGGGCAAGGGCGGAATGTTCCGAAAATATGCAAATCGTTCGGTTTTTTCGGAATTTTGAAGATATTACGGCAAAATGCTTGAAAATCGTTCGGCGTTCTGCTAAGATGGAGCAAAGGGGGTGAGACAATGCAGACTTTGGCGGAAAACTTTGGCTATGGAAAAAACTGGCGACTGTTTCACACCGACGTATACGAGGGATACCGCCCGAACATGGCGCATTTTCACTGGCATGATTATTATGAAATCAGCCTGATTCTTTCCGGTGATGTGCGGGTGCTATTACCTGGAGAAACGCACGAGGGCAAGGGCGCGCGATTGCTTTTGACCGCACCGGGCACGCCGCACTTTGTTTCCTGCATGGGCGAGGTGCTTTACCGCCGGATCAACCTGTTGTTTTCCCCTGAACTGACCGACGGCGCGGGGAGTGAGGAGCGGGGGCTGCTGGCTCTGTTCGGCAGGGCGGGGACGGTGCTGACGTTGCCGCCGGAGCGGGTTTCGGAATTTCTCACCCTTGCGGAAAAGATGGAAAAAGAAACCGCCCCTTTGCGCTGGCGGCTGTTGCTATTTTATTTTCTCTCGCTTGCGGGGGAGTTGCGTAGCGTTACGGGTGTGGCGGAGCGCCCGCCTGCGTATATTTCCGATGCGCTGGCGTTCTGCGAGGAGCATTACGCAGAAAAATGCACGGCGGAGCAGCTTGCGACAAGGCTACTCGTCGGGCGCACCACCCTGTTGGTAGGCTTTCGGAAATATACAGGCTATACGCTGTTGGATTACCGCAACCGATGTCGGTTGCGGCGGGCGTTGCCGATGTTGCGCGCGGGTGAGAGCCTGCAGGGCGCGGCGGAGCAATGCGGGTTTGGCGAAGCCGGAAATCTGATCCGCACCTTCCGAAGGGTCTATCATACCACGCCAAGGGAGTTTTTGAATCATTTGAGGTGAGAAACACCTCACATCCCGGCGTCAGTTGTGGGAAAGTTTTTAGGGGATTTTAAGGGGGCTTTTTTCAAAAAGCCCCCTTAACGCGTCTCCTTTTGGCGTTTCTGTTTGCACGACAAGGGGCGTTGCCCCTTGTCCGCTTTTCTTTGCGCCTCCTTCCGGCAAAGAAAAGCGGGTATGGAAGCTGATAGAATAAAAGAAAGAGTATCTTTGCGTCAGAGCAGGCGGATATGAGTTGCCGCAAAGCGGCAACCGCCGCCCCTACGGAGTTTGTGGGGACATCGCGGGTGTGCGCCTTTCCCATCGTAGGGGCGACCATTGGTCGCCCACGTACCGGCAAAGACTAAATTTTGTAGGGGAGGGGTTTCCCCTCCCGCTTATCAGGCAAAAAATCTAAGCAAAACAATCCCTCAGGCGCTCGCGCGCCAGCTCCCTTTGCACAAGGGAGCCTTTTATGTTTGTGTGAACATAGCGGGAATGAGTGTACACACCGTAGGGGCGGATTTCAATATCCGCCCGCTTGTATGAAATTTTATCTCCCCAAGCGCGGCGAAAAAAGCCCCCCTCCGACGTTGACGCGAAGCGTCAACAGAGGGTGGCACCGACAGGCGGCAGGGGGAGAGCGCGACTTAGAAATTAGTTTTTGTTTTGGATATCACCCGCCAAACTTTGGGTGCGACAACTGTATGAATTTCCCCACCTTGCAAAAACTCCGTTGTCTCCCGCTCTCCCTCACCCGCTCACGCGGGAGCTCCTGTTGACGCTTCGCGTCAACGTGGGAGGGAGCCTTGCGGGCGACCAATGGTCGCCCCTGCAAAGGCTTGGGCGAGTGCACCCAAAGTGCCGCACTTTTGCGTGAGAGTACGGGTAAAACAAAAGCGGGGGTGTTCAAAAACTCAAAACTGAGTTTTGAACACCCCGCCGACATTGGTCTCGGCGGCAAAAAGCCGCCGTTTTGCCGCCCAAAAGCCGAAAAAGTCAAGACATGGGTGGCAAAACCGACCAAGATCGCATCAAAAATGCCGGGTTCCCGACTGGCATTTTTGAGAGGCTGTTAAAAAACATTGCGTTTTTTAACAGCCTGTTTGTTGCACCGCTTTACGGTCTGCCGGGGCGGTTGCCGCCGGGTTGATTGCCGCCGGGCTGACCGCCGCCGCCACCCATGCCGGAGCCGTAAATGAGACTGCTCAGTGTGACACTGCTGCTCTGCCCGCATGCCGACACGGTATACGTTCCGCCCTGCACAAGCCCGGGGCAACTGATAACCACGCTGTTATAGGTCTTGGAGGGGGTGTAGCTCACCAGCACGTTACCCTGTGCATCGGTCAGTGTAACCGCGCTCTTAGAGCCGGTGGAAAAATTCAGCAGAATGCTGCCCTGCGTGGACGCCGTGCCGAAATTCTGCGCCATGCCGGAGGAGCCGACCGCCACCAGAATCCCGCCCGTGATGGTTGCCGTGCCGTCATAGTCCAGCGCGCCGTCACCGTTGCCGGTCGGTCCGTCTACATAGGTCTCGCCGCCCGAAACAATCAGATTTCCGTTGGAGTCAATCCCGTCACCGCTGGCATTGACATACAGTTTGCCACCCGCAATGCGGATATAAACATCGGAAGAAGCGGTGCCGAAACGGTCGCCGCCGCCAAAGCCCGGTCCACCGAAACCGCTACTGTCTGCGCCACCTGCGGCGTTCAGCCCGTCGTCACTCGCGGTCACGCTGATTTCGCCGCCCGTCAGGTCAATGCTTTTGCCCTCGATGCCCTCATAACTTTTCGTGACCGTGATGGCGCCGCCGGAAACGGTAACGTTCTCGTTGGCGTGAATGCCGTTGTCACCTGTCGCAATGGTAAACGTGCCGCCTTTGATCACGATATTTGCATTGGAATGGATCGCGTCGTCACAGCAGTTCAGCGCATAGGCACCCGAAAGCAGGCAAAGGTTGCCGTTTGCGTTCAGCCCTTTGGCGCTGGTATCGGAATCCACCTTGCCGGAGGCGCCGCCGCCGGAGGTCACCGTGCAGGTGCCGCCGCTGATTGTCAGCGTGGTTTCCGCCTGCACGCCGTCCTCGCCCGAAGTGAGCGTCAGGTCGGAGTCCACAATCACGATAAACCCAAGCGCGGTATCGGAGTCATTGGTGGAACGAAGCGCATCCCCGCCCGATGTGACCATGATTTTTGCCGCGCGGATCGTCAGGCTGTCCTTGCCGTTGATGCCGTGGTTTTTCGCCGTGACCACGACGGTAGCGCTGTCGATTTTCAGCGTGTCTTTACCGGTAATGCCGTTGTTCTGATTTGCCGTAACGATCAGCTTTCCGCTGCCGGCAATAATCAGGTCGGATTTGGAGTAAAGGCACGCGTTCGGCTCCTCGTCCTCGGCGGAAGAATATTCGTCGTCATACGTGTATACCTCGCCGTCAGTCAGCGCGTTTTCACTACCGTCTGCCAGGTAAACCGTGGTGGAGGACGACTTAATATAGAGAGGACTGCCGTACGAACAGGTCAGATTCAGGTTTTCCAACACCAGCACCACGTCCTGCTTTTTGGCATTGACAATCACGCGTCCCGCGCCCGTGCCGCGAAGTACATAGGTGCCCGCCGCGCTCACGGTGACCACGCCGCCCTCTGCCGTGGCACCACTGCCGCTCACGCTCGCCGTCTCGCCGGAGAAAATGATTACGGTCGCCCCTGTGGTGTCCGGAGCCGCCACCGTATCGGAGGCAACCTCCTCCACGGTTTTCTCCGCCTCACTGCCGGTGGTATCGGACGAGGTTTCGTTATCGCTGATCGCGCCGGAGGAAGTGGTGGTACCGCTTCCCGTGCCGTCGGTATCGGTTGTGCCGGAGGTGCCGGCGTTTTCCGTGCCCTTGTCGCAGGCAACCAGCGGCAGAGCCGCTATCAATAAACAAAGAATCAAAGCCAAGATTTTTGTGAAATGTTTCATCCGAAAAACCCTCCTTTTCTTTGGTAACTTCATCATATCCCCGCAAACTAAAGGCAACTTAAAGGAAGCGGCTTTTTTGAAAATTCCGCAAAAAAACTTTTTTGCCCCACTTTAAGTTGCCTTTAAGTTGACATTGTAAGATAAGGACAAAAGGAGGGATACCATGGGGGCAATTCAATATAATTTCAAGCGCGTGGAGGAGAAATACTTCCTCTCAAGGCGCCAGTATGCGTACCTGTTGCCGCGCCTTGCAGGGCTTTTCGCGGCGGACGAATACGGCAAAACCGCCATTTGCAACATTTATTATGATACCGAGGACTGGCACCTCATCCGCACATCCATCGCAAAGCCGGTCTACAAAGAAAAACTGCGGGTGCGCAGTTACGGCGTGCCAAAGGAAAACGGCACCGTGTTTGCGGAATTAAAGAAAAAATACGACGGCGTGGTATATAAAAGAAGGATCAAAACCGACGCCGCGCACGTGGGAGCGTTGCTGAAAAGCGATGCCCCGGCGCCGGGCGCTTCGCAGGTGGAGCGGGAAATTTTATGGTTTCAGCAATTTTATCAGGCGAAGCCAAAGGTTTTCATCGGCTATGACCGCGCGGCATACTTCGGGCGGGCGGACGCGAAATTGCGCGTGACCTTTGACGAAAACCTGCGCTATCGGCAGGAGGACTTGGATTTGCGCGCCGGGGACGGCGGCTTTCCGCTTCTTGACGACGACCCCATACTGATGGAACTGAAACTGCCGGGGGTGTGCCCCCTGCCGCTCTGCCGCCTGCTTTCCGAGGTCGGCGCATATCCGGTTTCCTTTTCCAAATACGGGCGATTTTATACCGATTATATTTTAAAGCAAAAACCACAAAATTCTGTCTTACAAAAGGAGGCGCTTCCCAGTGCTTAACTCGATTCTTTCTTCCGGTCTGACCGTTTCTTCGTTTTTTATCTGCACCGCCGTGTCGCTGGTGCTTGGCATTGCCACCGCGCTGCTTTCGGGCTTCCGTGCCCGCACCACCAAGAGTTTTGCCATTACGCTTGCCGTTCTGCCTGCCGTGGTGCAGGTAGTCCTTATGCTGGTCAACGGCAATCTCGGCGCCGGGGTCGCCGTGGCGGGGGCGTTCTCGCTGGTGCGCTTCCGCTCCGCGCCCGGCAACGCAAGGGAAATTGCGGCAATCTTTCTCGCCATGGCGCTGGGGCTTGCCACCGGTATGGGCTATGTGGTGTTGGCTTTGGTGTTCTTTGCCGTAGTTGCCGCCGTGTTTGTGCTGCTGACGCTCTGTCACTTCGGCGGTAACACCGCCGGGGAGCGGACGTTGAAAATCACCATCCCGGAAAACATTGACTACGAGGGCGTGTTTGACGATCTGCTTGCCCGCTACACCAAAGAATACACGTTGGACAAAGTAAAAACCACCAATATGGGCAGTTTGTTTGAACTGCATTACCGCGTGGTATTCAGGGACGCGGGCGTGCCGAAGGCGTTTTTGGATGAGCTTCGTTGCCGCAACGGGAATCTGCCCATCGTATGCGGGAGAGAAACCGAAAAGGACGCCCTGTAAAAAGGCTTGATTTTCACCGCACAATGCGGTATACTGAGGAAAAAAGGAGGGGGCTATTATGCGTTTGCTGATTGCGGAAGACGAGCCGGATCTTGCCGAGGCGCTTTGCGCCCTGTTTGAGAAAAACCGCTTTTCGGCGGAGGCGGTGCATGACGGCATCTCGGCGCTGGAATACGCCACCGCCGGGAAGTATGACGCCATTATTTTAGACGTGATGATGCCGGGGATGAACGGCGTGGAGGTACTGCAAAAACTCCGCGCGGCGGGGGTCAGGACCCCGGTGATAATGCTGACTGCCAAAGGGGAAAAGGACGACCGCATTACCGGCTTCAACGCCGGTGCGGACGACTACCTGCCCAAGCCCTTTGCCCCGGATGAACTGATCTGCCGGGTGCGCGCCATGCTGCGCCGCGGAAACGATTACACCCCGGACGTGCTGCGTTTCGGCGATCTTTCGCTGGATCCTGCGGGGGGCGTGATGGACTGCGACGGAGGACAGGTGCGCCTTAGCGGAAAGGAGTTGCAGGTGATGGAGTTGTTTATGCGCTCCCCAAAGATTGTATTTCCCGCCGAGCGCATTATGGAGCGTGTCTGGGGGTATGAGAGCGAATCGGAGATCAACGTGGTCTGGGTGCATATCTCCAACCTGCGCAAAAAACTGAAAGCCATCGGCTCCCGTGTGACGATTGACGCCAACCGGGGTCTTGGCTATGTATTGGGGAAAACCAATGATTAAAAAGTTACGCGCGCGGTTCATCCGCATTGCAACCTTCTCCGCCGCGGCGGTGCTGCTGTTGCTTTGCCTGATCGTGAATATCGCGCATTTTGCCACCGTCAACGGGGATCTGACGGATATGCTTTCCCTGATCGCGCAAAATCAGGGTCGGGTGCCCGGCAGCCCCGCGGAGGAGCCGGGGGAAAATGGCAATATCCCCCCGAATACACCGGGAACGGATGTACCGGGAAACGCAGGCGACAGCCCCGCAGACGGTGCGCAAGCGCCGGGAGCTGCTGACGGCACACAGGTGCCGGGCGGTTCCGCTGCCGGCGGGGCGCCGACCGGTGAGCCGGGCGACAAAGCCCCCGGCACACCCGGGGATAACAAAAAGCATCATCTCAACGCGGAAACGCCCTTTTCCACCCGCTATTTCGTGCTCCGCTATACCGCAGACGGCGCGCTGATCAGCGCGGACCTTCGCAACATCGCCGCCGTGACCGAAAACGATACCGACAAATATTTGGAAACCGCCCTGCGGCACGGGGAAGGCTACGGCTTTACGGGCGGGTACAAATACCTTGTCACCACGACCGACGACGGAAACCGGATGGCGGTGTTTCTGGATGACCATACCGAGCTTCACTCCGTAGCGGTGCTGGGCATTCTTTCGGCGGTATCACTGGTTGGCTGTGTGTTGCTGGTTTACGTTGCCATGGTGCTCTGCTCCCGCCGGGCGATTGACCCCGTGATACGCACGGCGGAAAAGCAGAAGCAGTTCATTACCGACGCGAGCCATGAACTCAAAACCCCGATTACCGTCATTTCCGCCAGCCTTTCGGTGCTGGAGATGGAGGTCGGCAAGCAGAAATGGATTGACAAGGCACGCGGGCAGACCGAAAAGCTGACCGAGCTGGTGGAGGAGCTTGTAACGCTCTCCCGGCTGGACGAAGAACAGCCCCCTTTGCATTTTGCCGATTTTGCCATCAGCGATGTGGCAGGCGAGGTGGCGGAATCCTTCCGTGATTTTGCCGCCGCGAAGGGGCATGAATTACAGCTTGGCATAGAACCGGGCGTGACATACCATGGGGACGAATACGCCATCCGCCGCCTGATTTCCGTATTGCTGGACAATGCCGTGAAATACGCGGCGCCGGGCGCGCCGATCCTCTTTTCGCTCTCCAAAAACAAAAAAGGGGTCACCCTGTGTGAGAAAAACGCGTTTGAGGGCAAATTCCCCGAGCACCCGGAACTGCTTTTTGACCGCTTTTACCGCGCCGACCCCGCCCGCACCGAAAAGGGCTTCGGCATCGGGCTTTCCATCGCCCGTGCCATTACGGAAGCGCATAAGAGCAAAATTACCGCCGCCGCGGAAAACGGCAATACCGCCGTTTTCACGGTGCAACTGAAATAAGGGGCGCCCCGGGCGCTCCCTACACACAAAAAAGGAACCGGCAAGTGCCGGTTCCTTTTTTGTGGGAAAATCAACCCTTTGCGTCGTTGATCAGTTCCTGCTTTTTGGCTTCCAGGTCCTTTTCCATCTGCTCGATGTCGCTCTTATGCGCCTTTTCAAACTCCGCAAAGAAGCCGTCCTTCACCTCGTTGATCTTGTTTTCGATATTCTTTGCCTCTGCGGTCAGCTTGCCGGCAATCTCCTCCGGGAATTTCGCTTCCAGCTCCCGCAGGGTAGTTTCCTGCTGACGCAGGAATGTGACGGCGCTTTCCATCAGCCGGTTGGCGGCAGAGCCCGCGTCCTCCACGGCTTTCAGCATTTTGTTGTAATTCTCCTCGCTCAGTTTGAAGGAGACGCTGATTTCCGCGTACTTTTCGTCGTTCACCTTGACGGTCAGCATCAGCTTCTTTTCTTTCAGCAGTTCCTCTTTCGCGTCACGCAGTTTGGCAAGTGCCTGCTGATAATCGGAATCCGGCGAAACCAGCAACCGATAGCGCAACTCATCCAGATCGGTAATGGCTTTGCTGTAAGCGGTCAGCGTGGTGCTGTATGCGGCAAGCGCCAGCCGGTATGTTTCGTCCATGCCGTTGATGATATCCATGGTCGCCTGCTTTTCGGCAAACGACACACGGTACTCCTTGGCACGGTAGTAAGCCTGCCGCATTTCGGCGGTCAGCAGTTGTGCGGTCTCAATTCTCCCCGCCGCCAGCGCCTTGTAAAGTTGTTCCTCGGTCATTTCTTTGACTTCATCTTCGGTAAAGATGCCGTCAGACACGATAAACGCGCGCAGTTCCTCCAACGTTTTGGCTTCGGCGTTTTTCACCGCGGCGGTCACCTTGTTGTCTTTGAGAAACTTCTCCGCATTCTTTTTCACGTTTTTGCGCAGTTGCTCCGCATATTTGGTATTGCCGGAAACCGTGATGGTGACGGTCTGACTCTCTTCGCCCTTCTCAGAGACAATCTCCCCTTTGACGAGATACCCCGCGTCTGTGGCAAGCTGCAATACCAGCTGCGTGGCTTCCTCCGGCGTCTTGCCGACGAATGCCTCGCCGGCGATCAGGATGCTGCCGTCATCGTTCAGCGCCGTGACGGAAGCAACCTTGTTTTCGTCGTCCACCATAAATTCAATGCTGGGGTTAACGTCCACCGTCATGCGGGTATAGGTACCCTCCGGCGGTTTTTTCCCTTTGCTGCAGGAGGAAAGCGGCAACGCTATTCCGGCAAGCAAAAGAAAGCACAGGATCAGGGATAACATTCTGGTTTTCATAAAAAATTCCTCCTTAGATTTGGGGGCTTGCCCCTGTTTTCAGTATACCATATGAAACGGGAAAATGGAAATACAATTTTCGGCGGAATGTGTAAATTTTTTGGGTGCCCCCGCCGCAGGCGGCGCAGGTGACAAGCAACGGTTGCCCGTTTTCCGGTACGGTTTTTTGCTTTGCACGCCGATTTTATCAATAATTCAAACTATGAAAAACACCCCCTGCCTTTCGGCAGGGGGTGTGGGTTTATTTGATTATTTCAAATTGTCTTATTCGCCGGTACCCGGGGTGGTTTTAGGATTCAGAACCGCATCAATGTACGCATTGGTGTAGGTTGCAATATCCATCAACTGGCTTGCATGGTTGCCCTTCTCACCGTTGGAAACCACACTGGTCAGCGTGGACACGAATGCTTTGCGCTGAGATTCAATGATTGCCGCTTCGCAATCCTTCGTCTCGGTCAGGAACTTCACCATTGCGCGGACCTTCTCCAGCTCCACAATGTAGTCCTTCGCGCCTTCGCCATTGTTGTTGGTACCAGCCTCAGCTTCGCCTTCCTCTGCGAGCCAGAAGTAGCACTTGCCGTCGCAGTAGGTATTGTAGAAGTTTTGGAGATCTGTATCAACCTTGTTCAGGTTATTCGTGATATCTGCGGTCACATCTGCATAGGTCTTGAGGTTTGCATATGCCGCAACCAGTGCGTTAATCTGCTCGATGATTTTCTGTGCAGCAGCATCAGCGCCATTGCAGTTAGCCGTGTAGGTCTCCTTCACAGCATCATAAGCCTTCTTGGTATTATACTCTTCCTTCAGGCCCAGGTACGCGTCGTTCAGATCAACATCATAGTTCTTCAGCAGTTCAGTCCAAGCGGCATCAGCCTCTTCGTACTTCTTACCTGCATGAATGGTCGTATCAACCTTTGCGATGTCATACTTCTCATTCCAAGCAGCCAAAGCAGGCGTGTAAACCTCATTGTAAGCCTTCACAGTAGCCGCGTTGAGGGTGTTCAGCGTGTTGAACAGAGTTGCGTCGATGAACTCATAGTTACCGGTGGATTCGCCGTAAAGCGGGATACCAACCAGATCCTCAGCAACCATCTTCGCCCAGGTCTTATCCTCGGTCTCCGCAGAGCAGTAGCGCGTGAACCATGCGTCCATAGTGCTCTTCGCAGTGGTGATGTTAGTGTAATTGTTCATCTTCTCGGCTTTGCAGTCCTTCAGACCGGTAATGGTGGTATTGATTGCCGCAGCCTCAGTCATTGCCGTCTGAGCCAAAGCATCATAAGTCTCCCACATCTTGGTCAGGTTATCCTGCAGCTCAATCAGGTAAACGGTAACAGTTACTTCCGTGCCGTCTTCCTTCACATCCAGTGCAGTAATCGGAGTGTTAAAGGTCAGCTTGTAGTTCTTGATCGCATCGCGGACGTAGCTAAACGCTTCGCCAAGCTGTTTGCCCATATCCAGCTTCACGTTTTCAATCTTATCTAGGCAATCTTTTGCTTTGAGATAAGCCTCGTAAGCAGCCTTGGTGTACTCAGCGTAAAGCGCCTTCATTTCCGTCAGCAGAGTCGCTGCTTCAGGAGCCGTAACGGTCTTCACAATCTCCGTGTCCAGTGCAGCCTTCAGATCATTGCAGATCTTGGTCACATTGTTCTCGAAGGTGGCGATCATTGCGTATGCCTCAGAACTGAGGTTTGCAATGGAGCCCTTGCCATCCACATAGTAGGTGTCTTTTACGGTTTTGATTTCTTTAGCAAGTTCCTTGTACTGATTCAGGTAAGCCGTAACCTTTGCCACAACAGCGACAGGAACCATATCGGCAGCGTTACCGCTGGTCTTGTTCTCGTACTTTTTGTCAATGTCCGCAACAGCCGCGAAGAGCTCGTTGATCAGCGTGTTCAGAGACTCCATCTTGCCATTGACAGTGGAGCTCAGTTCCACATTTTCAATGTCTACCAGCGCGCTGATAGCATCAAGGATAGCATTCTTTACATCTTTCTCGATGTAGAGATCATTCATAGCCTTAATGTAGGCCAGTGCATTGTCAAGGTCAGCCTTGAAGGTAGCCTTGCCGGTTACAGCTTCAAGAATCGCATTGATGTTTGCATCTTCCAGAGCATTCAGGCAGTCTTTGTAAGTGCCGAACTCGTTCGCCACACCATCGGGGAGAACATTCCATTCCTCACCCTCAGCACCGCCGGCGATCCAAGCAGCAATTACCTCATTCACATTTTTAGCAGTTTCGTCCTTGCTGGCGATCGGTCTGACATCGGTACCACCGTTGTAGTCATTCCAAGCAAACGCCAGTTTGCCACCCTCATACTTCGCATCCAGTTTGGTTTTCGCTGCTTTCAGCAGTTCCAGTCTCTGTGCGTAGCCGCGGATTTCCGCGCCCATAGCAAGGGATTCGGCAACAACGGAAGCATCAGCCTTCTCAGCCTCGCCCTTCTCGTTCACAATGCCGTAGTAAGCATTCCATTCTTCGTTTGCGAAGTATGCTGCCTTAAAGGCGTTGTAATCCTCAACAGCCTTGGCAACATTCGCATCAGAAGCGCCGTAAACCACGGTCTTGCCTGCAAGGTTAGCGTTCACAAAGGATACAACATTCGCGCCGGCTTTCACAGCGCCGATAGTACCCGCTTCATCGGGAACAATCTCAGTGCCGAAGAAGTTTTCGTAAGCAGCCTTTACGGTGTTGTAAGCCGCAACAGCTTCCAGGTCTTTCGTGGTGGTTGCTTCATGCTCCACCAATGCGTTATATGCCTCGGTCAGTTCAGCGAATGCATCCTTGGTTGCCTTGTTGTTTGCAATTACCGTGAATTCCTTCAGGTAATCCTGCACAACCTGCGTCAGAGAACGCAGACCGGTTTTTGCAGCCTCCAGATCCTCAAAGGCTTTCTTGACTTCGTCCATCGTGGTAGCTCTTGCAAGGAAGAACTTAATGGTCTCAATCTGAGCCTGGAAGGATTTCAGTTCCTTTTCATTGTAGGGGCCCTTCGTAACAACATCGGCTTTCGCGATGAAGTTCTTGAAGGAGTACTCGCCGTCGCCCTGCAGGGTTTTGGTCAGAGCAATGTAGTCATCCAGGAATTTCTTGTTTTCCAGGGTCTTAACAGACTCTTTCAGAGAAGCAACCGTACCAGCCAGCGTAGTGTCGCCCTCGCCGACAATGCCATTCACTTTCTCTTCCAGGGAGGACAGATTGCTGTTAATCGTGTTGATCTGCCCAGTCACTTTCGTTTCAAGAGTCGTAATCTTCGCATCAATGTCAGTCTCCGAAACGAAGTTTGCAATATCAGCAACCGTGATGTACTTGTTTTCTTTCAGGTAATCAGCGAATTTGGTGTTCAGATCCGTATTCTTTACGTAATCCTTCAGATTCTCCATGGTCGGGAGGGTTCCGACCTTGGTCGACAGCGCAGAAAGATCTTTCTGCAACTTCTCGATATCGCTGGCATTGTCGCCAACGCTCTTTTTCACTTCACCCAAATCAGCAATGATCTTGTCAATCTTTGCCTGATAGTCTTTCTTTGCATCTTCAATCGCCTTATTTGCCTTGCCGAGATCTTCTTTCAGCTTTGCATCAGCCGCTTCCAGATCATCGATATTAGCATCATAAGTATTCTTGGCCTCGGTGATTGCCGTGTTTGCCGCAGCAATATCCTCTGCCAGTTTTGCATCAGCGGCTTCCAGCGCGCTCTTCGCGTTCTCAAAAGCAGCCTTGGTCGCGGCGTCATCCGCGGTTTTCTTGAGTTCAGTTGCAATCGTCTCCAGGCTCTTCTTCAGCGCGGATACGTCCGTTTGCAATTGGTTGACATTCTCCTGCGTCTTGCCGGCATCCGCCTTGACAGAGTCAAGATCTTCGTCCTTTACGCACGAAACAAGAGAGATGGAAAGCACCAGGGCAAACACAACTGCTAAGACCCTGATCAAACCGAATTTGCTTTTCATGTTTCTTTTCCTTTCGTCTAATTTTAATAAGTGGTATTTGTCAGCAGATAGTTTCTTCCCCTCCGGCAGTTTCTGCTGCTGTTGAACTGCCTGCACTTACATACCTCCTCATTAATTTTTTAGAGAGAATGCAAACCGTAAAAAACGGAAATTCTTCCCTTAGTACGCATATTATAGCATATGAATTTTCGTTTGTCAAGTGTTACCTAACAAATAATTTGATTTTTTTGCAAAGGTTTTTGCGTGAAATTGCAAGGAAAAAAGCCCCGAAAACATCCACTGTATCCGCGCAAAGCGGAAAAAGCCGTTTCGCGCAACGCCGTGCGCTTCCGCCGCCCGGTCAAGCAAAAGCCGGGAACCGGTATTTATATAAAATGATGAAAAAGCGCACCCGGTTTTCGGCTTGCTCACCCCTAAAAATCAGCGAAATAGACAATATATTTTCGTGCTTCCCCCCGGAGGTACGTTTTATAAAAATCACATTGCCCTGTGATTTACAAAAAATTCACAGCAAAGATGCCCTTCCCATCCGCCCGGCAATTCCCTACATTTTATATATAATATATAAGTGCGCCGCAAACGGGTAGTTTGCGGCGCACGCCTCTATATTTATAAGGTAGATTTTTGCGCCGGCGCAATTACCCCCGGCAAGGAAGCGAAAAACGGGCAAACAGGCGGGCACTTGTCAGCTCCTGCCCTTGCCGCACCGGAAGATCAAAATAACGCCCCTCGGTTACAGACGGGTAAACGCGCACAAACAACCTTTCCGGACGACGATAAGCGTCAAGCGCCAGCCGGAGCGGCAACCCCATGGCAAACCAGTCGGCAATCAGATGCCCGCACGCGGCGTCGTCAAAAATCTCCACACGATCCCCGGCAAAATCCAGTTCCAGCATCGGTTCGGCATCGCCGCCGGGATAGGTCACGGTAACGCTCCAAACGTCTTCCGCTTCGCGGGCAATTTCACAATATCCCCCATAACGGTGTGTAAAAAGCGTGAATTTTTGCGGTTCTCCCCGCTCGCCCCAAACGGTGACTTCGGTATCCTTTTCGATCTCGGCGATCACCTCGCCGTCCTTTTCATAAAGTGCGCAATCCGCCAGATACAATTTGCCCCCAAAGCGATATGCCCGGCGGGAGTCCGCTTCGCTGAGCGTCACAATCTCGGCACTGCCAGAGGAAAAACGATAAACCGGCGTTTCATCGGTGTAGAAAAACCAACGTTCCCCCAGTCTGCACAGCGGTGTGGCGTTGGTGGATTCCAGCACCGCATCCCCCAGCGGCATCCGGTACGGCAAGAGAAGCATATCGTCGTTTTTCACGGTCACGGGCGGCGTTTCCACCACGCCGTGTGCGGTTTGCAGGCGGAACGCCACGCCCCGGTGTTCTTTCAGCGTCCGTTTGCGCAGGTGGTTGCTGATAATGACAAAGCCGCAGTCTTTCTCCGCATTGTGGCGTACCGCAAAACGCAGGGTCTCCAGATCTGCGGGGTCGGCGGCGCTCTCCGGCGGAATCAGGGTCACGCCGGGGGCAAGAATTTCCCCGAAATCGGCAAGCATCAGGTGATGGCGGCGCGTGAGATGATAGCTCTCGTGCGGCTCCCCGTTTTCCCGCAGAATTGCCTGAAAATCATAGGATTTTACCGGCAGGGTGTTCGGCGCGCCGACTTTGGCGGATTCTTCCATCGTGGAAAATTTCCCCTCCGGGTTGGTGCCACCGTGGTACATATAATAGCCCAGCATCGCGGAGCCGGAGCCGATCATACACACCGAAATCGCCTCGGTATCCTTGGCGGCAATGCCCACGCGGCGGCGCAACGTCACCTGCATGCCGCCGCCCAGTTCCGCGGTGAGATACGGAT
>URMC01000012.1 GCA_900548735.1 uncultured Eubacteriales bacterium | reverse complement strand
CGCGCAAACGCTGGTCGCGTTTGAAAGCGAGGTGCGGGCAATCGGTTTTTCCTTTACCGTGCGGGGCAATCTCCTCTCGGTGGACGAGATTCCGGTCGGGCTGTCTGCCGACGCGGCGGCGGAGCTGTTGCAAAGCCTTGCACCGATGTTGCATGACGGCACGGGAAACGCGGAGCTGGCGCGAGACATCGTGTTTGAAAAAGCCCTTTACCAAAGCGCCTGCAAAGCCGCCATCAAAGGCGGGAGAGACTACCCGCCGGAGTATTTGCAGGAAATCTGCGATCAATTATCCGAAATCCCGGATATTACGGTCTGCCCGCACGGCCGCCCGGTCGCCATGGTGCTGACCAAAGCCAATCTTGACCGCCAGTTCGGGCGTACATAAAACCAAAAAATAACAGAAAGGGTCGGGCTGTACTCCCGGCACCGTGAAAATGAACGATTTTATTTTAAAAAACAAGGACGGGCGCGCCCGCCGCGGGGTGCTTCATACCGTGCACGGCGACATTGAAACGCCGGTATTTATGAATGTAGGCACCTGCGCCGCCATCAAAGGCGGGGTCTCCACCGTGGAGTTGAAAGAAATCAACTGCCGCGTGGAGCTTTCCAACACCTATCACCTCCATCTGCGCCCCGGTGACGCGCTGATCCGCGATATGGGCGGGCTTCACAAGTTTATGAACTGGGATCGCCCGATCCTCACCGACAGCGGCGGGTTTCAGGTATTTTCCTTGGGGCCGCTCCGTAAAATTACCGAAGAGGGTGTGCACTTTGCTTCTCATATCGACGGCAAGCGCATTTTTATGGGACCCGAAGAAAGTATGCAAATCCAGTCCAACCTTGCCTCCACCATTGCCATGGCGTTTGACGAGTGCATCGAAAACCCCGCGCCGTATGATTACGTGAAAGCATCCGTAGAGCGCACCTACCGCTGGCTGGTGCGTTGCAAGGCGGAAATGGCGCGCCTGAATGCCTTGCCCGATACCATCAACCCGCATCAGATGCTGTTCGGCATCAACCAGGGCAGCACCTATGAGGATCTGCGCGCGTGGCATATGGATCAGATTGCGGAGCTGGATCTTGACGGTTACGCCATCGGCGGGCTTGCCGTGGGCGAGGAGACCGAAGAGATGTACCGCATTATCGAGGCGGTGGAGCCGCATATGCCCGAAAACAAGCCGCGTCCGCGCTACCTGATGGGCGTGGGCACGCCCTGCAATATTCTCGAAGCGGTACACCGCGGCGTGGATTTCTTTGACTGCGTAATGCCCAGCCGCAACGCGCGGCACGGCAATCTCTTTACCTGGCACGGTAAGATCAATCTGCTGAACGAGAAATACGCCCGTGACCCCCGCCCGATTGACGAGGGGTGCGGGTGCCCCACGTGCCGCAACTATTCGCGCTCTTACCTGCGCCACCTGCTCAAAGCCAAGGAGTCGCTCGGGATGCGCCTTGCCGTGACCCATAACCTCTGGTTTTACAACGATCTCACACAAAAAATCCGTGACGCGCTGGACGCGGGCAATTTTGAAAGTTTTTATCAGAAATACAGGCTCATCTTAGGGGAACGCCACCCTGACTGAGCGGGAAAGGAAGAATATGATTTCAAAGGTTTTATTGGAAGAACTGCTTGACATCGCCGTTTCCACCGGGGCAGATTTTGCCGAGGTGTTTACCGAGCGGGAGCACAGCAACACACTGCGGCTGGTTTCCGGTAAGGTGGAGTCCGTGAAAGACCTGACCATCGCCGGCACCGGTATCCGCGCTTTCTGCGGCACCAAAACCTACTATGCCTCCACCTCCGATTTTTCACGCGAGGGGCTTCTCCGTTGTGCCGCCGCCGTGGCGGGCGCCGTGGGGGAGGGCAAACGCGGAATCAGCCGTGCGGAACTGAAAAAGGATAACCTTGGCGATGTGCACGCCGTAACGAGACACCCGGACGCGGTAGAGACCGCTGAAAAAGCCGATGTCCTGCGGGAGGCGGCAAGTGCCGCCACCGCAACGGACAGCAAGATCGTGCAGGTGACGGGGATGTATCTGGATGTGGATCGCCATTATACGGTGGCGAATACCGAGGGGCTTTACCGCTCAGACCGCAAAACCCGCACCCGGCTTGCCGTTTCGGCTGTCGCCGCGGACGGCGGGGAAAATCAGTCCGGCTTTTTCGGCCCCGGCGCCGGAATGGGCTTTGAGTTTTTTGAAAAGGTTTCGCCCGCTTCCGTCGGCAAATGCGCGGCAGAGCAGGCGCTGACCAATCTCCGCGCGGTTTATTGCCCGGCAGGGGTGATGACCGTGGCGATTGAAAACGGCTTCGGCGGCGTGATTTTCCATGAGGCGTGCGGCCATTCTCTGGAGGCGACTTCCGTCGGCATCGGCGCCTCGCAGATGGCGGGAAAACTGGGGCAGAAGATTGCCAACGAAAAAGTGACCGCTATTGATGACGGCACCATCCCCGGCGCGTGGGGTTCCTATAATATGGATGACGAGGGCAACCCCTCCGGCCGCATCGTGCTGATTGAAAACGGCGTGCTGAAAAACTATATGGTGGATCGCCTCGGCTCCCGCCGGATGGGCATGCCGATGACCGGCAGCAGCCGCCGGGAAAATTACACCTATGAGCCGACTTCCCGTATGACCAATACCTTTATCGCAAACGGAACCGACAAAAACGAGGACATTATTGCTTCCATTGAAAACGGGCTGTATGCGAAAAGCATGGGCGGCGGCTCCGTCAACCCTCTGACGGGCGAGTTCAATTTCGCCGTGACCGAGGGGTATCTGGTGAGAAACGGCAAAATCTGCGAGCCGGTGCGCGGCGCGTCGCTGATCGGTACCGGGGCGCAGATTCTGCAGGACATTGATATGGTAGGGCAAAACCTTGCCACAGGGCAGGGGATGTGCGGGTCATCCAGCGGCAGTATCCCGACCGACGTGGGTCAGCCCCTCATCCGTGTAAAGAAAATTACCGTAGGAGGCCGTTCATGAAATTTGAAGAAATGAAAGCGCTGATCTTTGCCGAAGCGCAGAAAAAAGGGCTGTCCGAATACGATCTCTATCGCCGCACCGCCACCGAACTCGGGGCGGACACCATGAAGCATGAGCTCAACTCCTGCACTTTTGGCGAGAGCGGCGGCGTCACGTTCCGTTGTGCCGTCAACGGGCATATCGGCGCGGCATCTACCGAGAGCACCGAAAAAGAGGAACTGCTGGCGCTGATTGACCGCGCGGTGGCAAACGCCGCGGTAATTGACTCTACCGAAAAGCCGGTTTTCTTTGACGGGTTTGCCGGCGCAAATTATAGGAAGACCACGGCAAAGGCGCTGCCCCTGCCCACCTCCGGCGAGCTTCGCCGCACGGTGATGGAATTGCAGGAGAAAATCTATGCCGAAAATCCGCTGGTGACCGATGGTACCAGTGCCGGGGCGGGGGCGACCGAAGTTTCGGTTTCGCTTGCCAACTCCAAGGGGCTGGATCTCTCCCACACCGCCACCACGCGCTACACCTATGCGCAGGCAGTGCTCAAAGACGGGGAGGAATCGGCGGAGGGTTTTGCGCTTTACGCCGGTGATAACGTGCGTGACATCGCGGCGGAAGCCGTAAAAGAAGCGCTGGGCAAACTGCGCCCCGGCACCGTGCCGACCGGAAAATACGATGCGGTTTTCAAAGCGTCGGTTGTGAGAGACATCCTCTCCACGTTTTCCGGGGTCTTTAACGGCAAAAATGCGTTGCACGGGCTCTCGCTCCTGCGCGGCAAAGAGGGCGAAAAAATCGCCGCCGGGTGCGTGACGATTTCCGATGACCCGTTTTATCCCGCACATGCCATGCAGATGCCGTTTGACGCGGAAGGTGTTGCTACTTTTGAGAAAAAGATCGTAGAGGCAGGCGTGCTGAAAACCCTTCTGTATGACCTGACCACCGCGGTACAGACCGGAAACACCTCTACCGGCAATGCGGTGCGCGGCTCTTATGCGGAGCCGGTTTCCATTGCGCCGTCCTGCCTGATGCTTCTGCCCGGCAAGGAGACTTTTGAAGAACTTTGCCGCCGTATGGGCGACGGGCTGTATATCACCGAAATGAAAGGTTTCCATGCGGGCGCCAGCGCCGTGACGGGCGATTTCTCCATTGAGAGCGCCGGGTTTCTGGTGAAAAACGGCGAAATTGCCGCACCGGTGCATTCGTTTACCGTAGCGGGAAACTTCTTTGATTTTCTCAAAGCGGTGGACGGCGTTTCCTCCACGGCGGAGCCCGGCTTTCCCGGTCGCTCCATGATTGTGGCACCGGAGATTTTAGTGCGCGGACTTTCGGTCGCAGGTGACTGAAATTTGTGCAAAAGGGCTTGCAAGCAGAGCCGTTATGGTGTATAATAAAATGTCTATTTTAAAAAACAGAGGATTGTTATGCTGACTGTGAAAAAAATGATCGCAGAACGCCTGCGTGAGGGCATGGGTGTTTTCGGCGCCGCGGCTTTGCCGGAGTGCGCGGAAATCTCCGCCATGCTGGAGTACCCGCCAGACCCTGCGATGGGGGATCTGGCACTGCCGTGCTTCAAACTCAGCCGCACGCTCCGCCGCTCGCCCGTGCAGATTGCAGAAGCGCTTGCCGGATGCCTTTCGGGGCTTGCCTGCGTGGAGCGCGCCGAGGCGGTAAACGGGTATCTGAATATCCGCATTTCGGGTGCGTACCTTGCGGGCACCGTGCTCCCCGGGATTCTTACCGCGGGGGAAAAGTATGGCTCCGCTGAGATCGGCAAGGGCAAGACCGTGGTGCTGGACTACTCGTCGCCAAACGTGGCAAAACCGTTCCACATCGGGCACCTCGGCACAACCGTGATCGGGCACTCCTTAAAAAAACTGCACGAGTTTGCAGGGTACCATTGTATCGGGATCAACTACCTTGGTGACTGGGGTACTCAGTTCGGCAAGCTGATCGTGGCTTACCGCAAGTGGGGGAGCAAGGAGCTGATCGAAGAGGGCGGCATTGATAAACTGGTAGAGCTTTACGTCCGCTTCCACAAAGAGGCAGAGGAAAACAAGGCACTGGAAGACGAAGCGCGCGCCGAGTTCCATAAACTGGAGCAGGGCGACCCCGAAAATCTGGCGCTCTGGAAGTGGTTTATCGAAATCAGCCTTGCCGAATATCAGAAAACTTACAAACAACTTGGTATCACGTTTGACAGTTATAAAGGCGAGAGTTTTTATACCGACAAAATGCCCGCCGAGGTGCAGAAACTGCGCGAGAAAGGACTGCTGAAAATCGATGACGGCGCATCCATCGTCGATTTGTCGGAGTACGGGATGCCCCCGTGCCTGATTCTGAAACGTGACGGTTCCACCCTTTATCCCACGCGTGACATTGCCGCCGCGGTCTACCGCAAAGAGACCTATCATTTTGACAAGGCAATCTACGTCACCTCCGCGGGGCAGAGCCTGCACTTTGCCCAGTGGTTCAAGGTGGTGGAGCTGATGGGTTACGATTGGTATAACGAGCTGGTGCATGTGCCTTACGGCACGGTCAGCATCAACGGTGCCAAACTGGCAACCAGAACCGGCAATGTGGTGTTGTTGCGCGATTTGTTTGCCGCGGCAATTGAGGAAGTTTCCAAGATTATGGAAGAAAAAAATCCCGATCTTGAAAACAAGGCAGCCGTTGCCGAGGCGGTCGGCGTTGGCGCGATCGTGTTCTATTATCTCTCCAATAACCGCAATAAGGACATCAACTTCATTATGGAGGACGCCCTCAATTTTGACGGCAATACCGGTCCTTACGCGCAATATACCTATGCCCGCACCTGCGCCGTGTTGCGCAAAGCCGGGGAAGATGATAACGGCGCACGTGTCATCACCGAAGAGGAGGAAGCGGCGTTGCTCAAAACCCTTGCGCTTTTCCCCGGAAAGGTGCTCTCTGCGCTGGCGGATTATGAGCCCTCCGTCATTACCAGATATATTTTGGACGTGGCGGCGGCGTACAACCGTTTCTATCACAACTGCCCGATTCTCTCAGCAAGCGACCCCGCCGTGCGCGCCACGCGCGTGGCAATTACCAAAGCGACCAATGTGGTGCTTGGCAACGCACTGCCTTTGATCTGCATGCAGAAACTGGAAAAAATTTAAGGAGATACAGATATGTCCGGACATAGCAAATGGGCGAATATCAAGCATAAAAAAGAAAAGACCGACGCGCAAAAGGCAAAGGTCTTTACCAAAATCGGCAAAGAGATTTCGGTTGCCGTCAAAGAAGGGGGCGGGGATCCCGTTTCCAACTCCAAACTGCGCGATCTGATTCAGAAAGCCAAAGCCAACAACGTGCCGAACGACAACATTGACCGTATCATCAAAAAAGCGATGGGCAGCACGGGCGAGAGTTATGAGGAAATCACCTATGAGGGCTACGGCCCCGGCGGCGTTGCCGTGATAGTGGAGACCACCACCGACAACCGCAACCGCACCGCAGGCAACGTGCGCGCGTATTTCAACAAATTCAAAGGCAACCTCGGTACCTCCGGGTGCGTAGGTTTTATGTTTGAAGAAAAAGGCGTGATCGTGGTCAACAATGAGGACGGCGACATTGACGAGGATAAGCTGATGGAGACCGCGCTGGAAGCGGGTGCGGAGGATTTTGCCTCCGATGACGGTGTGTTTGAAATCTACACCGTACCGGACGACCTGTACGCGGTCAACGACGCAATTGTCAAAGCCGGTTACCCCGTGCTCTCGGCAGAGACCGCCAAAGTGCCGACCAACACCGTTACGCTGACCTCTGAGGACGACCTCAAATTTATGGGTTTGTTGCTGGAAAACTTAGAGGATGACGACGACGTGATGAATGTCTACCATAACTGGGAAAACTGCGACTGATCATGCATTGACGCAGATCAAAAAGCCCCCGACAGTACTGTCGGGGGCTTTTTTTATGAAATAATTTTATTTTCTCTCCTTACTTTCGCGGAATTTTGCGCGGTAGCTTGTCATATAATAAAACGGACAAGAATCCCGGATCAATCCGGCGCGTGCCGGGGAAAGGACAACTATGAAAAAACAAAAAGAATGTATTGCCATGCTTCTTGCGGGCGGGCAGGGCAGCAGATTACAGCCGCTGACGGCGTCACTGGCAAAGCCCGCGGTGCCGTTTGGGGGAAAATACCGCATAATCGACTTTACGCTTTCCAACTGCGTGACTTCCGGCATCGACACCGTGGGTGTACTGACGCAGTATCAGCCACTGGTACTCAGTGAGTACATCGGCAACGGGCAACCGTGGGATCTGGACAGGAATTTCGGCGGGGTACATATTCTCCCTCCGTTTCAGGCAAAAAAGGGTGGCGCGTGGTACCGCGGCACGGCAAATGCCGTGTGGCAGAACCGGCAGTTTATCAGGCAGTTTTCGCCCGATTATGTGCTGGTGCTTTCGGGGGATCATATCTATCGGATGGACTATCGCGAAATGCTGGACAGCCATATTGCAAACGGCGCCGACGCAACAATCGCCGCTATCCGCGTGCCGGAAAAGGAAGCAAGCCGTTTCGGGATTCTTTCGGCAAACGAAACGGGGCGGATCACCGCTTTTGAAGAAAAACCGGCAAAGCCGAAAGGCGATCTTGCCTCTATGGGCATTTATATTTTCAATACGGAATATCTGCTTCGTTATTTGGAAGCGGACGACAACGACCCCGCCTCCGCCAACGATTTCGGCAAAAACGTAATCACCGCCATGTTAAAGGACGGCGGCGGGCTGTATGCTTACCGTTTTTCGGGTTATTGGCGGGATGTGGGGACGCTGGAAAGCCTGTGGCAGGCAAATATGGATCTGATCGGCGCGGCACCGGCATTTGACCTGTTCGGGGAAGAAGCCATCTGCTCCCGCAGTGAGGCGCTTGCCCCGCAGGAAATCTGTGAGGGGGCAAAGGTCTGTGATTCCATTATTTCCGACGGTTGCCGGATTGAGGGGGAGGTTACCAGCTCTGTGCTCTCGCCGGGTGTAGTTGTCGGCAAAGGCGCGACTGTTCGCAACTCCGTTGTGATGCGGGGCGCGGTGATTGAAGCGGGCGCCACGGTGGAGTACGCCATTTTGGACGAATCGGTGCGGGTACCGGACGGGGCTCGCATCGGGGAGCCCGGCGGAAAGCTGACCGTAATCGGAAGGGAGGCGGCGGTATGAGCGGCGTAACAGGGATTATTCTTTCCAACCTGCATGACGGCGATGTGCCGATGCTGACCCGCAAGCGCACGATGGGCGCCGTGCCTTTCGGTGGGTACTACCGGATGGTGGATTTTCCGCTTTCCGCCATGGTCAATGCGGGGCTGACCGAAATTTTTGTGATTGCCCATCATAATTATCATTCTTTAATGGAACATATCGGATCCGGCAAGGATTGGGATTTGGCGCGCCACCGCGGGGGGATCCGCATTTTGCCGCCCTACAACGCGGCATATGCCAACCCCAAGGAATCCTATAACTCCCGCCTGCAATCCCTGCTCAGCATCAGGGGGCTGTTGGATCGGGTAAAGACGGAACATATTCTGTGCGCAGATTGTGATACGGTTTCCAACCCCGATTTCGGAAAGCTGATTGCGGCACACGAAAAAAGCGGCGCGCCCATGACGCTGGGCGTAGAGGAAAACGCCGTTGCCGGAGACAGTGACCTCCATATCTGGATTGCACGCACCGCATTCCTGCGGGAAATTCTGCGGGAGGCGGAACTGAAAAAATACACCTCCTTTACCACCGATGTGGTGCGGCGGCAGATTTTGCAGGGTACGGTTTCGGTGTATCATTTCGGGGAGCGGTTTTACCGGATCCGCTCACTGGATGACTATTTCCGCTTGCATATCCGCCTTGCCACGGACGGCAAAATGAGAGAGGAGCTTTTAGGTGACCCCAACCGCCCGGTGATGACCAAAGTGCGCGCCGCGCCGCCGGTGCGGTATGGCGAAAACGCTTCGGTTTCCAATGCGCTGATTGCGGAAGGGTGCGTGATTGAAGGTTGTGTGCGCAACTCCGTGATTTTCGGTAATGTGCGCATCGGAGGCGGGTGCTTAGTCGAAAATTCGGTGGTGCTGGAGGGGTGCCGGTTGGAAGCAGGCGCGAAAATCGGCTTTTCGGTGTTGGATAAAAACGTGTTTTTGGCAGACGCTACCTTACATGGGCATAACAGCCTTCCGTTTTTTGTGGAAGAGGGAAAGATTATCGGTTAGTTTTAAAAAAGTGGCAACGCGCCGCCGTGCGTTGCCACTTTTTTTCGCGCGTAATCGCGTAGCTTTTTTCCGATACTAAAAACAAAGAAAAAAGAGGGAGCCGCCATGCAAAAAAAGCCCGGATTGATGAAAAATACCATCATACTTGGGGTCACATCCTTTTTGTCAAAGGGCGTGTCCTTTTTTCTCATGCCGCTTTATACCGCCTGCCTTTCGCCAGCGGAATTCGGCGTGGCGGATATTCTCATCAGCACTGCGGTTCTGCTGCTTCCGCTCCTGTCGCTCAACGCCCCGGAGGCGGTTTTCCGGTTTATCGCCGGAGGGGAAAAGCGCGGCGAGGTGCTGGGGGCAGGGCTGGTTTCTCTTTTGCCGGGCATGGGATTGCTGCTCTTGTTATTGCCGCTCTTTTCCGGGTTTTCGGTGTTTTCCGATCATCTGTTTCTTTTTTTCTGCTATCTCGTTTGCGCCGGGGCACATTCCTTTGCCGCGCATCTGGTGCGCGCCGGGGGAGACTATTTTCTCTATTCGGTACAGCAACTTTTCTGCACTCTTCTGACCGTGTTTTTGGAGTTGCTGTTTCTGCCGATCCTCTCCTTGGGGATCCGCGGGTATCTTTCCGCCATTTTGCTTGCCGATGCCGTCAGTGCCTTGGGGTTGGCGCTGATTCTGGCGCGGCGCGGGGAACTGCGCCCGGCAAAATTCCCGCGTGCGTTGCTGTTTTCAATGTGGCGTTACGCATTGCCCCTGATTCCGACCGCAGGGCTTTGGTGGGTCATCGCCTTGTCTGACCGATATGTGCTCCTCCATTATCACGGTCAGGCGGCAACCGGCATTTATGCGGCGGCAGGGAAAATCCCCGCATTGTTGACCTTTGCGGCGGGGATTTTTTTGGAGGTCTGGCGCTATGCGTCACTCCGGGTAGGGAAAAACCGTTGCGCGGCGTTTTTCGGCAAGATTTACGGCTGGTTTCTTCCCACAGTGTTTGCTCTTACCGGTTTGCTGATCACCTTTGGCGGCAGCGTGGTTTCGTTTTTGTTTTCTGCTTCCTTTTCGGGTGCCGCCGCGCTGATTCCGGTGCTTTCGCTGGCTTCTTTTTTCTCGGTATTATGTTCTTTTCTCGGCAGTGTGTATGCGCTTCGCCTTTCCACGTGGCGCTCGCTCTTAACGGCGCTGGTCGGCGCTCTTGTCAATCTTTTGTTGAACTTTTTGCTGATTCCCGCGCTTTCGGGGCAGGGGGCGGCGCTGGCAACACTGGCTTCGTGGTTGCTCGTTTTTCTGTTGCGCTCTATCGACTGCGGGCGTATTCTGGCTTTTTCCCGGCATCTTGGCAAAACGGCGCTTTCGTTTCTTCTTTGTTCGCTTGCCGCCGTCAGTGCCGTGGCGGAAGGGTCACTCCCCGCGCTCTTTTTCTCGGTGGTGGCGCTGGTGCCCTTTTGGCGGGAAATTGCCGATTTTTGCAGGATTTTTTGGGAGTTCTGTCAGAAAATATTGAAAAAATCGGAAAAATCTCCGAAATCCTCTTGACAAATGAAAGAGAAACCGTTATACTATTTGACGTAGATAGAGGTGCGGTTTGCAAAAGTAGCACGGGTCCGGTACGGAAATACCGCGTGCGAAAGGGTACACCGCCGAAATCCGCTTGCCGTTTCCGGGGCGTGTGGGTTGGTACCTGGCAGAAGATGTCCTGTACTGTCACGAAAGTGGAGCGCTATCCGTCATTGTCCCCGTGCGGGATTTTGCCGTGGCGTTTTGCCGCGGTTTTTTCTTTTGTTTATTTTTTCTTCAAGGAGAATGATTATGAAAAAAAGACAGATTGTTCATCTCGCCGTCATCGTGCTGGCGCTGGTGGCAGTGGTGATCCTTTCCTGCACGCTGCGCAGCAACACCGTGATAGACTGTGCCGACTGCGGCGGCGCCGGCGCCGTTGCCACGCTGTGCGACGCGTGCGGCGGGCAGGGCTGTGCCGAATGCAACCACGCAGGCGCGGTGCGTACCGTGTGCGGGTCTTGCGAGGGCAAGGGTACCGTTGCCGCCCCCAGCCGTTATTATGCCACTTTTATGGCGTTGGTGCCGCCGATTATCGCAATCGGACTGGCGCTGATCACCAAAGAGGTGTTCAGCAGTCTGTTTGTCGGCGTGGTTGCCGGCGGGCTGTTTTACGCCAACTATAATCCGGTCGGCGCGATGAACGCCATCGTGGGGGACGGCATCGTACACGCCGTTTCCGGTCAGGCGGGGATTTTTGTGTTCTTGGTGGTGCTTGGCGTCATCGTTTCGCTGCTGAACAAGTCCGGCGGCTCCCGCGCGTTCGGCAGATGGGCGCAAAAGCACGTAAAGACCCGCGTGGGCGCGATGCTTGCTACGTTTGCGCTGGGTGTGCTGATTTTTGTGGACGACTATTTCAACTGCCTGACCGTGGGCAGTGTCATGCGCCCGGTGACCGATACGCACAAAATCTCCCGCGCAAAGCTGGCGTATCTGATTGACGCCACTGCCGCGCCGATTTGTATGATTGCGCCGGTTTCCTCCTGGGCGGCGGCGGTTTCCCAGTATGTGGAGGACGGACAAGGACTTGCCGCATTTGTGCGGGCAATTCCTTATAACTATTACTCGCTTCTGACCATTGTCTTTATCATTGCCATCTCGCTGATGGGCTTTGATTACGGAAAAATGGCGGGCTTTGAATTTAACGCCCGCGAAAAGGGTGAACTTGGCGCGCAGGAAAATCCGGAGGAGGCGGCAGAGACTCACGAGGACGGCAGCCGCGTGCTGGATCTGGTTTTCCCGATTGTGGTGCTGATTATCTCCTGCATCGGGGCATTGCTGTATGTCGGCGGGTTCTTTACGGCAGGGGAGTATCAGTGGCAACTGGCGGCGGCGTTCGGCAATACCGATGCCAGCGTGGGGTTGCCGTGGGGCTCGGTCATCGCGCTGGTGGTAATCGTGATTTATATGATCTGCCGCAAGCGGCTGACGTTTCATGCTTCGATGAAGTCCATCCCGGAGGGCTTTACCGCCATGGTGCCCGCTATCCTCATTCTGACGCTTGCTTCCGCGCTGAAAAATATGACGGCACTGCTCGGCTCCGATGTGTTTGTGGCGAAAATCCTGGAAAATGCAGGGGCGCTGAAATCCTTCCTGCCTGCCATCATCTTCCTGATTGCCTGCTTCTTAGCTTTTGCAACCGGCACCTCCTGGGGTACGTTCGGGATTCTGATCCCGATTGTGCAGGCGGGGATCGGGCTTAACAGTGAGCTTGGCGTAATCGCCATGTCCGCCTGCCTTGCCGGCGCCGTGTTCGGCGACCATTGCTCTCCGATCTCGGATACCTCCATCATGGCATCCGCCGGGGCACAGTGCAACCACCTGGATCACGTCACCACGCAATTCCCGTATGCCGTTACGGTTGCCGCAGTTTCCTTTGTGACGTACATTCTTTCCGGTTTTGTGCAAAACTGGATGATCACACTCCCCGTTGCCGTTGCCCTGATGCTTGGCACCTTGTTTGTGCTCCGCGCGGTGGTTTCCCGGCAGAAAAATGCCGAAAATCAATAAAAATACGGAATATTTTTCAAAAAGCCCTTGCAAAACCGATAGAGTTATGCTATAATATCACCTGTGTGTTTACACAAGTATAAGGGTGGTCCGCTGCGTCGCTCTGCATGAACATCCGGATTTTTAAGGAGGCTCCCAATGAATCTGATTGAGGCTTTTACAAACGAGCAGTTGAAAACGGAGGTACCGGTGATCCGTATCGGTGACACCGTCCGTGTCCACAACAAAATTGTGGAAGGTACCAAAGAGAGAATCCAGCTTTTCGAGGGTACTGTCATCGCGAAACACGGTGGCGGCATCTCCGAGACCTTTACCGTAAGACGTGTTTCCTACGGTGTCGGTGTGGAGAAAACTTTCCCCATTCACTCTCCGAAAGTTGCAAAGGTAGAAGTTATCCGCACCGGTAAAGTCCGTCGTGCGAAACTCTACTATCTGCGTGACCGCGTGGGCAAAGCGTCCAAGGTCAAAGAGAAGCTCTGAAATAAAAACCCACCCGTTTGTCGGGTGGGTTTTTATTTAATTGTTTTTCATTAAGTGAGAAAGCATTGTACGGGCGATGAAAAATCCAAGCACCGCAGGGATGAGAACATCCAATGTGACGTACAGCAGAGTATAGGGAATGTCAGCTACCTCGTACTGACCAAACGTAACGTCATCCACAATGAAACTGGCAAGACGCGCCACGGTAACAATCAATACGCCGAAAAAGGCGCCGGAAAGCAGAGGATTTTTAAAATCAATCATTTTGGAGAACGGGAAGAACGCTGCCGTTTCATCGTATTCTTTTCCCAGTTTTTCTGCCGCGCGGGCTTTTACATGTTCCTCTGTCTTTCTCGGCGTGATTTTCAGGTGCGCCAGCAGGAGGATAAACCCGGCAAGTGCGGCTTCGGCAAACAGAGAAATCAGTGAAGAAAGCCCGCCGCCGGTCAGATCCAGCGAGCCCATCAATACCGAATCCGAAATCACAATCGTTACATATTTCAAAACAACAGCCCCGGCACAAAGCAGAATCAGCGGGCGGATGTTTTTGGTGCCGTAGCGATAAACGCCGAAAAGGAAAAACGCACAGATCAGCGAAAGCAATACCGGCTCCGCCCAGTTAAACAGCAGGTCGAACAAATCCAGCCACAACGTGCCGGAAAGCACGGTGTCGCTGATAAAGTAGAGCCGTAAAGGGAAGATCACCAGCCCGCAGAATGCGGCAACCGGGTAAAGCCATAACGCGGCTTTTTTGAGAAGCTTTGAATCCATCATATTCCTTTCTTGTTGACAAACAGGAAGTGTTTTTCATAACATACACTGAGGTGGTGATCCATATGGCAGAAACAGGTTTTCCGATTTCCGCAGTGGCGGCGGAACTGGCAAAATTGCCCGCCATGGTGAAAAAAACAGTGTTGACGCGTTCAATTCTCGGCACGGATATTCCGCTGTTGGAAATCGGCGAGGGAGAGCAGACGGTGTTATACGTAGGTGCACACCACGGGAGCGAGAGCATTACCGCGGCGTTGCTGTGTGATTTCCTTTCGGAACTGGTGCGCCGCGCAGAGAGCCGGGAATCGGTATCAGGTGTGTCGGTGACCTATCTGCTCTCGCACCGGAAACTGCTTGTCGTGCCGATGCTCAACCCTGACGGGGTGGAATATGCAGTCAACAGCGTCACGGAAGACAATCCGCTTTTCGACCGGGTGCACGCCATGAACGGGGAAGCAGGGGATGATTTTTCACACTGGCAGGCAAATGCCCGTGGGGTAGACCTCAATCATAATTATGACGCAGGTTTTGTAGCACACAAAAGCATTGAGCATCGCAGGGGGCTTCTTGGCGGAGCGCCGGGCGGGTTTTCCGGGGAGTACCCGGAGTCAGAGCCGGAAAGTGCGGCGCTGGCGCGCCTGATCCGGGCGCGGCGGGAGCAATTATGCGGAGTCGTAACCCTGCACACGCAGGGAGAAGTGATCTTTTGCGGCACTCCGGAAGCAAATCCCCCGAAGACCGAAACGGTGAGCAGACTGATTGAGCGGGCAACCGGATATTGCCGGGAAATCCCGGAGGGAAGCGCCGCCTACGGAGGGCTGACCGACTGGTGCCTGGAAAAAATGAAGCTGCCAGCATATACCTTAGAGTGCGGGAAGGGGGAAAACCCGTTGCCGATGAGCTGTCGCGCGAAAATTTACGAAAAACTGCGCACCGCGCTGTTTTCGCTTCCGCTGTGGCTCACTTAGTTTCAGTTGTTCTGATCCTCGCCGTCAAACAGATTCATCTGATTGCCGGCGGGGTCATTTTTGCGATAGGGGAGCCCTAAGTGCTCATAGGCGAGTTTGGTGACGCAACGCCCGCGCGGCGTGCGGTAAAGAAAACCGATCTGCATCAGGTACGGCTCGTATACGTCTTCCAGCGTAACTGCTTCCTCCCCGATGGTGGCGGCAAGCGTTTCCAGCCCCACGGGGCCGCCGTCATAGAATCTGACAATCGAGGTCAGCATCCGCCGGTCGATATTGTCGAGCCCCAGTGCGTCAATCTCCAGCTTTTGCAGGGCGTAGTTTGCCACATCGGAGGTAATCTCTCCGTTGCCCAACACCTGCGCAAAATCGCGCACACGTTTGAGCAGGCGGTTGGCAATACGCGGCGTCCCGCGGGAGCGGGAAGCGATCTCAATCGCCCCGTCATCGGAGATCGGGAGCCCCAGCAGATCTGCGTTGCGGCGTACAATGGTGGCAAGTTCCTCCGGGGTATAAAGATCCAGTTTCAGCACCACGCCAAACCGGTCGCGCAGCGGGGTGCTGAGTTGCCCTGCACGCGTGGTGGCGCCAATCAGCGTAAAGCGGGGTAAGTCGATGCGGATACTGCGCGCCGCAGGACCTTTGCCGATGATAATGTCCAGCGCGTAGTCCTCCATCGCGGGGTACAAAACTTCCTCCACCGCGCGGGAAAGGCGGTGAATCTCATCAATAAACAGCACGTCGCCTTCCGCAAGATTGGTCAAAAGAGCTGCAAGGTCACCTTGTTTTTCAATGGCAGGACCGGAGGTAACGCGGATGTTGACTCCCATTTCCGCCGCAATTATGGCGGCAAGTGTGGTTTTTCCAAGCCCGGGAGGACCGTAAAGCAAAACATGATCCAGCGAGTCCCCGCGTTTTTTTGCGGCGTCGATATACACTTTCAGGTTTTCTTTGACCTTTTCCTGCCCCACATATTCCGCAAGTGTTTTGGGGCGCAGAGAGTTGTCGTTCTCTCCGTCTCCCCCCAGTTCTCGTGTGGACAGAATACGGTTTTCAAAGTCAAATTCGTTTGCATCGTTCTGAAAATCCATTATGTTCTCCTTCTCGGCGAATTAGCGCATCAGTTTTTTCAGCGCGGCGCGGATCAGTTCTTCCGTACTCATCGCGGTGGTGTCAAGCCCCCGCAACACGCCAAGAATCTCCGTGCGGTTGTATCCGAGCACCAGCAGGGCTTCCTGCGCCTCGGCAAGGCTGTTGCCCGCCGTCGGCAACTCTCCGGGAAAAACCACCTGCGTGCCGCTCTCGCCGCCGAAATCACCGGCGTTTGCCATTTTGTCGTGCAATTCCAAAATAATCCGCGCCGCGGTTTTGGGACCGATGCCGTTTGCTTTTGCAATGGCTTTTTTGTCGTCCGTGCAGACGGCAAGCGCAAATTTTTCAGGGGTAAAGACCGAAAGAATTGCCATCGCCGCCTTGGGACCCACGCCGGAAACCGTGATCAGCAGTTGAAACAACTCCGACTCTGCTTCGGTAAAAAAGCCGAACAGTTCCATACCGTCCTCCCGCACCGAAAGATAGGTAAACAACTTGACCTCGGTATTTTGCTTTTTGGAGATTGCCTGATAGGTGTTGTCGCTCACGCAAAGCCGAAACCCAACGCCCCCGGCGTCCAGCACGGCAAAACCTTGCCGGATTGCAGCAAGCGTGCCGCGGATATAATGAAACATTTCAGTTTTCCTCCGTATCGGAAATGGATTTTTTCTTTTTCAGGTGCAAATATACGACAAACAGCGTGCAGGTAAGCGCACTGATTCCCACACCGATATAAAATGTGGTGGGGATATAGCGCACGGAAAGCGAAAGCCCGTTACCGTCTGCCTCAAACGCGGTCAGCCCGCCGAAGGCTTCATAGGTTTTTACCCGCGTGCCGCCCACATAAACGGCAAGGCATTTATCATAGGGCAGGGTAAGCAGATAGGTGCCTGCCCCCGCCAGCGTGCCGGAAAGCCCGCACGCGTCGGAATCGGCGGAAAAACCCGCGTTCCCGGTAGCAAGCAAGGCAAGATATGCCGCAGAATTGGCTTCTTCAAACCGATAAAAATGTGCCTGCCCCTGATAATAGGTAAAGGAGTTTGTTTTCTCCGGGAAAGTCAGCTGTACGCGCACGGTCTCGCCTGCGGTGAATTTACCGAGATACACAAAATATCCGCCCGCCTTGTCAAACTCGGTGCCAAGCACTGCATCGTTGCAACTGAAAATCACGCGGGAACCGGTGGGGGAAGGAAGCAGGAAATACAGCGCGCCGTCACGTTCCACCGTCACGGTAAAGACCATAGCGGTCGCCGTTTCGTTCTTGTCTCTCAAAAATACGTAGGTACCCCCCTCCGCATCGTAAAGCGTGCCGCCGGTCTGATAGTTTTTTTCACCCTCCAGCGCCGTGAATACGTTACCATAGTCTGTACCGGTCAGCACACGCGCCAGCGCGTTGCAGTTGTCGGCGGCGTTGTTGCCAAACGAAAGGGCAGTGCCCGCCACACGATAGCAAAACGAAAGAGCGGTGTTGTTACGGAAAATACCGTTTTCCAGCGATGTGTAAAACGGAATATCGTCAGAGGACAGGCAGTAGCGAAGCCCCAGCAGGGAATCCGTAAACGGGTTCGGCGTAGCATAAGAGCTCCAGTGTGAGGCGCTGGGATAGCCGAGCGCATGCAGGAAGGCAAGAGACCCCGCGTGCAGGGTAGAGGTGGAACCGCTGACGCCGTACAGCCCCGCACCCATGTTTTCATTGGAACGTTTGTGATCGGTGGTTTCGGTGCGGTAAAAGCCGCTGTCCAGTTCTTTCAGCCGTTCGTGCTTTGCGGAAAGATCGGCAGATGCATCGGAAAAATCGGAAAGCCGCGTAAAGCCCGCGTCAGCATCCATCGCGCGGAACGAAAGCACCGCATTTGCCGTCAACTCCCCACACAGTACTACGCAGAAAATGGCAGACAACAGTCGGACCTTCGCACCTTTTGCGGGTAGCAGAAAGAGCAAGGCACCACAGGCGGCAAGCGCTGTCAGCGAGATAATTAGGAAGGGCAACGGATCCCGGATCGTGCCGGAGGTAAAGAACAGAATCAAAGCGAAAACGCCAAGCACCCCGGCAAGGGTCAGAGTGGACTTCCGTGCTTTTGGGGTCAGCAGTGTCAGCCCTTTTGCCGCGGTGGTAATTAACAGGAAAGAAAGGAAATATGCATAGCGGAAATTCAGGCAGTTCGGCTCACGGAAGCCGTGCCACACGAGATCCGGCGCGTGTACCCACATACAAAGCATCAGGAAAAGCATCCCGGCGCCGCGCACGATTTTCTCCCGTTTTGCTATCTTTTTGGAAATAAAGTAAGAGGGGAGTAGCAACAGCACCGCAAGTCCGCAATAGACAAACGGCAGCCCTTCCGCCAGCAGTGAGTCATAGGTGCCGGGCAACAGTTTTTCGGCAAAATCAAACAGTGAAAACCGGAAGTAAGGGAGCAGTGACGCGCTTCCGGAAGCCGCTTTTCCCATCGTGAGCGCATACAGCCCCGGCAACCACACGAAAGCAGAGAAAAACAGGCTGAAAGCGGAAAAAATAATAAAATCTGTTACATTCTTTCTGAATTTAAGACTGAAAAAGCGTTCCTTTTCCGATTTGTGTGCCACGCTGTACAGGACGAAATACCCCACCGAAAACAGCCCCGCCATATAGCCCATATAGTAGTTGCTGAGAATGATCAGTGAAAGCGCCGCCGTATAAAGCCCGCACTTTCCGCGATCGATCAACTGCTCCAATCCGTACACCAAAAGCGGAAGCAGAATCAGCGTATCCATCCACATCAGGTTGTGCCCCAGCGCCACGGCATACCCACACAGGGCATATGCCGCCGAAAGCGCCAACGTAAAACCATTCTGCAACGCCGGGGTCTTTTTGGAAAGATAATAATACATCGTGGTGCCAATGCACCCGGTTTTGAGAAGCAGGAGGATCGTAACCGCCGCCACGATCTGACTTTTGGGAAAGAGCAGAATCAACCAGGTAAACGGGCTTGCAAGATAATAGGCGTAAATGCCGAGGAACTCACCGCCAAGCGAGCGGGAAAGCGAGTAGAAAAGGCTTCCTCCGCCCCGTACGGCATCCCATAGCCCCTCGTAAAACCAGACGTACTGCCCGGCAAGATCCAGCACCAGTACCGACTTGTCCCCAAAAGGGGCAAAACCCGAAAAAGAATATGCCGCAAATAAGAGGAACAAGGGCAGAAAAAACGCGGCAAACAGCCACCGGCGCTTTGCAAGAACGCCCCAAACGCGCGTCAGAACACTTTTCACGGTTTTTCCTCGCCCGGCAGCAGACGGCGGATGGCGGTTTCCAGTTTGACGCGATCCACTTCCACCTCACGCCCGCATTTGACGCAGGCAACGCGGCAGACACTGCCCACGCGCAGAATTTTCAGGGTTTTTCCGCCGCACGGGTGCGGCTTTTTCCATTCGGCAAGCCCGCCCGGCACCAGTTTCAAAATCTGCATTCCGGCGCTCCTTTCGCAAAATAATACAGTGTAATTATAACACAAACCGACGGGAAAGTAAATAGTTTTTATATTTTTACAAAAGAGCGGAAAAACGTTTGACGTACGCGTTTTTTTATGTTATAATAGTTTATCTTTAAGATAGGGTATTGTGCCCGGAAAGGAACTCGGATGATTATTCTCGGTGTAGACCCGGGTCTTGCCATTGTCGGCTGGGGCGTGGTGGATTATACCCGTGGCAGATTTACCGTGCTTGGGTACGGCTCCATCCAGACTCCGGCGGGTACCCGAACCGAAGCGCGACTGCTGCAGATTTATCGGGAACTGGACACCATCATCCGGAAGTATCATCCGGAGGAAATGGCGGTAGAGGAGTTGTTTTTCACCAACAACATCACCACCGGTATCCGGGTGGCGGAGGCACGCGGCGCGGTGCTGCTTTGCGGCGAGGCGCACGGTGTGCGTTTGGCGGAATATACGCCGATGCAGGTCAAGCAGGCGGTTGTGGGTTACGGGAAAGCGGAGAAAAAACAGGTCATCGCCATGGTCACGTCGATCCTCAAACTCAAAGCCCCGCCAAGGCCGGACGACACGGCGGACGCGCTGGCAATCGCGGTCTGCCACGGCAACTGCGGCGGCTCACTGCTGGCGCAATACTACAATAACTGACAAAGGGAAAACAATGTGGACTTCTGAATACTGGAAAGATTATGAATTGTTGGACGCCTCGGACGGAGAGCGTCTGGAACGGTGGGGGAAGTATATCCTGATCCGCCCCGACCCGCAGATTATCTGGCACGGGGAGGCAAAACATCCGCTCTGGAAAAAGGCGGACGCGACCTATCGCCGTTCCTCCTGCGGTGGCGGCGCGTGGAAAGAAAACCGACTGCCGGAGCAGTGGACGATCGGTTATCGCGATCTGAAATTCCTGATCCGCCCCATGGGTTTCAAGCACACCGGGCTTTTCCCGGAGCAGGCGGCAAACTGGGATTGGTTTGCGGAGAAGATCAAAACCGCGGGCAGACCCATCAAGGTGCTGAATCTGTTTGCATATACCGGCGGCGCTACGGTTGCCGCCGCAAAAGCAGGCGCCGCGGTCGTCCATGTGGACGCGGCGAAGGGCATGGTGGCGCAGGCAAAAGAAAACGCGCGCCTTTCGGGGCTTGCCGACGCACCGATCCGCTATATTGTGGACGACTGCAAAAAGTTTGTAGAGCGGGAAATCAAGCGCGGTAACTTTTACGACGGGATTATTATGGATCCGCCTTCCTATGGCAGGGGTCCCTCCGGCGAGGTGTGGAAGATTGAAGAATGCGCGGACGGGCTGGTGGAGCTGGCTTCCGAATTACTTTCCCGTGAGCCACTGTTTTTCCTGATCAATTCCTACACCACGGGGCTGTCACCCCTGGCGATGAGTTATATTCTTGATCTGAAAGTGCGCGCCCGTTTCGGCGGGAAAATCGAGGCGGGGGAACTCGGCATCCGCGTTTCGCGCACGGGCGCATACCTGCCGGCAGGCGCCAGCGCCCGCTGGGAACTGTGAGGATACGATGAGCGAGCCTTTTATCAAAGCCGAGCACCTTTCCTACTCCTATCGGGAGGAAGGCGCGGAGATCCGCAGGGTGCTGTCGGATGTTTCGTTTGAAATCGAACGCGGAGAATACGTGGCGATACTGGGGCATAACGGCTCCGGCAAATCCACGCTGGCAAAACTCCTGAATCTGATCCTGGAGCCGGAGAGCGGCAAACTGACGGTTGCCGGCAAGGACCTGACCGACCCGAATCTGACCGATGATGATGTGTTTGACCTGCGCCGCAAGGTCGGCATGGTGTTTCAGAATCCGGATAACCAACTGGTGGCAACCGTGGTGGAGGAGGACGTGGCGTTCGGCCCAGAAAACCTTGGCGTGCCATCCGCCGAGATCCGCCGCCGCGTAGACGAAGCGCTGGATATTGTGGGAATGAGAGCTTACGCCAAGCATGAGCCGCACCGGCTTTCCGGCGGGCAGAAACAGCGGGTGGCAATCGCAGGGCTGATCGCCATGCGCCCCGAGTGTATGATTTTTGACGAATCCACCGCAATGCTTGACCCGCGCGGGCGGCGAGAGGTGGTAGAAACCTTTGAAAAACTGAACCGGGAGCAGGGTATTACCGTGCTGACCATCACGCATTATATGAACGAGGCGGCACGCGCCGGGCGTGTGATTGTGCTGGATGACGGAAAAATTCTGTTGGATGGCACCCCCGCCGAGGTGTTTGCAAATGCGGATTTGTTGCAGCGCGTGGGGCTGGACGTGCCCCAATGCACGGCGCTGGTGCACGAACTGCGGAAAAAGGGCGTCCGACTTCCGGGAGAGCCCGTCACCACCGAGGAATGCGCGGAACTGATTTTACAGGCGCTGAAAGAGAGGCAGTATGGCAACCGTAACGCTTGATCATATTTCCTATACCTACGGCAAAGGAACGCCGTTCGAGGTCAAAGCGCTGGACGACGTCAGTCTGACCATCCGCGAGAGCGCGGTGACCGGGATTATCGGGCATACCGGCTCCGGCAAATCCACCATGGTGCAACTCTTCAACGGGCTGGAAAAGCCGGAGAGCGGCAAGGTGTTGCTTGACGGTGAGGACATCTGGGCAAAGCCCAAAGAAATCCGCCGGGTGCGCTTTCGCGTGGGGCTTGTGATGCAGTATCCGGAGTATCAGTTGTTTGAAGAAACGGTCCGGAAAGATATTGCGTTCGGTCCCCGGAACATGGGGCTTTCGGAAACGGAAATTGACGAGCGGGTAAAGGAAGCGGCGGAACTGGTGGAATTGGACGAATCGTTTCTTTCCGCTTCTCCGTTCGATCTTTCCGGCGGGCAGAAGCGCCGCGCCGCGATTGCCGGCGTGATGGCAATGCGCCCGGAAGTGCTGGTGTTGGACGAACCTGCGGCGGGGCTTGACCCGCGCGGGAGAGATACCATTCTTCACGCGGTGCGCCGTTATGGGCAAAAATCCGGGGCTACTGTCATCATCGTCAGTCACAGCATGGAGGATATGGCGATTTATTGCGATGACATTGTGGTGATGTCACAGGCGAAAGTCTTTTTGTCCGGCTCCCGCGATGAGGTATTTTCTCACGCATCGGAGCTTGCTTCCGTGGGGCTTGACGTGCCACAGATCACGCGGCTTGCACTATTATTACAGGAAAAAGGCGTGGCTCTTCCGAACGGGATTTATACCGTACCCGCAGCGCTTTCGGCGCTGTTGCCGCTCTTTTCCGAAAAGGAAACTCTATGAATCAGATTTCGCTGGGGCAGTATTATCCTGCCAAATCGTTTTTGCACCGGGCAGATGCCAGGATGAAGGTGATTCTTTCCATCCTCTACATCGTGGCGGTTTTCCTGTGCAAAAATGTGCTCAGTTTTGCGGCGCTGGCACTCTCGGCATTGTTTTTACTGCTGATCAGTCGTATCCCGCCAAAGATCGTGTTCCGTGCCATTCGCCCGATCCTGTTTGTGATGCTTTTTACCGTAATCCTGAATCTTTTCTGGATCAAAGGGGCGGGGGAGCCGCTATGGTCGTTCTGGCGGCTTCATATCTACACCGAGGGAATTTACAACGCCGTATTTATGATGGTGCGCATTGTGGTTCTGGTGTTGGGAACCAGCCTGTTTCTCACGTACACCACCACGCCGATTGCCCTGACCGATGCCATTGAAAGCCTGCTGTCTCCTTTGCGGGTTTTGCACGTGCCCGTGCATGAGTTTGCGATGATGATGACGATTGCCCTGCGCTTTGTGCCGACGCTCTCGGAGGAGACCACCAAGATTATGAGCGCACAGAAAGCGCGCGGCGTGGATTTTTCCAGCGGCGGACTGGTCAAACGCGCCAAGGCGCTGATTCCGATTCTCATACCGCTGTTTGTTTCCTCGTTCCGCCGGGCGGACGAGCTTGCCATGGCAATGGAATGCCGGTGCTACCGTGGCGGAAGGGGGCGCACGAAAATGACTGTGGCGCATCTGCACGCGCGGGATTTTGTGGCGCTGGTGTTGATGCTGGCATTTGGTACCGGTATCTTTTTCTTAAACCGGATGGGCTACGGCTATACGATGAAGTGAGGCACTATGAAGCTGTTTTTGAAAATTGCCTATCTCGGCACTGCTTATTGCGGTTATCAGGTGCAACCAAACGGAATTACAGTTCAGGAAAAACTGAATGGTGCCGCAAAAGCCTTGTTTGGCACCGAGTGTGATATTGTCGGTTGTAGCCGTACCGACAGCGGGGTACATGCCCGCGGCTTTTGCGCCACGGTCGCAAGAAAAGGGAAAAGCGGGCTTGAAACCGCCATTCCTATGGAGAAAATGCCCATGGCATGGAATGCCCATCTGCCCGAGGATATTTCGGTGCTGGCGGCGCGGTGGGTGCCGGAGGATTTTCACCCGCGCTATGGCGTAACGGCAAAAGAATACGAATATCTTTTTTGGAACGGCATGGCGCGCAATCCATTTTTGCTGGATCGTGCCTGGCAGATTCCGTGGCGCATAGATGACGCGGCACTGCAAAGGATGCAGACGGCGGTAGCGTGCTTTGTAGGGAAACGGGATTTTTCCGCCCTGCGGGATCAGGGCGCGGATACCGACCCCAAAGACGCAACAAGACAGGTTTTTTCCGCTTCCGTTACCCGTAGCGGCGAACTGATTTCTTTCCGCGTCCGCGCGGACGGCTTCTTATACCATATGGTGCGTATCATGGCTGGCACCTTGCGGGATGTGGCGAAAGGCACGACTCCGGCAGAGGAATTGCCGGCGCGGATTGCGTCGCTTGACCGGCATCAGCTGGGTGCCACCGCGCCCGCCTGCGGGCTGTATCTTGACCGGGTGTTCTACCCGGAGGAATTTCGGATATAAAATCTACGGACCGATCAGTATAGAAAGGAGAACCCATGGAAGAAAATGAAAACAAGGCATTGATCAAGGTCACTTCACCGGTGTTGCCTGTGGCTACCGAAAAGCCGGAAGGCTACTTCGGAGCAGTGGCGCGGCGCTATCGTAACGTCTTTCGCGTTCTCCTGATCACGCTGGTTCTCTTTGCGGTGTTGTTTGTGCTGTTTTTCTCACGCGCGTTTACCTATGACAGCCTGTATTATTTCGTAAAAGACCTTTCCGGCATTGCCGCCGCTGTCAGCGCGGATTGCGATGAGGTCAGTTATGCCTATCATGAAGGGAACTCGTCCTTCGGGCTCTATCAGGGTGGGATCGTGCGGGTCAGCACTGCCGGTGTGGAGATCTTTCGCTCTGACGGTGAGCGGGCGCTGTATGCTGAGCTTACTCTGAAAGAGCCGCGTTTGGCACTTTCCAGGCGCTATGTTATTGCCTATGACTTCGGCGGAACGGATTTTTATGTGTATAATTCCTATGATGAGCTGTACCATGGGGAAACGGATGCCCCGATTCTCGGGATTGCGGTTTCCGATTCCGGCGCGTTTGCCGTTCTGACCCCTTCCGAAAAGGCGCTTTCTTCGGTTCTGTATTATGACAGCGGGTTTGCGCTGACACAACGTTTTGAGCGCGGTTCCGCAACGCTTGACATGGCACTTTCCGAAAACGGCGAAAAAATCGCCTTCTTGGGGCTTGGAACCGACGGCGGCTTGCTGGATGTTTACGAAATCGGCGGGCGGGAGCCTACCGCAACCGTCTCGCTTTCCGTCGGCTTGCCGGAAACCGTATTGTTTCTGACCTCCAAAAATATTGCCGTGGTGGGAGAGAACGGCGCCCTCGTGCTTCAGACCGACGGCAAAACACTGGAAAATATTTCTTTTGGCGGGAAATCACCGGTGCTTGTGGCAGGTGATGAACACGGGTTTGCCGTGGCGCTGTGCGAAAAAAATATGCCGACATCTACCGGGGTGCTGTTGCTTGACAAAAAGGGAGACGTGCTTTTTTCCAAAGAATTTGATTGTGCGGTTTCCGGGATGGCACTTTCCGGCAAAACACTGTTTGTGCTCTCGGGGGAGAAAATTCAGTCGTTCTCTTCCAAAGGCGAGGAGCTTGGCAGTGTTTCGTGTGCGGAAGGCACCGAGAAAATTCTCGCCGTTTCCGGCACACGGGTAGCGGCGGTAAGAAGAAATATTACCGCGTTTTATGCGGTCACCGAGTAAAAAAATAAGAAAAGCAAGGCTTTTCTATCGAAATCAGACAAAGGGCAGGTGTCAGTATGGTAATGTGTTCCAAATGCCATAAAAGAATGGCGACGGTGTTTCTGACGAAAACCGAAAACGGTCAGAGGGTGACCGAGGGGCTTTGCATGAAATGCGCAAAGGAAATGGGGTTACCCACCGATCAGATGATGGGAAATGTAATGGGGTCGCTCGGAATCTCCCCGGAGCAAATGCAGAATATGGAAGAGGATATCCGCGGGCTGATCAATCAGGTCGGCGGGGTGCCCTCCGATAATGATGACAATGAGGACGGCGGCGCGCCCGCCATTGATTTTCCGGCATTGTTCCGTGAAAGCGGGCTTTTCGGTAACAATACCCCGAAAGAAGGGGAGGATAGTCATACCAAAGAGCAAAAAACAAACGAGAAAAACGCGCCGAAAGCCAAAAAATATAAGTTTTTGGATACCTATTGCCGCAATCTGACCGAAAGAGCGGCAGAAGGAAAACTGGACCGCATCGTCGGGCGCGAGCGGGAGCTGGCGCGCATGATTCAGATTCTTTGCCGCAGGCAGAAAAACAACCCCTGTCTGATCGGCGAGCCCGGCGTGGGCAAGACCGCTATTGCGGAAGCACTGGCACAACGGATTGCCGAGAATAATGTTCCTTACAAACTGCGTGGCAAGCAGGTTTACCTGGTGGATTTGACCGCGCTGGTGGCGGGCACACAATTCCGTGGGCAGTTTGAATCCCGCATTTTGGGGCTTCTCAAAGAGGTGACCGAAGCGGGAAATGTCATTCTGGTCATTGATGAAGTCCACAACATTGTCGGCACCGGAGATGCGGAGGGCAGTGTCAACGCTGCCAATATCCTCAAGCCCGCACTGTCGCGCGGCGAGGTGCAGATCATCGGTGCTACTACGCTCAACGAGTATCGGAAGTATATCGAAAAAGACACCGCGCTGGAACGCCGTTTCCAGCCGATTATGGTCAACGAGCCGTCGATTGACGACACGGTCGATATGCTCAAAGGCATCAAACATTACTATGAGGAGTTTCACGCCGTCCACATTCCGGATGAACTGCTGCGGCGCGCCGTCGTGCTCTCGGAGCGGTATATTACCGATCGGTATCTGCCGGATAAAGCCATTGACCTGTTGGACGAAGCCGCCGCAAACCTTTCTCTCAACAGTGCTGTTCTGAACGAAAGTTATGAAATAAAAGAACAGATGTTGTCGGAAAAAGAGAAACGGGAGGCTTTGGAGGCAGAGGGCGCCAATGACGAGCAGTCCGAAAAAGCACGCTACGAGGAACTGGCAAAGATCAAAGCAAAGGAGTTGCAACTCTCGGCGCGCCTGGCGGAAATCGAACCGGATTGCGGCAAAGTCACCATGACCGGAGAGGAACTGGCAAGAGTGATTGAGGTCTGGACGGGGATCCCGGCGTCCAGTATCAGTGAAAACGAGTTTGAGCGGATCGACGGGCTGGAAGCACGGCTGAAAAAGCGTATCATCGGGAAGGATAAAGCGGTGGAAGCCGTAACGCGTGCCATCAAGCGCAATCGCGCGGGCGTTTCTTATAAAAGGAAACCTGTTTCGTTTATCTTTGCCGGCCCCACCGGCGTAGGGAAAACCGAACTGGTCAAGACGCTTGCCGCGGATCTGTTTGACTCTCCGGAAACGCTTATCCGGCTGGATATGTCGGAATTTATGGAAAAGCACTCGGTCTCCCGCATTATCGGGGCGCCCCCCGGATACGTCGGTTATGACGAGGCGGGGCAACTGACCGAAAAAATCCGCCGCCGCCCGTACTCCGTGGTGCTGTTTGACGAAATCGAAAAAGCCCACCCGGATGTACTGAACGTGCTGTTGCAGATTCTGGACGACGGCAGAATTACGGACGCACAGGGCAAAACCGTCAATTTTGAAAACACCGTGCTGATTATGACGACCAACGCCGGCTCCGACCGGGCAGGGGCGCTGGCAGGGTTTGGGGACGGTACCACTTCGGATGCGGATGCCCGCACTGAAAAAGCGCTTTCCACGTTCCTGCGCCCGGAGTTTCTCAACCGTGTGGATGAGGTGATCACCTTCCGCTCGCTTGACAAGGAGGATTTTGCCAAGATTGCCGGTATTATGATGGAGGAGCTGAAAACCGCGCTGGCAGAGCGCAACATTCGCCTGACGTACAGCGACAAAGCGCTGGCTCTGATCGCGGAAAACTCCTATTCTCACAAATTCGGCGCGCGGAATATGCGTCGGTATATTCAGACGCACGTGGAGGATACCCTGGCTGAGAAAATCATCCGAGATTATGAGCATACGATCACACATGCTTCGGTCGGGGCAAGAAACGGGAAACTGACCATTGAAGCGCTTTAATACCGGTAGGTGTAAACAAAGTGTAAATTCCGTGCCGCCGCTTGACGCGGCTATGCAAAATATGGTATAATGCAAAATGCTTGTGAAAAACAGGCGAAATTTAAATTCACACACAGGCAAGTTACTGCGCAGTCGGTGCCGGCAACGGTCACGGCGTGGGGCCTGTGGTGGAAAAACCGAAGGAGGACATGTAAAATGTCAGTTATCACGATCAAGCAGTTGCTTGAAGCAGGCGTCCATTTCGGACATCACTCCAGAAGTTGGAACGCTAAAATGCAGGAGTACATCTTCTCGGAGCGTATCGGGATTTTTATCATCGACCTGCAGAATACGG
>URMC01000011.1 GCA_900548735.1 uncultured Eubacteriales bacterium | reverse complement strand
ATCTCGGGAATGTCATCGACATTGACCATCGAATAGAAGCATCCCTCGGGATAAACTATCATGATAGGTCCGAGAGCGCAGAGACCGAAACATCCGGTGGTGACGACCTTTACGTCGTTTTCGATCCCGTTTGCCCTGATCTCGCGGTGAAGAGCCTCAACGATCTGCTTGCTGTGGGACGATGTACATCCGGTACCGCCGCAGATCAGCACGTGCTTGCGGATCTTCCCCGTGGTTTTGTCCAGCCCCTCGCGCAGAGCTACGTCGGCAAGATGCGCTTCTTTGGAAGCGTTCAGCTCAGCAACAGTTTTAATCATCGTTCCTATCCTCACTTTCGATCAGTCCTTGTATTTGGCAAGGATGCCGGGAATATCCGCTTTGGTCAGCCGACCGTATACCTCGCCGTTCACCGTCAGAACGGGGGCAAGACCGCAGGCGCCGATGCAACGCGTTGCCTCCAGAGAGAACTTGCCGTCGGCAGAAGTGCTGCCGTTCTGGATGTGCAGATCGTTTTCGATTGCCTCCACCAGCTCGCCGGAGCCTTTGACATAGCACGCGGTGCCCAGACATACCGCAATCGCCACTTGCCCATCCGGATTGAGTTTGAACTGAGCGTAGAAAGAAATAATCCCGAAAATTTCCTCCTGGGAAACGCCGGTCTTCTCGGCAATAATCTTCTGCACTTCGGCGGGCAGGTATCCGTAGATTGCCTGTGCTTCCTGCAAAATGGGCATCATGCTGCCCTTTTCGCCCTTGTGCTTTTCAATCACTTTGAGAAGTTCTTCTTCCTGCTCTTTTGTGCCACGAAATTCGACCGTAGTCAACTTCTTTTTCATGGTTCAGATTCCTCCTAAAAACAGAAAAAATGTTTTTGTACCGTCTGCGCGCACCGTGGCGGCACGTCTTTCCGAGTAACAAACGTCGTACTTGTCTATTATATCATTTTTTTATGCCTTTGTCTATAATTTATATAAATATTTTTTGAAAAAAGTAGTTTTTGCGGTTTGATTGTCAAAAAAAGGCGGTTGCCCGCCTTTTTTGAATTTTGAATGGGTTTTACAGCAAAATCAGAATCAGAAACGCAATGGATGCCACGGAAATCAGCGCCCCGGTCAGCAGTTGCGGCAGGGTGTGCCGCCTCATCGCCAGCGACGCCCAGAAAACCACCGCCATCAAAAGCACCCCACCAAGCGCCACGGGACCTAAAAAATACAGGAGATACGCCACGGGCCCCGCCACCCCGCAGGCATGCCCGCTGGCACGGATATGAAACACCTTATTGAATACCAGAATCAGCACGCCGGAAAAAAGATAGGAAAGCACCACCACGCGAAAACCCGCCGGTGTGCCTGCGGCAAAGGCATAAATGGTCGCGCCGATATAGCCGATGACCGCCATCAGGATGGCAAGGTTCCGTTGCCCTTCCCGCCCCTTTCCCCGGAAGCCGGGAACAATCGGCTGCAACGGATAGGCAAGAAGCGGAAAGACCGTTAAAAACAACACGCCGAAAAGATAATTTGCAAGCCCTGTATTCTCCCCTGTGGCAAACACCTCCGGTTTTGCAAAATACAGAATTGTCAGCGCGGCAAACGCAAGCAGCGGCGCCACGGTCAGCACGCGGATTACTTTACACACCTTTTCTTTTGCGGTACCTGTCATTTTGTCCTCCTTTGCCTTAAAAAATCGAATTTTGTTATTTTTTACGGCATAAAACGGTTTTTATAACTACATATCACCGCTATTATATCAAAGCCGGAGTATTCTGTCAAGCCCTTCGCGCAAAAAACAAAAGCGGACAACAGTCCGCCTCTGTTTTTTATGAAAATCAGTTGGTTTCACGCTCTTTCGCTTCCAGTTCATCCAGTTTCGCGCCGCAGTAATCCAAAAAACGCCCGAACAATTTATCGTCAATAAACGGGTTGTGCGTGGGGTCTGCCAAAAAGGCTTTCCCCTTTTCCTCGGTATCGTTGTTCCAGACGTGGTTGCCCAGCATCACGTCCACCTGTTCGTTTTTCAGGCGCGCAAGGCTTTGCCGATAGTCGCTCCGGCAGGTGGGATAGGTTTTCAGGTACTGTTTGGTCAGCGTGTTGCGCCCTGCCCCGCCAAACATTCCGGCGCGGTAAGTTTTCCCAGCTTCCGCAACATCGAAAAACAGCGAGACCGTGCCCTCGGTATGCCCCGGCGTTTCCAGGAAACGGATCGACGTATCCCCAAGCGTGAGCACGTCACCGTCTTTAACGAGGATATCCGGCGTAAAATATCCCGCTTTCCGGACAGCCGCCGCATCCTTTTGCCCGATCACAGTTTTTGCGGCGGGCAACAGCGGCAACAGATACGCCGTTGCCTCCGTATGGTCATGATGCCAGTGCGTATGCACGAGATACCGGATATCGTCAATGTCAAACCCGAGGCGACGAATGGAATCCAACACCAGATACAGTGTATTGGCATACCCGGTGTCAATCAGAATCAGCCCGTCACCGGTATCGATCAGATGAGACGACGCCTGGTAAGTGCCGACGAAATACACCTTGCCGATCATCCGGAACGGCAAAATTCTGCCCTCCCACGGGTGGTTGATCTTTGCCTTTTTGCGGAACATAACCCCTCCTGAAAAAAAGGTAATAAAGACACGAAAAGACTGCCTTTCGGCAGTCTTTTCGAAAAAAATCATCTCTTGGAGAACTGAGGAGCGCGACGTGCGGCTTTGAGACCGTACTTCTTTCTTTCCTTCATACGAGGGTCGCGCGTCAGGAACCCGGCAGCTTTGAGAGCTGTGCGATAGTTGGGGTCAGCCTGAAGCAGTGCACGGGAAAGGCCGTGACGGATAGCGCCTGCCTGACCGGTGATACCGCCGCCGGTAACGGTGGCGATGATGTCAAACTTGCCCTCGGTACCGGTGACGCCGAAAGGCTGGTTGACGATGAGCTTCAGGGTTTCAAGCCCAAAGTAATCGTCAATATCTCTGCCGTTGATGGTAATCACGCCGGTGCCCGGAACGATGCGGACGCGGGCGATGGATTTCTTTCTTCTACCGGTGCCGTAGAAGTAAGGCTTTGCACTTGTATACATTCTCAGTTACCGTCCTTTCCTTACAGTTCGATGGGCTTCTGAGCAGCCTGTGCGTGCTCAGCGCCGGCATAGACCTTCAGGCGGGTCATTGCCTTGTCACCCAGCGTGTTGTGGGGCAGCATCCCCTTGACAGCCAGCTCCATTGCCAGCTCAGGCTTGGTTGCCATCAGGGTTTTGTACTGAACCGACTTCAGACCGCCGATGTAACCGGAGTGACGGTGATAGTACTTCTGCTCCAGCTTCTTGCCGGTCAGAATTGCTTTTTCAGCGTTGATGATGATTACGAACTCGCCGCAGTCAACATGGGGGGTGAATTCGGGGCGGTGCTTGCCGCGCAGAATATTTGCCGCGGTGACGGCGGTTCTTCCGAGAGGCTTATCGGCGGCATCAATGACGTACCATTTGCGCTCGATCGTCTCGGCTTTTGCCATAAAAGTGGACATTGCAGATTCCTCCGTAAAAAATTGTGTTTTTTCAGACTTGCACATTATAGCACAGGGGTACCCCCTTGTCAAGCCTTTTTTGAAAAAAATTTCGGAAATTTTGATTTAGCAATTCTCTATCTCGTTTTTTCTCCTGTTTTTACCCTATTTGCTCTGTTTTTCTGAGTCTGCATTTCATTATTTCTTGCGGGCGAAACGTCTATTTCCCCGCCGGCGCGCATAAGGTTTTCTGAAAAACAAGCCTGAGGAGGTAGAAAAATATGAAAGACTATCCGTATCTGCCGGAGGGGTGCCTTTGGAAAACGCCGGAAAACCGCGCGGCGCTCTCCTCCCGCGAAGAACTGACCCGCGCAATGGAGGCGGGGCGCATTCTGGAAGCGCCGGCACTGCTTTGCGACAACCGGATGCGCCTGCACGTGGAGCTTGGCTGTATGCGCGGGATTATGGAGCGCGAGGAGGCGGTCTGGTGCCGCCCCGGAGAGCACGTAAAGGACATTGCCGTTATCACGCGCGTGGGCAAGCCGGTCGCCTTTAAAATTCTGCGGATCGGCGAGGAGGAGGGGGAGCCGGTGGCATACCTTTCCCGCCGGGCAGCGCAGTCGGACTGTGCCGAAGCCTTTTTCCGGACACTCTCCCCGGGCGATCTCCTGCCGGCAAAGGTGACACACCTGGAAACCTACGGGGCGTTTGTGGACATCGGGTGCGGGCTTTCCTCCCTGCTTTCCATTGACTGCATTTCGGTCTCCCGTATTTCTCACCCGCGCGACCGGTTGTCGGTCGGGATGAACCTTGCCGTGGCGGTGAAAAGCGTGGATACGGAACTTTACCGCATTTTTGTCACTCTGAAAGAACTGCTCGGCACATGGGAGGAAAACGCCGTGCGCTTTGAGGCGGGGCAGACCGTGACCGGGCGGGTGCGGAGCATCGAACCCTACGGGATTTTCGTGGAACTGGCACCCAATCTCGCGGGGCTGGCGGAGTTGCGCAACAACGCGGGGCAGCCGGTGCGCACCGCCGTGGGCGATCTTGCCGCGGTCTACATCAAAAGCATTCTGCCGGAGCGGATGAAAGTCAAGCTGGTGATTGTGGACTCCGCCGCCTCCCCCGAATTTCCGGAAGTGCCCAAATACTTCATTGATACAAAAGTCACGGAACATATTACCTATTGGAAGTATTCCCCCGCCGCCAGCGCGCGGCTGATCGAGACCGTGTTTTAAGCCTGAAAAGGAAAGGACTGCCGATGGCAGTCCTTTCCTTTTTCCGCTTTATTCTACGGTCATCATTTTAATCGTATCGGTATTGCCGGAACTGCCATTGGGGATGCCGCCCGTGACCACGATGCTGTCTCCTTTTTGCAGGTGGAATGCCTCTTTTGCCGCGCGGAGCGCGTGGTAAAAGAGCACGTCGGTGGAGTTGAACTTCTCGCTCAATACCGGAAGCACGCCCCAGGAAAGCGCCAGCTTATACCAGACCTTGCGGTTGGTTGCCATACCGATGATGTCCGCCGGGGCACGGAAACGGGAGACCATGCGCACGGTCATGCCGGACATGGAAGTCACCACAATCGCCTTGGCGTCGATGTCGATCGCCATGCCGCAGGTGGCATGGGAAATGGCGTCCACTTTGTTTTTGATTTTGAAATCGTGATGCGCGCGGAACTGCTCGCCGTACGGAATGTGTTTCTCGGTTTCCTCTACGATTTCCGCCATGGTGCGCACGGTCTCTACCGGGTATTTGCCGGCGGCGGACTCACCGGAGAGCATCACGGCACTGGTGCCGTCATACACCGCGTTTGCCACGTCGGAGATTTCGGCTCTCGTGGGGCGCGGGTTGTGAATCATGGATTCCAGCATTTCGGTTGCCGTAATCACGCGCTTGCCGAGCAGGCGGCATTTGGTGATGAGATGCTTCTGCGTGGCGGGCAGCTCCACAAAGGGAATTTCGACCCCAAGGTCGCCCCTGCCGATCATAATGCCCTCGCACTCCTCACAGATCTCTTCAATATTTTCAATGCCGGCGCGGTTTTCGATTTTGGCAATCACATCAATCCCCTCCCCGCCGTTGGCGGCAAGAAAGGCTTTCAGGTCCACGAGATCCTGCTTGCGGGAAACAAAGGAAGCGGCGATAAAATCCACTTCATTGCGGATACCGAACAAAAGATCTTCTTTATCCTGCTCGCTCAGGTACGGCTGATTCAGGAGCTTACCGGGGAAGCTCATGCTCTTGCGGTCGGAAAGCTCCCCACCCGTCAGCACGCGGCAGTGCACGTCCGTATCGGTGGTGTCGGTCACCTCAAAAATCACCAGCCCGTTATTGACCAGAATGCGGTCGCCCACCGTCAGATCTTCGGCGATGCCGGGGTAGTTGACGCTGACCTCCCGGTTGTCCCCTTCCACTTTACGGGCGGTAAACGTAAATTCATCCCCGTCGGAAAGGTGGATTTTTCCCTCTTTGAACGTCCCGATCCGGTATTCGGGACCTTTGGTATCCAACATGATGGCGATGGGAAGATTCAGTGTCTCCCGCACGCGCTTGATCATGTTGATTTTCTCCTGATGGTCGGCATGGGTACCGTGTGAAAAGTTCAGCCGTGCCACATTCAGCCCGGCGTTGCACATCGCCGCAAAAGTGACCTCGTCACTGCTGGCGGGGCCGATGGTACAAACGATTTTGGTTTTTCTCATATGACCGCTCCTTCTTCTGTTTCGGTTCTCGGTTCCGCGCGGCAGACAAATGCCCGCGCGCCGTTGTTTTCCAGTTCCCTTGCCGCGGTTTCGGCGGCGGTCTGCGTATCGAACACGCCGAAAACCGATGGCCCGCTGCCGCTCATCTGCGCGACGGCGGCGCCGAAATTTCGCAATGTCTGTCGGATGGAAGTTGCCTCCGGGCACCCCGGCAGGATCGCCTCTTCAAAACGGTTGAACGCGGCACCGCGCGGCAGTGTGGCGGAGCCGGGCAACTGCTCCCACTCCCGAAGCGCCGGATGAGGGTTGAAACCGATGAAGTTATCGTGCATCCGATCCAGCGCGGCAAACGCGGCGGGGGTGGAGACGCTTTCTTTGCCGATTGCCACCACAATTACCCCCGGTACGGTGTAAGAAACAGGGGTGATTCTCTCCCCCACGCCGCGGCAGACGGCAAGCCCGCCCTCCACTAAAAACGGCACATCGGCACCGACGGAAAGCGCCAGTTGCAGCAGGCGCTCGCGGGAAAGTTTTTTCTCCGAAAGGCAATTCAGCGCGCGCAAAGTTGCCGCCGCGTCAGCACTCCCCCCGCCAAGCCCTGCGGAGACCGGAATGTTTTTTTGCAGGGTCACATTCACGCCAAACGGCGCGCCGGTAGTAGCAAAAAACGCATTTGCCGCACGGCAGACCAGATTCTCCCCCCCGGCAGGCACGTTGCCGTTCACCGTGAGGTGAACCCCGGGCACAGGCGACCGCTCAAAGGTCAGCGTGTCCGCGAGTGACACGGTCTGCATTACGGTCACAAGATCGTGATACCCGTCCGGCCGCTTGCCCGTGATTTCAAGAAACAGATTGATTTTTGCCCTTGCACACTCCTGTATCATCCCGCCGCTCCTTTTGAAAAATTCTTTTTTATCATACCACATTTTTCTTGCATTTTCAACACATTGCCAACTTTTTATGAATTTTCAAAAAAAGAGGCACTTTACTCTTGACGAAATTGCTGTTTTGTATATAATATATTATGAGTATACGCGAAAGGAGCGATGAGCATGAACGACGAAAAGCAAAACGCCGCCAAAGAAACTGCCGACGGCGGAAAAAAGCGCCGCAAGGCCCCACTCTATATCCTTTCCGTAGCACTGCTGTGCCTGCTGATTGTTCTGATTCTGATCAATCTGCCGGCAATCCTCAAACCGTTCAAAACCCTGAACTCGGTATTTGCGCCCATCACCATCGGGCTTGCGATCGCGTATCTTGCCAACCCGCTGCTGCGCTTGTTTGAATTCCGCGTGTTCTGCCGCCTGAAAAAACGGCGCGTGAACCGGGCGCTTTCGCTGATCTGCACTTACGCGGTTATTCTTGTGATGATTGTAGGCGTGATTCTGCTGATTGTACCGCAGATTGTCAACAGCATTTCCGACCTGCGCGACAACGGCATGGTTTATGTGGACAATATTATTGAATCTATTAACCGGATCATCCGCGCCATTCCCTTTTTGGAGGAAAACCCGGATAATCTGCTTTCCTTTGAGAAACTGCTGAATTATTTTCTGAAATGGATTGATGACTATAACTCCTCCATGATGGGCTTTATCGGCTCATTTGCCGGGGGCGTGATCACGGTACTCAAAAACATCCTGGTCGGCTTTTTCGTATCGGTGTACGTGCTGGTTTCCAAGGATCGGCTGAACGCCGGGTGCCGACGTATTTTCCGCGCGCTGTTGCCGAAAAAGAAAGAGACGATGCTGCTTTATTACATCAGCAAAGCGCACAGCAAATTCGGCGGTTTTTTCATTGGTAAAATTATTGACTCCCTGATTATCGGGGTTCTCAGCTGGATTATTTTTGCCATTTTCAAGATTCCGTATGCCGTGCTGGTTGCCGTGATTGTGGGTGTGACCAACGTTATCCCCTTCTTCGGTCCCTTTATCGGCGCCATCCCCTCTGCGATGATTATTTTCATCAAGGATCCGATGAAAGCGCTTCTTTTCTGCGTGCTGATTCTTGCCATCCAGCAGTTTGACGGCAATATTCTGGGTCCCTTCATTCTCGGCGGAAGCACCGGGCTTTCTTCGCTGGGGATTCTGGTATCCATCACGGTGGCAAGCGGTTTGCTCGGCTTTGCCGGAATGCTGGTCGGCGTACCGCTGTTTGCCCTCCTGATGGCAATGCTGGACGACTGGATTACCCTGAAGCTTCACAAAAAAGGACATTCCGCGCGCCTGTGCGACTACTATCTTGCGGACGCGTTTATCAAGCCCACCGACCCCGACGAGCAGCGCCCCTCGATGCAGGAGCGTTTCCGCACCTGGGTACTGACGGTGGAGACCGAAAAAGCAGGGGTGGACTATACCCCGTCTGCCTGGCACAGCATCGGGCGGTTTTTCCGCAAAGGATTCTTGCGCATGGGGCGGTTTTTCCGCCGTTTGCCGAAACTGACCGAAACCGCGGCGGACACGGCAGGCGCAGGCGAGACCGTTGTGCAGGAAGAATATATTTCGATTCTCCCGCATGAGCCGGAAAAACCGGATGCCGCATTTGAGCCGGAGCATGCCCCCGCACCGGAACCGGCAAAGGAGCCTGCCCCGGAAAGTGCCCCGCTGACCGACACCGAGAGCACCGCAGATCAAGAAAATGACGGCACGCAGACCGCCGGAAAGGAGGAACACGATGCCTGATCAGGATCAATCCCCCCGCGACACCGGCGAGGATATTGCCGGAGAAAACGCCGCGCAGAAAGACGCAAATTCTTCCCCGGCAGGCGAGAGTGCAGCCGCCGGCGAAAGCACAGCCCCCGAAAAGCGGCAGTTTTCCCCGGTGCGGGCAATCGCCATCACGGTGATCTGCATTGTGATTGTGCTGATTCTTGCCAACTTCAATGCGCTGTTACAACCGTTTAGAATTCTCAACTCCGTTCTTGCCCCCATCATCATCGGGTTGGTGATCGCATATATCGGCAACCCGTTTCTCCGCTTTTACGAATACAGGGTGTTCCGTAAAGTCAAACGCCCGCGGGTGAACCTTGCCGTTTCCATGATTGCCGCGTACCTCACGATGATTGCCATCATCGGCGGCGTGGCGTGGCTGGTGGTGCCGCAGGTGGTGGGCAGTATCAACGACCTTCGCAACAACGGCATGAGTTATATCACGACGTTGGTGGACTTTATCAACCGCATTATCTCCTATCTTCCCATCCCCGGAAACGAAGATCACCTTGTCAGCTTTGAAAAGCTGCTGACCTATCTTCTCAACTGGATCAGCGGATACGGCTCCAAGCTGATCGGCAACATCGGCACACGTCTTGGTAGTGTGATTGCGGTGCTCAAAAACATCTTGGTGGGCGTATTTGTTTCCATTTACGTGCTTCTCTCCAAAGACCGGCTGAATGCCGGATGCCGGCGGGTTTCCCATGCACTGCTCTCCCCCAAAAAAGAGGAGATGCTGTTGCACTATATCTCCACCGCGCATCAGAAGTTCGGCGGGTTTATCATCGGCAAGATGTTTGACTCGATGATGGTCGGCATTATCAGCGGCATTCTTTTCAACATCTTCCGCATTCCTTACGCCACGCTGGTTGCCGTGATTGTGGGGGTGACCGATTTTATCCCGTTCTTCGGACCCTTTATCGGTGCCATCCCCTCCGCACTGATCATCTTTATCGTTTCCCCCTCCAAGGCATTTCTGTTTGTCATTCTGATTCTGATTGTACAGCAGATCGACGGGAACCTGGTGGCGCCGTGGATTCTCGGCGACCGCACGGGGCTTTCCTCGCTCGGTGTGCTGGTGGCGGTGACCGTAATGGGAAATCTGCTGGGCGTTGCCGGCATGGTGCTGGGCGTACCGATTTTTGCGTTGCTTATGGCGGTACTGGACGACTTCATCTGCTTCCGCCTGAAAAAGAAAGGCGAGGAAACCGACCTTTACGCCTACTACCCTGCCACCGCGTTTATCCGCCCGGAGGACATCGACGAAAGCAAACCGACCATGACGCAACGTTTTGTGCGCTGGGTACGTGCCGTGGAAACCGAGGAAGTGCCGGAGCCGGGCACTCCCGCCGCCAAAAAGCGGCGGTTCAACCGTCGTTTCCGGCGGATGTGCCTGATGGTCGGGCGGTTTTTCCAACGGTTGTTTTCCATGCATCCGTTGCCGGAGGATCAGAAAGGCACCATCTATAACCAGATTATGGCAGAGGGGATGAAGGAAAGCCGCGGCTTTGTGCGGGCGGTGCTTCTCTCAGTCTGCACCGTGCTGGTTTATCCTCTTTACCTGATTGAAATCACGGCACAATACACCAACCTTGCCTGCGCCAAGGATAACAAACGCACGTGGGGGGTGTTCTCCTATATTCTTGCCAACATTTTCACGCTGGGGCTGTTCGGCTATTTCTGGCACTGCTCCGTCATTTCCCGTTGGCAGGATTATTGCGAGGAACACGGGGTGGAGTGCCCGATCACACACAAATACTTTCTCTTGTGGGGGCTGTTGGGATTGCCCACCATTGTAGGACCTTTCTTTGCGTTCTCGCGCTTTCTGAAAGGGCTGAATCTCGTGGCACAGCTCTACAACAAAGAGCACCCCGTAAAGAAAAAACGCTGACAACAGCCGGGTAGCTGTTATGGACGATGAAAAGACTGGAGGTAACAAATCATGTCCGAAAAACAAACCGGCGGAATTTCCGTCAATACCGAAAACATTTTTCCTGTCATCAAGAAATGGCTGTACTCCGAGAAGGATATTTTCCTGCGCGAGCTGGTCTCCAACGCGACCGACGCCATCACCAAACTGAAACGCTTGCAGTCACTTGGCGAAACGCCCGAAACCGAAGAGCCTTTCCGCGTCGATGTAGTGCTGGATAAAACGGCAAAAACCCTCACGGTGGAGGATAACGGCATCGGGATGACCGAGGAGGAACTGAAAAAATATATCTGCTCGATCGCCCTCTCCGGCGCGGTGGACTTTATTCAGAAATATGAAAGCTCCGAGGACGGCGAAAAGAGCGGAATCATCGGGCACTTCGGGCTTGGGTTCTACTCCGCGTTTATGGTGAGTGACCGGGTGGAAATTTTCACGCGTTCCTACTCCGGCGCCCCTGCGGTACATTGGAGCTGTGACGGGGACGGCGCCTATGAGTTGGAGGCGGGCGAGCGTGAAAAACGCGGCACCGAGGTGGTGCTTCACATTGCGGATGACGAAACCGAGTATCTGGACAGCGGCAAAATCCGCGAGATGCTGCGCAAATACTGCTCGTTTATGCCGGTAGAAATTTATTTTGACGACGGAAGCGAGAAAAAAGAGGGCGAGAAAGAGGAACCTGTCAACGATACCACGCCGCTCTGGCAGAAAAACCCTGCCGACTGCACCGACGAGGAGTACAAGGACTTTTATCAGAAGGTGTTTGCCGACTATCGGGAGCCGCTGTTCTGGATTCACATCAACGCCGACTACCCGTTGAACTTCAAGGGGATTCTGTACTTCCCCCGCCTTGCCACCAACTATGATTCGCTGGAGGGGCAGGTCAAACTGTATTATAATCAGGTCTTTGTGGCAGACAACATCAAAGAGGTCATCCCGGAGTATCTGCTGATGCTCAAAGGCGTGCTGGACTGCCCGGAGCTTCCGCTGAATGTTTCCCGCAGTTATCTGCAAACCAACACCTACGTGGCAAAGGTCAGCGCGCATATCGTGAAAAAGGTGGCGGACAAGCTGAAATCCCTTTGCCGGGACGAGCGGGAACGCTACGAAAAGGTATTTGATGACATCAAAACCTTTGTGGAATACGCCTGCATCCGGGACGGAAAATTTTATGACCGCGTGAAAGAAAGCCTGCTTTTAAAGCTGACCGACGGCACGCACGTGACGATTGACGAGTATCTGGACAAAGCAAAAGAGACTCATGAAAACAAAATCTACTACACCACCGACCCGTCGGTACAGGCACAGTATATCGCGCTTTACCGCGCGGAGGGGATCGACGTGGCGCACTTTGACAGCCTGGTAGACACCCAGTTTGCCGCATGTGTGGAATCCCACCGCGAGGGTGTGAAGTTTATCCGGGTGGATGCGGATCTTTCTTCCCTTTCCAAAGGTGAGAACGCCGAGGAAAACGAAACGCTGCGCACGCTTTTCCGCAAGGTGAGCGGCAACGAAAAGCTGAATGTGAAGTTTGAAGCGCTGAAAAACGCCGCCATCCCTGCAGTGCTGAACGTGAGCGAGGAATCCCGCCGGATGGAAGATATGATGAAAATGTACCGCATGAGCGGCGGGGCGGACTTCGGCGAAAGCTTCCCGCTGGATATGACGCTGGTGCTCAACACCGCTTCCCCGCTCATCTCCAAACTGGCGGCGATGGATGGGAGCGATGCCGATGGCGCGGAAAATTACGCCTCTTATATCTATCGGCTGTCTTTGCTTTCCCTGCGCAAATTCACGTCAGAGGAAATGGAAAAGTTTTTGAAGGACAGCTACAAAATGCTGGACGAACTGATGAAATAAGGAGAAACCATGGAACACATTCGTTACATTCCGCATGGGGTCTGCTCCCGCGTGATTGACATTGACCTTGATGGTGACATCATCAAAAAGGTGCGCTTTACCGGCGGTTGCTCCGGCAACACGCAAGGCGTGGCGGCACTGATTGAGGGAATGCGCGTAGAGGAAGCAGTGAAGCGCCTGACGGGCATTCACTGCGGTCCGCGCCCCACCTCCTGCCCCGACCAGCTGGCAAAAGCCCTGACCGAGGGTGAGCGCATTCCGGAATAAACCGCTAAAACCCGCCCAAAAGGAGCCGATATGAAAAAGCCGCTTGCCCTCTTTCTCGCCCTTTTGTTCTGCCTTGCAACCATTCTTTCCTCCTGCGACAAAACACCGGAGGAAACAGGCGGAACCGACGACCCGACCACACAATATCTGGAAATAATCGCCGCAGGCGGCGCCTCTCCCTTTACCGTGGTCTATTCCGCCATCACACCTGCAGGGCTTGCCGCCGATTTTCAGACAAAACTCAACGAAGTGTATTCCGGCACGATCGGCATTTCTGCGGACACGGTGGAAGGGCTTTCGGGCACCGACACCTACCGCTCGGACGCTTATGAGATTCTGATTGGTCCCACCAACCGTGCCGAATCCGCCGCGGCTCTGCAAAAAATCGGCAAGGAGGAATACATCATTGCCGCGATCGGCAACAAACTGGTTGTCACGGGGCACAATTCCTTTGCCACCGAGAAAGCCGTGGACGCTTTTGTCGAAACGTATCTTTCCAGCGGCAAAAAGGATCGCGCCCTGCGCATCTGGTACGAAAAGACCAAAACCGGCATTGCCGGTATTGAGGGTGCGCCACTGACCGAGGGTGCAGATCTGCGCATCATGACCCTGAACATCAACTGCTCAGATAACGACGCGAAGAACCGCTATGAGCCCATCCGGAACGTGGTGGCGGACTATCACCCCGACATTATGTGCTTTCAGGAGTGCAACAAGGCGCAGTATCGGAACGTAATCGGTCAGCTGACCGACAAATACGGGGTGGCAACCACCTACCACAGCGACGGAAGGACCTATGTTTACACGCCGATTCTTTACCTGAAAAGCAAATATGAGGTGGTGGAGGCGGGCGCCGACTGGCTGCGCGATCGGTATACCGGCACCAACACCAAATCCATTGCCTATGCCGTTTTGAAGTCACGGGATACGGAAAAAATCTTTGGCGTGATCAATCTGCACGGCGCTTACTGTTCCCCGACCTATGCCGATTATGAGGATAAAACCAAAACCGAGCTGAATGCCATTGCCAACGAGTGGCGCGAGGGGAACGTGCGGCAGATCATCGAAGTGCAGACCGAGCTGGAAGGAAAATACGGCAAAATCCCGATTCTCCACACAGCGGACTACAATTTCAACTCCACCTCCACGCCCTACCGGATGATGACCGATTTCGGGCTGACCGAGGCAGAGGTTTCCGCCACCGGGAGCCGCGTGACCGGCATCAAAACCACCCACACAGTGGGCGCGAAAGCGGTAGCCGGCAAGAGCATTGACCACATTTTCTACAACGCTGACCGTATCACGGCGCTGACGCACCATATCGGAAACGACACCGACAACGACCTGCACGCCAGCGACCACCTGCCGGTTTGGGCAGACATTAAATTCAACTGAAAAAGCCCCTCCGCGCGGAGGGGCTTTTTTTATTCTTCAGGAATTTTTCTGCTGTTCTGCCTGCAATTCTTCCAACTGTTTGGAAAGTTTCTTCTGCTCTTCCAGCAGTTGGCTGATCTTTTTATACAAGTCATCAATGATCAACTCGTTTTTCAGGTTGATATGATAGTCGTTTTCCGCGCGGGCGCGGTCTTTGGCTTCCTGGCGATTCTGACTCATCATAATCAGCGGTGCCTGCACCGCCGCGATACAGGAAAGCACCAGATTCAGCAGGATAAACGGATATGCGTCAAAGGCGTTGGTGGCAAGCAGGATATTCAGCACCATCCAGATCACCATTACCGCAACAAAGCTGAAAATAAACGCCCAGCTCCCGGCAAACCGCGCCACGGCGTCTGCCGCGCGCTGACCGAACGAGGGCTTTTCCCCCTGATCGGTATTCTTTACAACCTCGGTCATCGTCAGCTGGCGGATTAACTCCTCATCGGTAAATTCTTTATCCGTAATCTTCAGCAGTTCTTTGATGACCTTTTTGCGTTCCTTGCTGTTTCCCATAGGTGCCTCCGTCAGCAGATTTTCAGATACTCCCGCAGGACTTCTGCCATGCGGGCAAAAGAATCCAGTTCCATGCGCTCGGCAGGGGTATGGAGATCATAGATATTGCCGCCCACCGAAATGGCTTCCAGCCCCGGCAGGGCGCCGGAGATGATACCGCATTCCAGCCCCGCGTGGATCACGGTCGGCACGCACTCGACGCCCGCCACCGCGCGATATGCCTTTTGCCAATCCCGCACAACGGGGGCGTCCGCCGGGCTCTCCCAGCCGGGATATGCGGCGTAATGTCTGGTGGTACCGCTGATCTTTGCGGCAAAGGCGTCCAGGTCGTTTTTCAGCCCCTCAATCTTTGCAAAATCCGGGCAACGGCTGGAAAAACCGAAATTCAGTTTGCCGCCCTCGGTGCGGATGCGGGCAAGATTGCGGGAAAGCGCCGGCATGGTGTGCCCCTCTTTCCATTCCAGCACCCCATTGGGCAGCGACAGCACCGAAAGGACTTTTGCGGTGTCCGCCTCACTCATCACCGGCTCCGCCGGGATTTCGGCAAGCGTCAGCGTCAGCCCCTTGTCCTCCTCTGCCGCAATCAGGGAAGCGGCAAGCGTGCGCAATACCGGGAAAGCCGCCAACACCGCGGCGCCGTTCTCTGCCGCGAAATGCGCCTCGCACTCCCGCGGGATGGCGTTGTCTTTATCCCCGCCGGAAAGGCTTGCAAGGCGAACGGAGGTCTTGTTCGCCAATGCCGCCAGAAGTTTGCCCATCACGATATGGGCGTTGAGTCTGCCTTTGTGAATATCCTCCCCGGAGTGCCCGCCGCAAAGCCCGCCAAGCGTCAGCGAGAAGCAGGAGCAGTCGGTTTTCGCGGTTTCCACGGGCAAAGAAAGGTCATGCCGCATTCCGCCGCAACAGCCGACAATCACTTCCCGCTCGCCGGTGGAATCCAGATTGACCATCCGCCGCGCGCTCACGTGCGAATAGTCAAATCCCGTGGCACCGAGAAGCCCGATCTCCTCCGAAGCGGTGAAAAGGCATTCCAGCGGCGGGTGGGAAAGCGTTTCGTCTGCCAGGGCGTGCAGAATCAGCGCCACGCCGAAACCGTCATCCGCGCCGAGCGTGGTACCTGCCGCGTGCAGGATATTCCCCTCAAATACCAGTTCAATCCCCTCGGTGGCAAAATCGTGCTTCACACCGGCGTTCTTTTCCGCCACCATATCGGTATGCGCCTGCAAGAGCACCGGGGGCTCCGATTCTCTGCCCCGGCTGGCTTCCTTTTTCAAAAAAACGTTATGGTGCGCGTCCGTGTAAGAAGAAAGCCCCATGGCTTTGCCGAACGCCATCAGGTATGCCGCCATCCCTGCCTCATTGCCCGAGGCACGCGGAATAGCCGAAATTTCTTTAAAATAATCCAGAGGTGTTTTGGTATTCATCATTTTTCTCCTTTTCAAAGCAAAAGGGCGGGGGGTAAACCGCCACGCCCTTAGCCTGCAAGCTATTTTCCAAGCCGATCCAGTGCGATTGCCGCGCCTTCCGCGGCGGCGGTAGCCGCATTGGAGGCACATTTGGCACGCACGCCGATCACATCTGCCAAAAACTGATCCATCCCGCCAAGCACGCCGCTGCCCGTCAGCACGATACCGTTTTTGGCGATGTCGGCTTTGAGGTCGGGTCCGGTCAGTTCAATCACGGACATCACCGCGTCCAACACTTCAATCATCGGGTCTTTCATTGCCACCAGCATTTCCGGCTCACAGATCGTTACGCTCCGGGGGCTTCTGTCTGCCACGGAACGCCCGCGCACTTCCAGTTTTTTATCCTTATCCGGAATTAACTTGCCGATGCGGATTTTGACCTGCTCTGCCGTGCGTCTGCCGACAAACAGCCCGTGCCGGTCACGCAGGTAGCGCATAATCGCGGAGTCGAAGGCGTTGCCGCCCACAGGCACCGTTACATGAGTGACCATATCGCCGATAAAGATCATCGCCGCTTCGGTGCGGGAGGCACCGATATGTACCAGCATCTGCCCCACCGGGGAGGAAAAATCAAGCCCCACGCCAAGAGCGGCGCAAAGCGGTGCTTCCAACAGGTGAACGTGCGCCACACCCGCCGCAAGGACTGCATCCTCCAGGGCGTTGGTCTGCGCCTCCGTCAGATCACAGGGGATGGAAACCATCACGCGGGGGCGAAGCGCCGACCTGCCGATGGCACGGCGGAGGAAAATGCGCAACATCGCAGTAAGGAACCCGCTTGCCCTTACCATGTCGTCAAACGAAAACTGCACCAGCTTGACATGATCGGGGGCGGCTTTCTGCTTTTCAAACGCGGCGTTTCCGGCTTCCAGCACTTCATTGGTATCCACATCCACGGCAATGACCGACGGCTCTTTCAAAAGAATCCCTTCGTCCACGGTGCAGATGGTGGTTTGCGTTGTCCCGATGTCAAGACCGATCCCTTTACGCAGCATCCGGCTCCCCCTTTCTTTTTTCAGTAATAAGCAATATATGTTAATTATACTACAAGTCTTTCAAAAAAACAACCCTGTGTGCAAAATTTCTCAATGCAGTTTTGGGGTATAGGCAAACGAGACGGCAAGCACCTCGGCGGCGCCCGCATCATAAAGCGTTTTGGCGGCGTTTGTCATCCCGGCACCGGTCGTGACCACGTCATCCACCAGCAACACGCGCAGCCCGCGCACATCCTTTGCCGCAAACGCGCCCCGCAGATTTTCCATCCGCTCGTTGGCGCTAAGATTCTTTTGTTTTTCGGTTTTCCGCACGCGGGTCAGCGCCGCTCTTACCGGGATTCCCGTCACGGCGGAGAGCGCCTTTGCCAGTTCCCTTGCCTGATCGTGCCCCATCACCCGCACGGTGCCGCGGTCTCTCGGCAGATATGCGATCACGGTATCGGGCAGGGGTTGTGCGTCCCTTTGATAGCGGGCGGCGGAACGCCGCAGTGCGTCCGCGACGCCCGCTTTCAGCTCGCCCGCCGCAAAGGCGAACACATCGCGCCTTGCGTGGTCTTTCATAAACAGCACCAATTTTCGCGGCACGCGGGGCTCGCCGCCCGCCATATACGGTGCAACCTTGACATACTCGCTTACCCCTGCTTTTTGCATCGCCGCCGGCACACACCGGCAAAGATAGAAAGGCAGAGTACACTCCCGGCACTCCTTGCGGGTTGCCGCCTCAAACGCGGCGGCGCAATCGGGGCACAGGGTGCCCGGTAACCGTCCGTCATTTTCCACGGGGCGCATCAGTTTGCGGCAGGCGGCGCACCGGGGCGGAAACAGCAACGCTTTGAGAAAAGACGGTTTCATCTTGCCTGATCCTTATCAAACAGCCGCGCACAAAGCCCGGTGAAACGCCGTGCCTCGCGGTTGTTCTCCACCATGCGGCGCGCGACCGACTCCTTACCCACCAGAATCACCATTCTCTGCGCCCGCGTAACCGCGGTATAAAGCAGGTTGCGCGCCAGCAGCATCGGGGGCGCGTCATACAGCGGCAGAATCACCACCGGATATTCACTGCCCTGGCTTTTGTGTACGGTCACGGCGTATGCCAGTTCCAGCTCGTCCAGCCCCGTAAAATCGTACACCACGCGGCGCTCGTCAAACAGCACCACTACCTGCCCTGCGTTCGGCTTCACCTCCGAGATCACGCCGATATCCCCATTGAAAACACCTACGCCGCTTTCGTTGTAGCGCTCCCACTCCAGGTCATAATTATTGCGGATCTGCATCACGCGGTCACCCTCGCGGAACACGGTGTCACGCACCTTGTGCTCCCGTTTGCCGGGTGCGGGCGGATTGAGGGTGGATTGCAGAAGGCAGTTGAGATTCTCTGTCCCCGCCTCCCCTTTGCGGGAGGGAGAGATGACCTGAATATCGTTCACGATCCCGGAGCCGTAGGTTTTGGGCAGGCGGTTGCGGCACAAGTCCGCCACCGTCAGCGCGATGTCGCGGTCGTTCTCGCGCCGGAGGAAGAAAAAGTCATTATCCTTGGCAAAAAGTTCCGGCATTTGCCCGTGATTGATGGCGTGGGCGTTGGTCACGATCAGACTGTTTTTGGCCTGACGGAAAATTTCGTTTAATTCCACGGTGGTAAACCGCGCGGAGCGGATGAGATCGTGCAGCACGTTTCCGGGTCCGACGGACGGTAACTGATCCGCGTCCCCGATGAAAATCAGTTTGGCACCGGGTTTGATCGCCCGCACCAGCGCCGCGGTCAGGGGCACGTCCAACATAGAAGTCTCGTCCACAATCACAACGTCCTCATCCAGCCGGTTTTCCTCGTTTCTCGCAAACTCGGCGCGGTTACCGTCCGAATAGGACATTTCCAGCAATCGGTGCACGGTCTTTGCCTCATGGCTGGTTGCCTCCGAAAGGCGTTTTGCCGCGCGCCCGGTCGGCGCCGCCAGCGCCGTGCGCAGTCCCATACTCGAAAAGATGTGCAACAGCGCCCGCACCACGGTGGTTTTGCCCGTACCGGGGCCGCCCGTGAGAATCATCACGCCGCTTTCCAGCGCGCCGGCAATCGCGGTCTTCTGCAACTGTGCATAGGCAATCTGCCCGCCGCGCTCCTCCCTTGCGATAAAGGCATTGATATCATCCACCGCCATAGAAACGGCGGCGCGGTCAATGGCGATCAGGCGCGCGGCAATGGTCTTTTCCTCGTCATAGTACCGGCGGTCAAAGAGATACAGCGTTTCGCCCTTTTCGGTGCGCACGCGCATCTGCCGCAGCTTGTCCTCCTGCAGGAGCGCCGAAACGGCGCCGTGTGCCAGTTCTTCGGTGGTGCCCAAGAGTTTTATCGCCGCGGGGTACAAAAGTTCCTCCGGCAGGCACGTATGCCCGTTTGCGGTGGCATTGAAGCGAAGCAAATACAGCACGCCGCTTTTCACGCGCTCCATGCTGTTGCGGTCAAAGTCGATGTCGGCGGCTACCGTATCCGCTTTTTCAAAACCGATCCCCTCAATCTCACACAGCGCGTAAGGGTTCTTTTTGGCGATTTCCACAGCGCGGGTGCCCCACTCCTTATAGATGCGTACCGTCAGCGCCGAGCCGAACCAAGTGCGGAAAAACAGCATGGCAGAGCGCACGCCCGCCTGTTTGGCAAATTCCTCCGCAAAGCCGAGTGCCATTTTGCGGCTGATCCCCGGGATGTCGGTCAGCCACTCCGGGTGGTTTTCCATCACGTCAAAGGTCTCCTCGCCATACCGCTCCACAATGCGGGCGGCTTTTTTGGGTCCCAGCCCTTTGATGGCGCCGGAAGAAAGGTAACGCAAAATTGCGGACGCGTCCGAGGGGAGACGTTTTTCAAACTGCTCCGCCTTAAACTGCCGCCCGTATTTCGGGTTATGTACCCATCTGCCGATTACGGTCAGCTCATCCCCCTCCGCCACATACGGCAGAGTGCCGACCACGGTGACCAGCTCGTTTTTATCGGTGCCGAAATCAAGAATGGTATAGCCGGTCTCCTCATTGGCATAAATGACGCCCTCTACGCTGCCTTTCAGCGTTTCCGGCTCGTTTTTGATGTCCTGCGGCATGATTTCAGCACCTCCTTTTTATACAAAATGAATCGTTGCGTTCCTTTTTTTCAGTTTTTCCATCAGTTCCGCGTCTTCGGAAAGCGCGGCGTCCAGCAACACCACCAGCGCGTCTCCGCGGCGCAGATAAAAGTTTTCTCTTGCCGCCGACAAAAGGCAGTCAATGTTTTCGGCATCCTCGGCGGAGCGGATCTCCAGCGCCACCGACAGGTTGGCGGGAGACGCGAAGAACGCGACAAGAAGCCGCAACGCCGCGTAAAACCCGAACACGGCAAATACGGCAATGCACAGATCCGCAATCAGAGCAAACATCAAACAATCACCCCCTTTTCGGAGTGTATGCGGCGGTCTGCCGCACGGTCAAAAAGGGGGCGATTATTCCGTGCCGCGCGGGGCGCTTTTATTTCAGCAGTTCCTTGGCAAGCAGGGGCGCAAGATCGCGTTTCTCCCACGGCAGATTCAGGTCTTCCCTGCCCATATGGCCGTATGCCGCCACCTGCGCGTAAATCGGGCGGCGCAGGTCAAAGCGTTTGATGATCGCCGCGGGGCGCAGGTCAAAATACTTCTGCACGGCGGTGGAGATCGCCTCCTCCGACACTTTACCGGTGCCGAACGTATCAATCATCACAGACACGGGGCGCGCCACACCGATGGCGTATGCCACCTCGACCTCGCAACGGTCGGCAAGACCTGCCGCCACCACGTTTTTGGCGATATACCGCGCGGCATAGCAGGCGGAACGGTCTACCTTGGTCGGGTCTTTGCCCGAAAATGCGCCGCCGCCGTGGCGGGCATAGCCGCCGTAGGTATCCACAATGATTTTACGCCCGGTAAGACCGGTATCACCGGCGGGGCCGCCCACCACAAAGCGCCCGGTGGGGTTGACGTAAATCTTCGTGTTCTGATCGAGAAGATTTTCCGGAATGACGGGGATAATGACCTCGCGGATCATATCCTCCCGGATGGTCGCCACGCTGATCTCCGGCGCGTGCTGAGTGGAGATGACTACCGTATCCACGCGGACGGGCTTGCCGTCCTCATACTCCACGGTCACCTGCGTTTTCCCGTCCGGGCGCAGGTAAGTGAGTAAGCCGCTCTTGCGCACCTCGGTCAGGCGCCGCGCCAGTTTGTGCGCCAGCGAAATCGGCAGGGGCATCAGCTCCTCGGTCTCATTGCAGGCGTAACCGAACATCATGCCCTGATCCCCGGCGCCGGTGTCCAGATCGTCCGAAATCGTGCCCTCTTTTGCCTCTAAGGACTTGTCCACGCCAAGGGCGATATCGGGCGACTGCTCGTGGATAGAGCTGATCACGGCGCAGCTGTCGCAGTCAAAGCCGTATTTGGCGCGGTCATAGCCGATCTCGCGCACGGTCTCGCGCACGATATGCTGAATATCCACGTACGCTTTGGTGGTGATCTCCCCCATCACGGTCACAAGACCGGTGGTGCAGAAGGTTTCGCACGCCACGCGGGACATCGGATCCTCTGCCAGCAGTGCGTCCAGAATCGCGTCGGAAATCTTGTCGCAGATCTTGTCGGGGTGACCCTCGGTCACCGATTCGGATGTGAATAACATTTTTTTGTGTTCCATATTTCCCTCCAAAAGAAAAATCCCCTCGCGGCGAGGGGACGACAAACCGTGTAATCATCTCCCAGGATTTAGCACCTTGCCGCGGCAGGTTGCTGTAGGTTCATCGGGCACAGTCCCTCGCCTACTCTTGATGATGCGGATTTAGTATATCACATTTTTCCCCTCATTGCAAGGGGGTCTGCAAATATCTACGGAAAATCGGCGAAAAGCACAGAAGCCGCCGTTTTGCCACTGAAAAATCGAAAAAACCAAAACACAGGAGGCAAAAACGACAAAGATCGCATCCAAAACGCCGGGTTCCCGACCGGCATTTTGAGAGGCTGTTAAAAACATCTAATTTTTAACAGCCTCCGGCTCACTCAAAAATCTGAAACGCCTTGACCACGCCGTAGGACGCCAGCGTCATAATCACGCCGGCAATCATCACGCCGATCAGCGCCGAAAAGAATGCTTTCCAACGGTTCATCCCGATCACGGAGGCGACAAGAGAGCCTGTCCACGCGCCGGTCACGGGCAGCGGGATCGCCACAAACAGCGCCACGCCCCAAAAGGAAAACTTTTCAATCTTGCCACGGTTTTTCTCTGCCTTTTTCATCAGCCAATCGCCGATTTTGGCAAAGAATTTCACACGGGATTTCTGCATCCAACCGATAATCTTCTGAATAAACAGCAGGATAAACGGCACCGGGATCATATTGCCGAGCACCGCCAGCAGGTAGTTCTGCCACCACGGAAGTTCCAAAAACGCGCCAAGCGGAATTGCCCCGCGCAATTCGATAATCGGGAACATCGCACAGATCAGCACCCCCAAGTGGGCGCCGAGTGTGTCTGCAAAAAATGTTTTGATTGCATCTACCATCTTTTTTCCCTTTCATCTGTCACTGCCTTTTATCATACCCGATTTGCGGCGTTTTGTCAAGCCCTGCCGTGGATCAGGGGCGAAATGCGTTTATAGACCAAGAAAGTCAGAATTGTATCCAACAGCCCTTTGAGAAAGGTAAACGGCACATTGAAAATCAGCAGGCACTGGAAAAGCCCGTTGACACCGGGGAAAATTGCCTGGTACAAGCCGATAATCTGCTCCAAGGGCAAAAATTTCATATACATCGGATAAGTGATAAAGTAATTGAGCGGCAGGCTGGCAAGCGCCATCACCAATGCCCCCAACAATGCCGCCAGCAGCGCCGCGCGGCGGTTTTTACGAAAGCGGTAAATCAGCCCCGCCGGCAACACAAAGCAGGCGCCGAGCAGGAAGTTGCAAAGTTCCCATACCCCGCACGTGGTGGAAAACGGCAGATTGAGGAGATCCTTAATCAGGCACACCAGCACGCCGGAGACAGGCCCCATAGAAAACGAGGCAATCAGTGCCGGCAACTCCGAAAAATCCAATTTCAGAAAAGACGGCATAAACGGCACGCTGAAACTGAGCATCATCAGCACGGTAGAAAGCGCCGAAAGCACCGCTGTTGCGGTGATATAACGAAGCGGGATCCGCTTTCTTCTTTTTTCGATCGGCTTTTGTTCGTTTGTATTCATAAAACCCTCCGTATCAGTTGATTCGGAGAAAAGAAAAACCGGATGCAACGCACCCGGGGATTTACAGTTACGGCATACGGCAGGTGCACTTGGCACCGGCGCCGCCATTTGCCGCGCTGATTTCTTTTCTCATCCGGACTTTACCGTCGGTCAGAGGATCGCACTCTGTCGGCGCCTTTCGGCGTTCGCGGACTACACGCGCTTTACGTGATTACCGCCGGTATGGAATTTCACCAATCCCCAAAGAAATAATCATAGGAAGCGGGACCGCCCGCCACCCGCAGAAACGTCTTTCTGCGGGGCTTGGGCAGTCCCTTTTACCGGTAAACCGGTTTTAATTAGCCAAGAATCTTGGAAACGACGCCGGAACCAACGGTTCTGCCACCCTCACGGATAGCGAAACGCAGACCCTCTTCGCAAGCGATGGGCTTAATCAGTTCAACGGTCATATCCACGTTGTCGCCGGGACGGCACATCTCAACGCCCTCAGGCAGCTCGATGGTACCGGTAACGTCGGTGGTTCTGAAGTAGAACTGCGGTCTGTAACCAGCGAAGAACGGCTTTGCACGGCCGCCCTCTTTCTCAGTCAGAACGTACACGTGACCCACGAATTTGGTGTGGGGGTTGACGGAACCGACTTTGCAGAGAACCTGACCACGCTCGATCTCGTCTTTTGCGATACCACGGAGCAGTGCGCCGATGTTATCACCAGCCTCAGCCTGGGGCAGGAGCTTGTGGAACATCTCAACACCGGTAACGGTGGTCTGTTTTCTCTCAGTGGTAAGACCGATGATCTCAACCACATCGTTTACTTTCACGGTGCCACGCTCCACACGACCGGTAGCAACAGTACCACGGCCGGAGATAGAGAACACGTCCTCGACGGGCATCAGGAAAGGCAGGTTGGACTGACGCTCAGGGGTAGGAATGTAATTGTCAACAGCGTCCATCAGCTCCCAGATGCAAGCATACTCAGGAGCGTTCGGGTCGGTGCTGGTGGATTCCAGAGCGTTACGGGCAGAGCCACGGATGATCGGAATGTCATCGCCCGGGAAGTCGTAGGAGGAGAGCAGATCGCGGATCTCCATCTCCACAAGGTCAAGCAGCTCAGCGTCATCAACAAGGTCGGTCTTGTTCATGAACACAACGATGGCAGGAACGCCAACCTGACGGGCAAGCAGAACGTGCTCGCGGGTCTGCTGCAGAGGGCCGTCAGTACCTGCAACCACGAGGATTGCACCGTCCATCTGAGCAGCACCGGTGATCATGTTCTTAACATAGTCAGCGTGGCCGGGGCAGTCAACGTGCGCGTAGTGACGCTTGTCAGTCTCGTACTCAACGTGACGGGTGTTGATTGTGATACCACGTGCCTTCTCTTCGGGAGCGTTGTCGATCTGGTCATAAGCCAGGAACTCGTTTTTGCCGTTCTTCAGAGAGAGAACCTTGGTGATTGCCGCGGTAAGAGTGGTCTTGCCGTGGTCAACGTGACCGATGGTACCAATGTTTACATGGGGTTTTGTTCTTTCAAATGTTTCCTTTCCCATTTTGAAAATCCTCCGTTAAAAATTTTTTTGTTTAAGGTTTAACTTATTGTGAAATCAGTTCCCTTTATTGCGCTTGGCAACGATCTCTTCCTGGATGGACTTCGGCACTTCAGCAAAGTGAGAAGGCTCCATCGCGTAGACACCGCGACCCTGCGTTTTGGAACGGAGATCCGTTGCATAGCCAAACATGTTGGCAAGCGGGACAAACGCGTGAATTTCGGTTGCGCCGTTGCCCGGCTCCATCGACTGGATCTGACCGCGGCGGCTGTTGAAGTCACCGATGACGTCACCGAGATAGTCGTCCGGAACGGTGGTAACCACTTTCATGATCGGCTCGGTCAGCACGGGGTCTGCTTTTCTCATCGCTTCCTTAACCGCCATGGAACCGGCGATCTTGAATGCCATTTCGGAAGAGTCGACTTCGTGGTAAGAACCGTCATAAAGAGTAACCTTGATGTCCACAACGTTGTATCCGGCAAGCACACCGCTCTGGAGTGCCCCCTGGATACCGGCATCTACCGCGGGGATGAATTCCTTCGGGATAGAACCGCCGGTCACAGCGTTGACGAACTCGTAGCCCTTGCCGGGCTCGTTCGGCTCCACAATGATCTTCACGTGACCGTACTGACCGGAGCCACCGCTCTGGCGCTTGTACTTGGTCTCCTGATCGACCTTTTTGCGGATGGTTTCTTTGTAGGCAACCTGGGGCGCACCGATATTCGCCTCGACCTTGAACTCACGCAGGAGTCGGTCAACGATGATTTCCAGGTGCAGCTCGCCCATACCGGCAATGATGGTCTGACCGGTCTCCTCGTCCGTATAGGTACGGAAGGTCGGGTCCTCCTCTGCCAGTTTTGCGAGGGCAATGCCCATCTTTTCCTGACCAGCCTTGGTCTTGGGCTCGATTGCCACGTGGATAACCGGCTCCGGGAAGACCATGGATTCGAGGATGATCGGATGCTTCTCATCGCAGAACGTATCACCGGTGGTGGTGTTTTTCACACCGACAACGGCGGCAATGTCACCGCTGTAGCACATCTCGATGTCCTGGCGGTTGTTGGCGTGCATCTGCAGAATGCGGCCAAAACGCTCACGGGCGCCTTTGGTGGAGTTATAAGCGGTGGTACCTGCCGCGATGGTACCGGAGTACACGCGGAAGAAGCACAGTTTACCCACAAACGGGTCAGTCATAATCTTGAAAGCGAGCGCGGAGAACGGAGCGTTGTCGTCCGCAGGACGGCTGTCCTCCTCCTCGGTTTCGGGGTTGATGCCTTTGATCGGGGGAATATCCACAGGGGACGGCATATAGTCCAGCACTGCATCAAGCAGTTTCTGCACGCCCTTGTTTTTGTAGGAGGTACCGCAGATGACGGGTACGATTTCGTTGGAGATCGTCGCTTTGCGCAAAGCGGCTTTCAGCTCGTCCACCGTGATCTCTTCATCATTGAGGTACTTGTCCATCAGCGCGTCGTCGGTAGAAGCGATCGCCTCAACCATTGCCGCACGATATTCCTCTGCTTTTTCCTTCATATCTTCCGGAATCGGCTCGACACGCATATCCTTGCCGAGGTCATCGTAGTAGATATCGGCATCCATCTCCATCAGGTCGATGATGCCGCGGAAAGTAGCCTCCGAACCGATCGGCAACTGGATCGGCACGGCGTTTGCGTGCAGACGGTCTTTCATCATCTGGACAACGCGATAGAAGTTTGCACCGTTGATGTCCATCTTGTTGACGTAAGCCATTCTCGGCACGTGGTATTTGTCTGCCTGTCTCCAGACAGTCTCGGACTGCGGCTCTACGCCACCTTTGGCGCAGAACACGGTCACAGAGCCGTCAAGGACACGAAGCGAACGCTCCACCTCTACCGTAAAGTCCACGTGACCGGGGGTATCAATGATATTGATCCGGTACATGTTCTTTTTGGCTTCGGCAGGATCGTTATGCAGTGTGGTGTGAGCCCAGTAGCAAGTGGTAGCGGCGGAAGTAATGGTAATTCCGCGCTCCTGCTCCTGAACCATCCAGTCCATGGTCGCAGCGCCTTCATGCACCTCGCCGATTTTGTGGGTTTTGCCCGTGTAGAACAAAATACGTTCGGTTGTGGTGGTCTTACCGGCGTCGATATGCGCCATGATACCGATGTTACGGGTCCGCTCAAGCGGATATTGTCTTCCCATATGCGGACTCCTTTATCAGTATCTGTAATGGGCGAAAGCCTTGTTGGCTTCTGCCATTCTGTGGGTCTCTTCTTTTTTCTTGAATGCGCCACCCATGCTGTTCTTGGCGTCCATAATTTCGGCGGCAAGACGTTCAGCCATCGTGCGCTCGCTACGGTTTCTCGCATAAGAGATGAGCCATCTCAGACCGAGCGTCTGACGGCGCTCAGGGCGAACCTCCATAGGCACCTGGTACGTGGAGCCGCCCACACGGCGGGCCTTGACTTCCAGTACAGGCATAATGTTTTCAAGAGCTTCGTTAAATACTTCCAGCGGGTTCTGCCCTACCTTTGCCTCAACTGTGGCAAATGCTTCGTAAACGATCTTCTGGGCAACACCCTTTTTGCCGTCCTCCATCACGTTGTTGATCAGCTTGGTCACAAGCTTGGAATTGTACAACGGATCCGGGAGGACGTCTCTTTTGGATATACGACCTCTTCTCGGCACTTTACTTCCCTCCTTCATTAAAAATATGATCTCATCGGTACTCGAAATTTACTTTCGTCAGCGCTCGTCGAAGCAAAAGACATAAACATTAAAATTTCTGACTCAGCCGGACGATGCTATCAATACCTGCCCCCGATTATTTCTTGGGAGCCTTTGCGCCGTACTTGGAACGGCCCTGTTTGCGGTTTGCAACGCCCTGTGCGTCAAGGGTACCGCGAATGATGTGATAACGGACACCAGGCAGATCGCGTACACGACCGCCTCTGATGAGAACCACCGAGTGTTCCTGCAGGTTGTGACCGATGCCCGGAATGTAGGTCGTTGCCTCAAGACCGTTGGTAAGACGGACACGCGCAATCTTACGGAGCGCGGAGTTCGGCTTCTTCGGGCTTGTGGTGGACACCTTCGTGCATACGCCGCGTCTCTGCGGTGCGCTCTGATCAGTCTGCGCGTTGTTCAAAGAGTTGAAGCCCTTCTGAAGCACCGGTGCTTTGGACTTGTACACTTTGTCGCTGCGACCCTGTCTGACAAGCTGATTAAAGGTTGGCATTTTTCTCCTCCTTCTTCTAAAATTTTAATGTTTCTGCGCAATGGGCATAGTACACCCAATAGCACAAGCATTATTATAACAGTTTGGGGTTGCCTTGTCAAGAATTGTTTTCTCTCTCCAAAAATTTCTCCCTTTTGCACAAAAAGGAGCCGGTATAACTGTTATTTTGTTCCAGCAAAGTGGAATTTATGCAGTCAAAAAAGGTCTTTTTGCAGGCAAACAGGCACAGGCATCGTGCGATGCCTGTGCCTGTTTCAGGATTGTTGTAAAATTGCACAAAACCGATCAGTAGGAGTACCCGTCTCCCTCGGCCGGAACGGTGGATTCCACATGGATATTGTGGTAGCAGCTCATGCCGGTACCGGCAGGAATCAGCTTACCGATAATGACGTTTTCTTTCAGACCCAGCAGGTGGTCAACTTTGCCCTTGATTGCTGCCTCGGTGAGCACCTTGGTGGTCTCCTGGAATGATGCTGCGGAGAGGAAGGATTCGGTCTGCAATGCCGCTTTGGTCACGCCCAGCAACACGCGGCTGGCGGTGGCGGGCTTCAGCTCGGTCTCGCCGGCGTTGATCCGCTCCTCAATCTTCTTATTGACATCCTCGAAATCCAGCACATCCATCAGGGTACCGAGCAGAAGATCGGTATCGCCTGCGTCGTCCACATGCACCTTACGGGTCATCTGGCGGGCAATGATCTCCACGTGTTTATCGTTGACGTCAACGCCCTGAGAGCGGTATGCCTTCTGAATCTCTTCAATAATATATTCGTACACCTCATCCATACCGCTGATACGCAGGATGTCGGCAGGCGCCTTATCGCCCGCAGTCAGCACCTGACCGCGCTTGATCGAATCGCCCTCTTTCACCATAATACGTGCACCGTAGGGGATGTTGTACTTGAACTGCTGACCGTCCTTATCCACCACGTCCACCACGTAGACGTTGGTGTTCTCGCCGTGGGAAATCCCCTGCACCGTACCGGTCTGCTCACAGATCAGCGCGGTCTTCTTCGGCGGTCTTGCTTCAAAGATTTCTTCTACACGGGGCAGACCCTGTGTAATATCGGCACCGGCAACGCCGCCGGAGTGGAAGGTACGCATCGTCAGCTGGGTACCGGGCTCACCGATCGACTGTGCGGCGATGATACCGACGGATTCACCCACACTGACAGGTTTGCCGGAGGACAGGTCCGCGCCGTAGCAATGCGCGCACACGCCATGGCGTGCATGGCACTTGAGCAGGGTACGGATCTTGACCTGCTGGATGCCGGCATCGGAAATTGCCTTATAATCCGCATCGGAAATCATCTTATCGCCGGGCACAATGACCTCGCCGGTTTCCGGATTGACCACATCGCCAAAGGTGTATCTGCCCACCACGCGCTCGCGCAGGGATTCAATATCCTCATCCGGCTTTGCGGGGTTGCGGATGGCGGTGACCAGCTGCCCGTCGGTTGCGTCACAGCATTCCTCACGCACGATCACGTCCTGCGAAACGTCAACCAGACGCCGGGTCAGATACCCGGAGTCCGCGGTACGCAGTGCGGTATCGGACAGAGATTTACGGGAGCTCTTCGACCCCATGAAATACTCCAGGATCTTCATACCCTCACGGAAGTTGGACTTGATCGGGATTTCCATCGTTTTACCGTTGGTAGCAAACATCGGTCCGCGCATAGCGGCAAGCTGTCTCATCTGCTTGGTAGAACCACGGGCACCGGAGTCCGCCATGATTTTGATCGGGTTCAGCGAATGGAAGCACTTCATCATCTCTGCGGTAACCTCTTCTGTGGTCTTATCCCAGATCTTGATGACAATGTTATAACGTTCCTCGTCGGTCAGCAGACCGCGGCGGAAGTACGCATTGGTACGGTCTACCTGCGCCTGAGACTCGGCAAGAATCTGCGATTTGGTCTTCGGAATGGTCATATCGTACACCGAGATGGAGAACGACGCACGGGTGGAATACTTGTAGCCCATTTCCTTGACGTTGTCCAGCATTTCCGCACATTCTGCGGCGCTGTGATACTTGATGCAGTTGTCAATGAGCATACCGAGAATCTTCTTGACGTTGCCCTTGTTTTTGATCAGGAACGCGGTGTCAATCTCCATTTTCAGCACTTTTTCCACGACCTCAGGGTCGGTGGGGTCAAAGTTTTCCGGCAGGGTGCGGTCCACAAAACCGAGGTCCTGCGGGATGTTGCGGTTGAAAATGAGACACCCGAGAGAGGTTTTGACAATACCGGTCACGGTCTTGCCCTGTACCTCACGGGAGAGGCGGATACGGATGGGAGCGTGAAGCCCCACTGCCCCGTTGGCATATGCCATTTCCGCTTCATTGAAGTCGCGGAAGCACATCCCTTCGCCGGGCTCGCCAGGCTTCTCCATCAGGAGGTAGTAAGTGCCGAGAATCATATCCTGCGTCGGCACGGCAACGGCGCGGCCGTCAGCGGGCTTCAACAGGTTGTTTGCGGAAAGCATCAGGAAGCGGGCTTCCGCCTGTGCCTCTGCGGACAGCGGCACGTGGACAGGCATCTGGTCACCGTCAAAGTCGGCGTTGAATGCCGAGCAGACCAGCGGGTGCAGTTTGATGGCTCTGCCATCCACCAGCACAGGCTCAAATGCCTGAATGGACAGACGGTGCAGGGTCGGTGCGCGGTTCAGGAGCACCGGGTGCTCTTTGATGACGTTTTCCAGTGCGTCCCACACCTCGGGGTGCTGGTACGCGCGCTCGATCTTCTTCTGCGCCTCGCGGATGTTGGTCGCCTTCATCATTTCGGTCAGTCTCTTGACCACGAAAGGCTTGAACAGCTCCAGTGCCATCTCGCGCGGCAGACCGCACTGATAAATCTTCAGGTTAGGACCGACCACGAT
>URMC01000010.1 GCA_900548735.1 uncultured Eubacteriales bacterium | reverse complement strand
GTTTGGATATCTCCTGTCAGGCTAAGGGAGGTGCCGCGCGGAGCGCGGCGGAGGGGTTGTACCTGACACAAACCAACTTTTGTGCTCTGCAAATTTTATGCTTTTACAATCCCTCAGGCGCTCACGCGCCAGCTCCCTTTACTGGGGGGGAGCCTTGCGGGCGACCAATGGTCGCCCGTTTAAAAGCCCCCCTCCGGGAGGGGGTGGCGCCGACAGGCGGCAGGGGGAGCACGCGCAACTAAAAGGTTCGTTTTAATTTCGGATACCACTCGCCAAACCTCGGGTGTGACAACTGTATGAATTTCCTTACCTTGCAAAGCTTCCCTTGTCTCCCGCTCTCCCTCACCCGCTCTCGCGGGAGCTCCTGTTGACGCTTTGCGTCAACGTGGGCGGAGCCTTTTGGGGGAAACACTTTGCCCATCGCATGGTGCCCACGCCCTACCTCCCCGTAACGAAAACGCGGTTGGTGGGGATCCCCAACGCGGTGGAAACCAGCTCGGTCAGCGTTTTCTGCACCGTGGGGTCGTTCCCCCGCCGGCACACAATCCCCACCCCGCTGACCGTGGGGGGCATGGTGCCCTCCTCCAGCGCCCGGGCGGAGGACCCGCTGCCGACGGTAACGGGCTTGCCGTTTTCATCCTTCACATAGCGGCGGCTGTACCCCTCGGAAAAGCTGACCATCACGTGCACGTCCGACACGCCCGCCGCCGACTCGCAAAACAGCTCCAACTCCTTTTCCAGCGCCGCCTCGTACTCGGCAAGCGCCTCCCGCTCCGCCGTGTTGTCCTGCCCGGCGGCAACCTCCCCGCTCTCGCCCTTCGCGCCCGCAAAAAGAAGCAGAAAGACCCCCAGCGACCCCAGCACAATCAGCGCAACCAGCCGCCCCTTGGTTTTCAAAAAGCCGAGAATGTTCTCTTTTTTCATACCGTTTTCTCCTTTTTCTCCACACGTATGGGGGGATATTGCGGCTAACGCACCTGCGCCGGAAGCCGCAAAAGCTCCGTCAGATAGGTTTCCGCCTCGCGCGGGTCAATCGTTAAGCCCTTTCCGGAAAGCACTACAAAAACCTCTGCCGGCTCCCCCTCTTCATACCGCACCGTCAGGGCAAAGCACTCCTCCCCCGTGCCGAATTTTGCGGCAAGCGCCGCGCGAAGGCGCGCCTCGAATTCCGCCTTGCCCGCCGCGTCCATTGCCCCGGCAAAAACCGCTTCAAAATCCGGCGCTTCCCCCGCCGAGGGTAAGGGGAGCTCCGTTTCTTTTTTCAGAAGCGAGGTCAGGGGAGAGAGAATCAGCAACAGCACCGCCAGTGCGGTCAGCAACCGCAACACCTTTTTGGTGCCCGCGCCCCCTTCCTCCGGGATCAGCAGCTCCGCCATTGCCGCCGCCAGCACCACACAGAAAAGCGGAAAAATCACATTCATTTCAGCCCCCCGCTACAGCGCAGTGCGCAAAAATCGTCAGCGCAAACACCGCCATGGTAAACACCGCCGCAATCACGGCGAGAAAAAAACCGTAAACCGACGCCAGCTCCGAAAGCACCCGCCCCTCGCTTTTTGCCTCCAGCAGTTCCGCCAGCGCGCCGCAAAGCAAAAATACAATTCTCGTTGTCAGAACGGTCAGAAAGGTAGGCAAAAAGAAGAGGAAAAGTACCAATATCCCACCGCTCCCCGCCAGCGTGCGCAGGTAAGAAATACTGCCCGCCACGGTTTTCATCGCTTCGGAAACAGAACCGCCGACCACCGGGAGAAAACTGCCCGCGGCAAAGCGCACGGTGCGCAGTGCCAACGTGTCACTGCCTGCCGCCAGCGTGGTCTGAAGTCCGAGCAGAAACGAGAGCAGAAGCATCAGAAAGGAAAACCCCAGCGTAAAGGTGCGCTTGATGAGATTTCCGAGCGGCTTCAGCGCCGCCCGCCCGGTCAACGCGTCACAGACCGCCAACAGCAGGCAGATGCCCGCCACGGGCAGTACCGCGCGGGTGCACAGCATCTGCGCGACCGACAGAAAAACCGACATCACGGTGTGGTTTGCCGCCGCGGCGCCCACGTTGCCGCCCAGTGCATACAGCGTGCCCATCATCGGCAGCATGGAGCCGGCAAGCGTGCAAAGCATTTCAAACCAGGCGCGAAGGCGCGACACGCCGGAAAGCGACTGCCGCAACAGCAGGAGCGTGAGCACGGTAACCGAGCAGAAGGAAAAGGCTCGTCCCGTGCCGGCGCCGGAGGTCGCCCCCACGGCGCGAAGAACGGCGGAAAGCACCAGAATCCCCGAAACCGCCGCCAGCAGGGGAAGCGCCTGCCGGAGGGAAACGCCGAGGAAATCCCGGATATACGCCAGAATCTTCGGCACGTCGGCGGCGTTCTGCACGGCGGAAGCCACCGTTTCCGGGTCCTCCCCGAAAAATCCGTCCGGCAACAGCGCCGTCACCTCCGGCGGAAGCGACTCCCGAAATTCCCGGATCGCGCCAAAACCGCTCTCCTCCACGCTCTCCGCGGCGCCCGTTGCCTCCTCCGCCCCTGCGGGCAGGAGCAGTAAAAAAGCAAAAAGGACGGCACACGTAGCGAGAAAAACGCGTTTTTTTACCATTCCATCAGCTCCTTTGCAAGCGAGAGGAGGTCGTCCACAAATGGGAGCGCCAGCAACAGGATCTCCAGCTTGCCGAACAGCGCCACCCCGACGGAAAGCGTACTCTCGCCGAGATCCCGGCAAAGCGAAGCCGTAAACTCCGCTACCAGCGCAATACCCAGCGCCCGGAAAAGAATCGGCGCAACGGCGCTGTTGCCCGCAACCGAAAAAAGCTCCGAAATGCGCACCGTAATGGGGGTAAACAGCGAAAACGCCGCCAAAAACAGCACCAGCGCTCCGGCAACGCGCAAAGGAAGCGCCAGCGAGGAGCGCCACTCGCGCAAGAGAAGAATCAGCACTGCGGCAAGGAGCGCACAGCCGCAGACGGCAAAAATGCTCATCAGAAGCCGAAGGTGCCGCGCACCGTGTCAAACAGGTTGCCGATCTCCCGCACCAGAAGCAGAAACACCACGATGATGCCCGAAACCACCACCAGCGTTGCCTGCTCGTCCCTTCCGCTTTTTTGCAGGATCTGAGCGGCAACCGCCACCAGGATTCCGATCCCCGCCACCCGCAATATCAGGCTGACATCCATTTTTATAACCTCCCGATTGAGCTTCACTCGAATTTTTGATAAAAACCGGTCGCAAGAACCGGATTCGGATATTTCCTGTCAGACTACCACAGCAACAGCATCAGTGCCGCCGAAAGCGACAGCGGAAGCACCAGCGCCAGCTTCTCCCACTTCGGCAATTCCCTTTTCAGCTCCTCGCAAAGCGGGGTAAACCGCGCGATATAATGGTCGATACACCGCACCTGCTCCGCGCGGTAGGTGCCGCCAAGCTCCCCGGAAAGCGAAAACAGCAGCTCGCTCATTTCCTCCGGCAGGTAAAGGCGCGCACTGCGCAACAGCGCGCCGAGGTCCGCCGGGCGCACGGTGCCCTCGGCGCCGCATTCCGCAAGCAACCCCCGGTCAAAGGAAGCAAGTATCGCCCGCTCCGGTGCGGAAAAGCAATCCACCTGAAAGCGATAATAGCGAAGCAGGGAGAGAAACGCTTCCGCCTGCCGGCACCGCCGCCGGAAGTAAGCGCGAAGCGAAACACCGCAGAATACGCCGGCGGCAAACAGCAAAAAAAGCCCGATCAGTTTATAAAAGCGCATCCGCCGCCTCCCAGGAAAGCACATCGTAATCAAAATTGCGCGCGCCGTTGCGGCGCGAAAGCCCCACATACGCGCCGAAGCAACGCGCGTCATGCAAAAGGCGCATCCCCGGGCGGGCAAGCAGTTCCGCGGCGGTGGCGGCGTGGGCGCTGGCAAGCAGCGGCACCCCGCAGATGTGCGCCCGCACGATCTCCTCCGCCTCCTCAAATCCGCCGATCTCATCGCACACAATCAGCTCCGCCGAAAGGGTGCGCACGGCAATGGAAATGCCCGCCCCCTTGGGGTAGCCGAGCAGAATATCCGGGCTTTGCGCCGCGCCGAAGGGGAATGCCGCCAGCTCCTCGCGGGCATCCACCAAAACCACGCGGCAGGGGGAAAAGCCCCCCGCCATTTTTTCCGCAACGGCACGAAGCAGGGTGGTTTTTCCCACCCCGGGCGGGGCAAAAATCAACACGCCGCGCCCCGAAAGCACGCGAAGCAGGTCACAGATCTCCTCCCCCACCGGGGGCGTTTCATGCGGAATCCGGAGCACAAAGGAGGTCACATCCCGCACGCCGGAAATCCGCCCGCCCTGCACAGCGGCGTGCCCGGCAACCCCTACCCGGATACCGCCGGCAAGCGTGAGAAACCCCTCGCACAGGGTCTCCTCATGCGCGTAAAGCGCGCCGTCGCAAAAGCGGAGCAACAGCCCCTCACATTCTTCCGCTGTGAGCGCCGTGGCAGGGGAAAGGCGCAGATTTTTTCCGCCCGCCACCAGCAGGGCACACCGCCCGCGCCCGATGCGCAGTTCTTCGGGGAGCGCCGCCTCCGGCACCGTGGCTTCCGCCTCCCCCAGGATACGCGGCGGCAAAAGCGCCGTAAGCACCGGCGGAAACAGCCGCCGGCGATTGACGATAACGGTTTGCATAAAAACATCCTCCGACACATTCTATGCTGGAGGATGCGATAATAGACCTTGGGGAGCCAGGCGGGCAACACGCCGCTTTGGCGCACCGCCTGCGGCACCTGCGGCACCTGCGGCACCTGCGGCACCTGCGGTGCGGCTGAACAGCTGGCGCGTTACTTTAGGTACATACGCCGAACGTTCCGTCGACAGTTGCCAGAAAGTTTTTGCGGGGCACCTTGCGGTGCGGCTGAACAGCTGGCGCGTTACTTTAGGTGCATACGCCGAACGTTCCGTCGACAGTTGCCAGAAAGTTTTTGCGGGAGTTTAAGAGGGAGCTTTTTTCAAAAAGCCCCCTCTTCGCATCTCCTTTACGGCGTTTCTTTTTGTCAGCTTTTTCTTTGCGCCTGCGCTCACAAAGAAAAAGCGGGCAAGGAATTTGATAGAATAAAGGAAAGATTAACTTTGCGCCGGAGCGGGAGGGGAGACCCCTCCCCTACAAATATTGGTTTTTGTTAGGCGCGGGTGCCCGAAAGCCCCCTTTCCGATGTTGACGCTGTGCGTCAACAGGGGGTGACGCCGACAGGCGGCAGGGGGAGAGCGCGCAACGAAAGAGCTCGTTTTTGTTTCGGATACCGCACGCCGGACTTTGGGTGCGACAACTATATGAATTTCCCCACCTTGCAAAACGTTCTTTGTCTCGCGTGCTCCCCCACCCGCTCACGCGGGAGCCCCTGTTGACGCAAAGCGTCAACGTCGGAGGGGGCCTGGCAGGCGACCAATGGTCGGCACCTCGCGGTGTGCAAGCACAAACTCCGTAGGTGGTGGCGGTTGCCGCTTTGCGGCAACTCATATCTGCCTGCCCAAACACAAAGATACTTTTCCCTTTGTTTCATCAACCTCCACACCCGCTTTTTCTTTGCAGGTGTAGGCGCAAAGAAAAAGCTATCAAAAAGAAACGCCCTTTAGGGGACGCGAAAAGGGGGGCTTTTTGAAAAAAGCCCCCTTTCAATCCCGCAAAAACTTTCCGGCGACTGTCGCCGAACCTTGGGTGTGTGCGCCCAAAGTAGCGCACCAGCCTGCAAGCCGCACCGCAGGTGCCCCGCAAAAACTTTTGGGCAGCCGGTGCCGAACTTTGGGTGTGCGCCCCCAAAGTAGCGCGCCAGCCTATTAGCCGCACCGCAGGTGCCCGCACCGCAAGGTGCCCGGCGGGAAATCACTTCGTTTTCAGGATTCTCGAGCTGTTGATCAGCACAGCAAAGGCGCCGAAATTGTGAAGCACGGAGCCTGCCAGCGCGCTGATGACCCCGACCGACGACAGCCCGATCATGAAAGCGCTGATGCCGATGGAAAGCCCCAGATTCTGATAAATAATCCGCTTGGTTCTTCTTGCCAAACGCAGGGAGAACGGGATATTCTCCAGGTTGTTGTTCATCAGCGCAATGTCGGCGGACTGTATCGCAAGATCAGACCCCATCGCGCCCATGGCAATGCCTACGTGCGCTTCTTTGAGCGCCAGCGCGTCGTTGATCCCGTCGCCCACGGCAAGCACGCAATGGTTTTCTTTCAGCTCTTTGAGATGGCTCAGTTTGTCCTCCGGCAGGAGTTTCGCGTACAGCGTCTCCACGCCCACTTCGTCGCACACGTGGCGCGCCGCCGCCTCGCGGTCACCGGTCAGCATCACCGTGTGCTCTACGCCCAGCGCCCGCAACTCGTCAATGGCTCCCTTTGCTTCGGCGCGCGGCTGGTCGCTGAACACCAGCGCCCCCAGGCACATGCCGTTCTTCGCCACATAGCTGACGGAGCCGACCGCGCCCTCGGCGCTCTCGTCCGGTGGGGTCACCCCCTCCGAAATCATCCACTCCCGGTTGCCGAACAGTATCCGCACGCCGTTGCCGGTGCCCTCCATGCCCTTGCCGGAAATTTCTTTGACCGAAAGCCCCTTTTCGTACGGCGCATCGCCGCCGACAATCATCACCGCGCGGGAGATGGGGTGCGTGGAAGCGCTTGCCACCGACATGGCGACCGCAAGCAGTTCCTCCCCGCTCACCCCTGCCGCCGGCAACACCCCGGAAAGCGTCATCTTTCCTTCGGTCACGGTGCCGGTCTTGTCAAACACCACGGTGTCTACCGCGGTCATTTCCTCAATGAATTTGGAGTTTTTGATCAGAATCCCCCGTTTGGTCGCGGCGGACAGCGCGGCAATCATCGGCGCGGAGCTGACCAGCATCTGCCCGCAGGGGCAGGACACCACCAGTATGGCAATCGCCTTGGAAACATCGCGCGTGACCAGCGCCACGCCTGCGGCAAGCGCCAGAATCAGCGGAATGTAGTACCGCATAAACTGGTCGATCAGGCGGGACTCCGGCGCGGCGATCCCCTCGGATTTTTCCAGCAGGTTCAGAATATTGGCAAACGACGTGTCCACATATTCCTTTTCCACCCGCACGGTGATCTGCCCGTCGAGATTGACGGTGCCGGCAAACACGCTGTCGCCCGCCGCCGCGTGTGCGGGTTGCGGCTCACCGGTCAGGGATTTCTGGTCGATATTCGTCTCGCCGTTCACCACCACGCCGTCAATCGGAATGCCGGCGCCGGGCTTGACCAGAATAAGCTGCCCCTTTTTCAGCGCCTTTGCTTCCACTTTTTGCTCGCTCCCGTCTTCCGAGAGCAGAATGGCGGTGTCCTGCTGCATCTGCCGGAGCCCCTCAATCACATCGCGCCCGCCCATGATACTGCGCTCCTCGAAAAAGTGCGCCAGATTGAGAATCAGCGGGATGAGAATGGCAAGTTGCAGGCTGCCGGTGAAATAGCAGGCGATAATGGCGATGGTGACAAGGATCTCCATCGCGTTGGTCAGATCCTTGGTGAGAATCCCTTTCACGGCGGCAACCGCCACCGGGATCCCCTCCACCAGCACCCCTATGGTGTAAATCAGCGCGGGTACCACATCCTTATCCGGGTAAACAAGAGAGAAAATCAGCCCCGTTACAAGGCAGATCAGCGCAACCGCGCCGCTGAAAATCTCTCTGCCAAGGCGCCGCTTGTTCCGCTCGGTCAGGTTGTCACGCGAGAGGGCTTCCAAGCTGTTTTTACCGATCTGATCGATATTTTCCATAAGCCCTCCTACTTGATAATGATATGCGATTCGTCATCCGGCACCAGATACACCTTTTTGATCCGTGCCAGCATTTCCATCATCTTTTGTGTGTAAATTCTTGTTTTGATCGCTTCCAGCGAGCCCGGGTTGGCTTCATATTCCTCCAGCACCCCGCGGAACTCGGCAAGATACTGCTCCGCCCCCGCAATGGCGGTGGATTGCTTGCTGTACGCGTTGGAGATGAGGCTCGTGCGCATGGACTCGGCATACGGCATCAGGCTGTCACGGTATTGCAGTGCCTTTTCGGCAAGCGTTGCCGCCTGCACGGTGGCGGCGTTGACGTTCTCGTAGGTCTCGCGCACTTCCTCCGGCATGCTGACCTTGGTCAGCTCCAGGTTGGAAAGCGTAATGCCGGTGCCGATTTCGTCCAGCGTTTGCTGTGCCATGGCGCGCACCTCGGTGGCGTAAGCCTCTTTTTCGGAGGTGAGAATGCCGTCCACCGCGCGGTGCGCGGCGCTTTTCACCATCGCGCCCGAAACCGCCGCGTTGATGATCCGGTCCGCGTCCTTCACGTGCAGGGCATAACTGACCGCGTCGGTAATGTTATACTTGACCGAAGCGGAAATCACGGCGATGTTCTGATCCCCCGTGATGACATAGCCGCGCCGGTCGTTGTTCAGCATTTCCCCTTCGGTGTAATGCGTGGTCACGGTCAGCTCTTTCACACTGCCGACCGGCACGGTAATCACCTCGTCAATAATATACGGGAAGGCGAAAAACAGCCCCGGTTCATGCACCTGTTCTTCATAGGTATTGCCCACAAGTTTGCCGAAGCGAAGCACCACCGCCACCTCGCCGCTTTTGACGATCCGCACGCCGGAAAGGCAGATGAGCACCACCACAATCGCCACCAGAATCACGAAATACCGCGTCAGGGTGGAGAGGATGTCCTCAAATACGGTGTTCTTTTTCATCCCGCGTTGCCCCCAAGCGTTCCGGCTTTCGCCTGCTCAATCAGCTGGTAGACGGCGTTGACCAGCGCCACGCGCTGATCCTCCGGCAACTGGGTCAGGATATAATTCAGATCGCTGATTACGGTTTTGTTGCCCTCCGCCGTCATCTGCTTGCTGTATTCGGTCAGGATATTGAACGGATACTGATCCGCCTTGACCACCAGCAACGTCTCGCTGTTGGTGGAGGCAATCAGCGTGTCCAGATTGCGTAAGAACTGGTAAAGCTCAATATTTGCCGCCTGTGCCTCGGCGTAAATGCCGGCAACCGCTTTTTCGGTCTCCGCCTGAATCTCGCCTGCGGTCTTGGTGCCGTCCGCAATTGTTTCGGCGGATTTGGTATCCGCCTCCTGCATCATCTGGTCGGCGTCCCGCTGGGCAACAGCAAGAATGGCGTCAATCTCCTTCTGCCGCTCCGCCTTCATCTGCTCAAACACGCTCTCCAGGTTCTGATCGGGGAGCGAAATGCGAAGAATGCTGACATCGGCAATGGTAATGCCGTATTTCTCCTCGCAGTTTGCCTTGACCTGCTCTTTGATCTTCGCCTGAATTTCGTCCATTTTCAGGCTTTCGCTCTCCAGCGACACCAGCCCCGAAAGGTTATAGGCGCCCATCACGCCGTTGGTGGCGCTGAACACCTGGTCGTTGATGTAGGCGTCGATTTTATTCTGAGAGCCGACGCTGTTGTGGTAGAGCAGCGGGTCGCTGACCTGCCACACCACATAGGATTGCAGGATGATGTTGCGCTTGTCCTTGGTGGTGGTTTCCAGACGGCTGGATTCAAAATACTGCATCCGCCCCTCGTAGGTCACCACGCTTTCAAAGGGCCAGGGCAACCGGAAGTAAAGCCCCGCGTCGGTCACGACCTGCCGCGGCGCGCCGAAGCGCAGAATCACGGCGCAGTTGCCCTCCTGCACCTTACAGGTAAAGCCGAAATACCCGATCAGCACCACGACCACCGTGGCAAGAAAAATTTTCAGCACGCGAAGCGGCACCCGGCTCTCTTTTTTCGGCGCCGGCGCCACGGCGGTATTCTCCGCACTGTTTGGCATGTTATCTTGTTTTTTCATGGGTTTCTCCTTTCTCACTCCAGGGTGAGACTGCCGAAATACAGGTTTTTCATGTTCACGTCCCCGCCGACGATGACGATTTTTGCCTGCCCGTAAGCCTTACTGACGGCGGAAAGATATTTCTGATAGCGGTACGCGTCGGAATACGCGTTGTCCGCCTCCACCGCCGCCATAAACTCGGCAACGCTGGCGTTTGCCGCGGCAACCTTGGTAAAGTATGCGGCGCGCGCCGCCTCGATGGTTCTCGTGCGGGTCAGCTCCGCGTTGGCAATGACCGTGGCGCACTCGCCGATGGCATTCAGGCGGTAGCGCTCCGCGTCAATGCCCGCGCTGATCAGTTTCTGATACGTTTCCGCAATCTCCACGGGCGGGTGAATGCTTTCCAGCACCACGCTGACCACCTCAACCCCTACGTGGTAGCTCTCCAGCTTTGCGGTCAGTTCGTCGCGGAAGGTGTTGCTGAACGCCGCCCGGTCAACCGAGAGAAGCGTGTCAAGATCGGTGGAAATCGTGCGGTCGGTCACCAGCTCATACGCCAGCGCCTCCAGCACGCACTCCGCACAGGCGGAGTTTTTGATGTACTCATGCAGGTTGGAAATTTTGAATTCCAGCCGCAGGTTGATGGAAACCACCTCGTCCCCACTGCCGAGCAACAGCTTGTACTCCTCGCCGCCGTGGGCGGCGGTCCAGGTGTTGTCGCCCGCCTCCTCGGAGCGGTATCCGATCGTCACCTTGTTCACGACCTCGGTGTCGTAAAGTTCCACCTTGTCAAAGGGAGCGGGAAGCACGAAGTGAAGCCCTGGGGAGAGGGTCTGCTCCTGCAACCTGCCGAAGCGGTACACCGCGCCCTGCTGGTAGGATTCCACCTTCACCAGCCCCGTGGAAAGCCAAAACACCATCACCACCGCAATCACGGTATAGGGTAAGATGTGGCGGATGAGCTTGATGCTCCACAGGCTTCGCATCGTGATACCGGTGCTTTCCTCCAAATATTTGACAAAGCTGAGGTCGTCGTCACTGCCGACCAGAAACGGCACGGGCACGGTATAAACAGGCGCTGTGGAAAGCTCCTTTTTCAGCCACCGGAGGAAGAAGGAGAACAGCAGAAACACCGCTTCATAGCAGTAAACGGCAACCGCCACCCAGATCAGCTGCCGCTGAAGGTTGGCAAAGCCCAGCGCCTTCATCGCGGTGCAGACAATGAGAAACAGCAGAAGCAGCCGCCCCACCGCCATGACGGAACGCACGTTATGTAACAGCGCGCGGGTGAAGCGGTTTTCGGTTTCGGTGTGGCGCACCCACTTTTCGAGGATCACAAACACCACAAACAGCAATGCGAGAATTACAGGATAGCGGAAGGTCATCCGGTACCCGTCGGTCTTCTCGCCGATCAGCACGAAGAAACGGTAGCTGAAAAACCCGATTGCGCCAAGCGAGGTCAACAGCCGCAAGATCTCCCGGCTTTTGTTATAGCCGGTCACCACCCCCCGCCGGGCAAGAAACCACAGCCGGGAAACCAGCGCGCGCCACTTTTGCCGGCGCTTTTGCCCTGCCGGAACTGCCGGTGCGCCGGGCTCCGGCGATGTGCCCGGCTCCGGGGCGGCGGTTGCCTTTTGCGGCGGCTTTTCGCGGGGCGGGCGCAGCTCCGTGCGAAACAGGATTGCCAGCCACGAAAGGCACAGCGGCAGTGCCAGCACGATTGCCAGCATCCGGAACGGAACGAAAAATGTCTTGCCGTAAAAATAGCGCAGCGCGATCAGCGCTGCCGCAAGAATAGCCGAAGAAGTGAGAAACGGCGCCAGAGCGTGTCGGCGATTTTCGTCTTTCAAACAGCATAACCTCCTTTTGCCCACAGGGAAGGTCGCCTCCTTGTGGAAAAACTACAATAATTATAGCACGTACCCCTGCGTTTGTCAATCATTTTGCACGGTGCATTTTGCACGGTGCGCCTTTTGTAAAAACTTTCCGCAGGGGAGCTTCTGGATTTATAAAAAAATTTCCTTCTGGCTATTTTTATCCGCCTGCGGATCGGGTACACTAAAAGCAACAATATTGCCGGGAGGAAAAAAAGATGAACACAACTGAAAAAAAGGTACTGAGCGTGCAGGATATTTCCTGCTTCGGGCAATGCTCCCTGACCGTGGCACTGCCGATCATTTCCGCCTGCGGAATCGAGACCGCCATTCTCCCCTCCGCCGTGCTTTCCACGCACACGGGCGGGTTTACCGGGTATACGTTCCGCGATCTGACAGAGGATATCCCCGGTATCGTGGCGCATTGGGAGAAGGAACATATCGCGTTTGACGCGATCTATACCGGGTATCTCGGCAGTGCAAGGCAGATCCGGATGGTGGCTGATCTTTTCGGGCGGGTCGCAAAGCCGGGCTGTGAAAAAATCGTGGACCCTGCCATGGCGGACGCGGGCAGGCTTTACCCCGGGTTTGATATGGCATTTGCCGCAAAAATGGCGGAGCTTGCGGGGCGCGCGGATATCGTTTTGCCCAACATTACCGAAGCGGCTCTGCTGACGGGGCTGCCCTATCGGGAAGCCGGATATGACGAAAGCTATATCCTTGCCCTGATGAACGGCTTGCGGGCGCTGGGCGCCGGCGCCGTGGTGATGACCGGTGTCAGCTACCGCGAGGGGGAAATCGGGGTGGCTGTGGTGGAAAAGGGGCAGGAAACCCCCACCTGCTATTTCCACGAAAAACTGCCCGAAAACTCGCACGGTACGGGGGATATTTTCGCCTCTGCCTTTACCGGCGCACGGATGCGCGGACTAAGCATGGCAGACGCCGCGCGCATTGCCGCCGATTTTACCGTAGCGGGCATGAAGGCAACCATCGGCGATCCCGCCCACCGGTACGGCACGAAATTTGAAAAGGCGATCCCCGCCCTGATCGCCGCGCTGGACGCCGCCACGGCGGAGCCGGCATCGCACTGAATGCCCCTTCGTTGCGCCACCGGCGCAACGAAATCCGCCTTTAGCGGCATGATGTTGCGTGCGCCGCACGCAAATGATGTTGTGCCTTCGGCACAAATAAAAAATCCGAAAGCCGAAGCTTTCGGATTTTTGGCGGGGGCGGGAGGATTCGAACCCACGACCCTTGGTTTTGGAGACCAGTACTCTACCAGCTGAGCTACACCCCCACGTTTAAACGCAGGAGTTATTATAGCACATCTCTTTGCAAATTGCAACCCCTTTTTTAAAAATATTGTCGGGAAAGAATTTTCGCCGTGTGCCTCGCAATGTTTGCATAAACAAAAAGCCCCCTTGTGTAAAGGGGGCTTTTCTCGCCACTGTTCGCGTACCGCTTTGCAAATCGTAGGGGCGACCATTGGTCGCCCCTACAAAAAATTGGGTATATCCGCCCAAAGCAACGCGTCAGCCTGAAAGCCGCCCCGCAGGTGCCGACCAATGGTCGCCCCTACAAAAAAATCGGGTATATCCGCCCAAAGCAACGCGTCAGCCTGAAAGCCGCCCCGCAGGTGCCGACCAATGGTCACCCCTACATAAGGTTTGGCGTGTGTACCGAAAGGTGCGCGTGAGCCTGCAAGCCCCCGCCGAGGGCGGTATCCGCAAGGTGCCGACCATTGGTCGCCCGCATGCAGGGCGTATCGCCCTGGAAAACGGGAGGGGAGACCCCTCCCCTACAAAAAATTGGGTATATCCGCCCAAAGCAACGCGTCAGCCTGAAAGCCGCCCCGCAGGGGCTCTGGGCGAATTATGCAAGCCTTTTAAACTGGCTTTGATAGAGATCGGCATACATCCCGCCTGCGGCAAGCAGTTCATCATGTGTGCCCTCTTCCACGACCCTGCCGCCGTCGACCACGGCAATATGGCTGGCGTTCTTCACGGTGGAAAGCCGGTGCGCCACCACAATGGTGGTGCGCCCGCGGCACAGCTCGTCCAGCGCCGCCTGAATCAGAATTTCGGTCGCGTTATCCAGGGCGCTGGTCGCCTCATCCAGAATTAAGATCGGCGGGTTTTTGAGAAACACCCGCGCAATGGACAGCCGCTGTTTCTGCCCGCCCGACAGCCGCACGCCGCGCTCCCCGATTTCGGTATCGTAACCGTTCGGCAGGCTCATCACGTAGTCATGAATATTGGCGCGCTTTGCCGCGGCGATCACTTCCTCCTCGCCCGCGTCCGGTCGCCCGTAGAGAATATTTTCCCGGATGGAAGCATTGAACAGGTACACGTCCTGCTGTACAATTCCGATATTCCGCCGCAGGGACTGCATCGTCACATCGTTCACGTTCTGCCCGTCCACGGTGATTGCACCGTTTGTCACGGTGTAAAACCGCGGGATCAGGTGACAGATGGTGGTCTTTCCCCCGCCGGAGGGACCGACCAGCGCAAAGGTGTCTCCGGCGTGGATGTTCAGGTTGACGCCCCTCAGTACCTCGCGCGCGCCATCATAGGTGTAGGAGACGTCCGCAAGGCAAATATCCCCCCTTACGTGCTGCAAAACAGCGGCATCGGGGGCGTCTTTTTCCGGTGGCTCATCCATGATTTCCACAAACCGGCGGAAGCCCGCCGCGCCGTCCTCAAACTGCTCGGTAAAGCGAATCAGCGTCATCACCGGGGAGACGAAAATGTTGACCGACACCACAAACGCCGAGTAATCGCCGAAATTGATTTCCCCGCGGTAAAGAAAAATGCCGCCCGCAATCAGCACCACTACGTTGAACACGTTGGTAATGAATGTGGTGGAGGAATGAAACAACCCCATGGCGAAATACGCTTTTTTCCGCGCCTCTTTGAAGCGGCTGTTGCCGCGTTCAAACTTTTCCTGCTCTTTTTCGGCGTTGCCGAAGGCTTTGGTCACGCGGATGCCGGAAATACTGCTCTCCACCGAGGCGTTGATCTCGGCAATGGAACGGCGGCTTTCGGTAAAGGCGCGGTCCATGCGCCCGCGCAGGAGAAACGCTACCACAAAAAGGAGGGGGGCGCAGGAAAAAATAATCAGCGTCAGCGTCAGATGAATCCCGGAAAGATACAGAAACGACACGATGATGGAAAGCGAGGAAATAATCACGTTTTCGGGCCCGTGGTGCGCCAGCTCGCTGATATCCATCAGGTCGTTGGTCAGGCGGGACATGATTTTACCCGTCTCATGGTCATCGAAAAAGCGATACGGCAGGGTTTCCAGGTGCCGGAACATATCACTGCGCATCTGCGCCTGCATGCGCACGCCCATCATGTGCCCGAAAAACTGAATGAAAAACTCCAACAGCATCTGCACCACATACAGCCCCAACAGCACGGCGGCGGCAACCACAATGGCGCGCACCTGCCGGTTGGGGATCAGGTTGTTGAGCATTTCGCGCGTGACCATCGGGTAAACCACCCCGATCAGCGACACGAGAAGCGACGCCAGCATGTCCATGGAAAACAACAGTCGGTGAGGCTTGTAATAGGAAAGAAACCGTTTCAACATGATTTTGACCTCCAAGCAAAGAAAATCCGCACAGCGCGGAAAGTGCGGGGCGACCGATGACCGGCACCTGCGGACACCGTCTTCGACGGGGGCTGACAGGCTGACGCCTTACTCCCGATAGATCGGATATTTTTCGCAAAGGGCGGAAACCTCGTCCAGCACTCTGCCGCGGGTCTCGTCAAACCGGCGCACCGTATCGTCGATAAACCCGGCAATCTGCTCCATCTCGGCGGTGCCGAAGCCCCGCGTGGTCACGGCGGGGGTGCCGATCCGCAAGCCGCTGGTGACAAACGGGCTTTCGGGGTCGTTCGGTACCGTGTTCTTGTTGGCGGTAATGTGCACCTCGTCCAGTCTCACTTCCAACTCCTTGCCGGTAAGCCCTGTGCCGCGCAGATCCAACAGCATCAGGTGGTTATCCGTCCCCCCCGACACCAGCGAGAACCCGCGGGCTGTCAGAGCGTTTGCCAGCGCCGCCGCGTTTGAAACGATGTTTTTCTGATATTCGGCAAACGCCGGGGTCAGCGCCTCGCCAAACGCCACGGCTTTCGCCGCGATAATGTGCATAAGGGGTCCGCCCTGCGTGCCGGGGAAAATCGCCTTGTCAATCTGCTTGGCATACTCCTCCCGGCAAAGAATCATCCCGCCGCGGGGTCCGCGCAGGGTTTTGTGCGTGGTGGTGGTCACCACATCGGCATACGGCACCGGGTTCTGGTGCAGCCCCGCCGCCACCAACCCCGCGATATGCGCCATATCCACCATCAGATACGCGCCCACCTCGTCCGCAATTTCACGGAATTTTGCAAAATCAATGGCGCGGGGGTATGCGCTGGCGCCCGCCAGAATCAGCTTCGGTTTGTGCTCTTTGGCAAGGCGAAGCACCTCGTCATAGTCAATGCGCCCGGTGGTTCCGTCCACCCCGTAGGGCACGATGTTGAAGTATTTGCCCGAAATATTGACGGGGGAACCGTGCGAAAGGTGCCCGCCGTGCGCCAGACTCATGGAAAGCACGGTGTCTCCGGGTTGAAGCAGGGCAAAAAACACGGCAAGATTGGCATTGGCGCCGCTGTGGGGCTGCACGTTGGCGTGCTCCGCCCCGAAGAGCTTTTTGGCACGCTCCCGTGCCAGCTCCTCCACCTCGTCCACATACATACAGCCGCCGTAATAGCGCTTGCCGGGGTACCCCTCCGCGTATTTGTTGGTCAGCACACTGCCAGCCGCCAGCAACACCGCCTTGGAAACGATGTTTTCGGAGGCAATCAGTTCGATATTCTGCCGTTGACGGCACAGCTCCCGCTCACAGGCGGCAAACACTTCCGCATCATCATTTTTCAGTTCTTCCCAAAACATATCATATCCTCCTCTGTATCAAGTATCCGGGACCCCGCAGGATTCCCGCAGTAAACGAAGCAGGGCGGGGTGCAATGCCCCGTTGGAACACACCACATCGGATTTTCCGGTAAAGGTCAGCGCCCTGCCCTCAAAATCCGTGATTCTGCCCCCTGCCTCGGTCAGAATCACCGCGCCGGCAGCGAAATCCCACAGTGAAAGGTTCCGCTCCACATACACCCCCACGCGCCCGGAAGCGACATGGCACAAATCCACCGACGCCGCGCCGGAGCGCCGCACGTCAATGCAGGAAAGATACAGGCGCTTGGTCAGGGCAAACAGCTCATCCGCCGCCTCTTTGTGGTAGGGCATGGTGCCCACCGCCGCCAGCACCTCGCCAAGTCCGGTGGCGGGCAACACGCAGCAGGGCGCGCCGTTGCGCGTGGCACCCTCCCCTTTGCGCGCAAAATAAAACTCATCGGTAAAGGGATTGTACACCGCGCCGACCACCGGTTCTCCCCCCAAAAGCACTCCCAGCGAGATTGCCGACAGCCCATAGGAAAAGATGAAGTTGGTGGTGCCGTCAATCGGATCCAGCACAAAGGTCGGCACCGCGGGGTCAATCGGGGGTGCGGCTTCCTCCTCCCCCAAAAACGCATAGCCAGGGAAGCGCGCGGCAAGCTCCTTTTTGAGAAAAGACTCTACATAAAGGTCCTTTTCGGTCACAAAATCGTTGGCGTGCTTGGTGTGAATATCCCCCGTGGAAAGCGGTTGCAGCAAATACTCGCGCAAGCCCCGCAGCAACGGCTCCAGTTCTTCTTTTTCCGGCAGTCTCATTTTTCACCTCAATATCGTGTTTCTCGCACCATAGTGGCACTTTTGTTGTAAAAGCGGCAAACGGAAAGCGCCTTTTCGGTCGCCTCAAAGTATAAAATCGCCCGGCGCTTTTCCTTCTCTTTTTTATTTTCATATTCAAACAGCATAAAATACACGTCGGGCGAGGAAAGCGAGGAAATGGCGTGAAACTCCCGCTCCGGGCGGTATTGCTCCGCCGTGGCGCGCGAGCGCGCGTCGTCCAGCGGGGCGATCAGCAATGCGTTGCGCAAGGCAACCTCCAGTACTTTCTTGCGGGATCTGCCGCCAAACACCTTGGTAAAGGTGAACACGCCGGAGGTGATGGAATACTCGTATTCCACCGAAACATAGCGCCACGTGGCAAAAATCAGCATGCCTGTGGTCACCGGAATCAGCGCCAGCAACGGCACTAAAATCCTTGTGGCAAGCCCCATCACGACCCAGGCGAAAACAAACGCCGCGTACAGAAAAATCAGCCCGGCGCGCCGGGCGATCCAGATTCCTTCCGTTTTTTGCTTTACGGTGTATTCATAGGTGGAAAACTCGTTCATCACGCTCTCCTTTCGGTCATTTTTAAAAAACGACCGCATACGTGCCGCGTTTTGGCGCGTTTGCGCCCCGCGGGCGCAATATGCCACGGGCGCGCCGCAGGGCTGCCGCCGCGTTGTTTGGAATTTTTGCTTTGCTGACCGTAGGGGGCATTCCATATGCCCCCGCTTCCGACATAAATCTAATATTTGTAGGGGGGTTCCCCTCCCGCTTGTAGGAATTTTTATCTTTCTTTCCGGTGATGCACTTCTGAGCCTCCCCTTACACAGGGCAGACTCAGGTCACACCAACAACATTGCCTCGTGGTACAATTCCGTGTCAAAGCGCTTCGGCTCGGCAAGGGCGGTTTCCAGGTCAAAATCCTGCACTTTGCCGTTCCGCACGCCGATCAGGCGCCCGCCTTTGCCCTCCAGCAACAGCTTCACGGCAAGAATACCGAATCTGGCGGCAAGCAACCGGTCGATATGCGTGGGGGAGCCGCCCCGCTGGATGAACCCAAGGCGCGTGCGGCGCGCCTGCATCCCGGTGGCTTTTTCAAAATAATCGCACAGGTCGTCCATATTTCCGGCGCCCTCTGCCACCAGCACGAGGTTGGATTTTTTACCCCGCGCGGCGCTCTCCTTGATCTCCATCGAGATCTTTTCCATGTCAAACGGCACTTCGGGGATCAGAACGTACTCCGCCCCGCCGGTAATTCCGGCGTGCAGGGCAATATCGCCACAGCCCCTGCCCATCACCTCCACAAAGGTGACTTTGTTATGGGACTGCATCGTATCCCGCAGGGCGTTGATCGCCCACAGCACATTATTGACGGCGGTATCAAACCCCAGCGTCATGTCGGTATAGGCAAGGTCGTTGTCAATCGTGCCGGGGATGCCCACCACCGGAAAGCCGGTGTCCTCCAAAAGGTCCCGCGCCCCGCGGAACGACCCGTCACCCCCGATGACGATCAGCCCCCCGGCGCCGTGCCGCCGAAGGATCTCCGCCGCCTTCAGGCGGTATTCCTTTTCACCGAAATGCTTGCAACGGTCGGTTTGCAGAAACGTGCCGCCGCTTTGAATGATATTGGAGACCGAACGGTGATCCAACTCCTTAAAGTCGTCCTCAATCAGCCCCTGATAGCCGCGGTGAAAGCCGACAACCTCCACCCCCGACAACAGCGCGTAGCGCACCACCGCGCGGATACAGGCGTTCATCCCCGGCGCGTCCCCGCCGCTGGTCAGAATTGCAATTTTCATACCGATTTTTCCTCCCTATTCTCCGGGTGCTTTCCCCGGCGCAGATCACGGACGGCGCCCGCCACGCTCTCGCCCGCACACAGCAGGGAAAGCACCACAATCGCCCCGATAATGATATTATCCTGATACGCTTTTTCGATAAAGAGACAAAACGGCAACGTCATCAGGCAAAAATACACGATATTCAGCCCCCGCAGTTTCTCCTGCCGGAAAAACAGGAGCAACGCCGGCAAAAACAGCGCCCAGTTGTAAGCGGAAAAGATGGAGGGCAACATCATACAACAGCACGCACCGAATGCAAACGTGACAAACCGGCGGCGCGGAAACAGCGAGGAAACCGCGAAAAAGAGGAACACAAAGGCATAAAAGCACCGCAAAAACAGGGTTGCCGCCTCCTCGGTGATGCCGTATCCGGCAAGCGCCTTCAAAAACGGAAGGCTGGTAGAGCCGGAGTAGGAAAGCGCATCCTTCATCGACCAGAGAATACTGACCGGACCCCCGAATACAAACGAGGGGAGCACCAACAGCAAAATGCCGTAAATCACACACCGTCCCGCCTCTTTATACCGTTTGTCGGTCAACAGCACCGCCCCGAAAATCGCGGGATAGAGCTTCAGCGACGCGGCAAAAGCGAGGGACAGGAGCCCCGCCTCCCGCGCGACCTTGCTTTCGCTGTCATAGTTTTGCACGAAGATTACAAGAAAAATCAGCGCCAGAAACACGGTGTTGCCCCGCTCATATAAAAACACGAACGGAAGGCTGAACAGCACCGCCACCGTGAGCGCGCGGCGCTTTTTGCGGGAATACGGCTCGCGCAGAAGCACCAGTGCAAAAGCGAGAAACACCCCGGCAAACAGACATAAAAACGCCAGAATCGCCCCGGGGTAGTAATGCCACGTGCCGGCGTATTTGCCGGGCGTGTCGAGGTATTCCTGCGGGAACAGACGGGAGGCAAGCCAAAGGAGGAGGTTTGCCATCGGCGGGTACATCACGTACCGGTCGGTATACGCGCCCGCCCCGCGGGACGCGTCACGGATGGAGTTGAAAAAGTCCATAAACAGATCCGTGCCGTGCAGGTGGAACACCGAGATAAAGGTGTTTGCCCCGCCCGCGAGCGCGCGCACGAGAAAAAGAGAAAAAGAGGTCAGCACCAACAGCGCAAACAACTCCGCCGGGTCACGGCGTGATAAAAAAGCTGTCAGTTCCCCGCGCACCCGATGTAAAAAACGCCGCAATTATCGTCACTCCTCCCGTATCGTTTCTGATGTCAATATACCACATTTCGCCCGCAAAGTCAAGCCTGTTTGCGCGAAAGTACCCCCTCGCGGCGCAAATCCCCTTGACACCGCTCCGTAAAATATTTATAATAATAGCAGAAAATAAAGATGGAGTGACGGAAATGACGGAATTGCTTTCCCCTGCCGGGAATTTTGAAAAACTGCGCGCCGCCATCCGCTACGGGGCAGACGCGGTCTATCTTGCCGGTCAGCGCTTCGGGATGCGGTCGGCGGCGGATAATTTCGGAGAGGACGAACTGCCCGCCGCAGTGCAATATGTCCACGAACGGGGTAAGAAACTCTACCTCACGGTCAACACCATGCCGCACGGGGGCGAGTACCCGGCGTTGCGGGCTTACCTTTCTTCGCTGTCAGGCGTGCCCGTGGACGGAATGATTGTGACCGACCTCGGCGTTTTCGCCACCATCCGGGAGCTTTTGCCCGAAATGCCGATTCACATTTCCACGCAGTCCAGCATTGTCAGCCCTGCGGCGGCAAAGGCGTGGGCGGCGCTGGGCGCCACGCGGCTGGTGCTGGCAAGAGAACTGACCTTGGGCGAGGTGCGCGCCATCCGCGAGGCGCTGGACCCCGCCGTGGAATTGGAAGCGTTTGTGCACGGCTCGATGTGCGTATCGTACAGCGGCAGGTGTATGCTCTCCAATCATTTTACGGGCAGGGACGCCAATCGCGGCGCCTGCACCCAGCCCTGCCGGTGGAATTACACCTACACCATCGAGGAGGAAAAAAGACCGGAATCCCCCTTAACGGTATGCGAAAACGAGCACGGAACGTTCATTCTGTCCTCCAAGGATATGTGTATGCTGCGGCACATTCCGGAGCTGATCCGGGCGGGGGTCGCCTCTTTCAAAATCGAGGGGCGGATGAAAAGCGCCTACTATACGGCGGTGGTTTCCAACGCCTACCGCATGGCGATTGACGCATATCTGCGCGACCCCAAAAGATATGTGTTTGACGAGCGCTGGTACCGCGAGGTAGAAAGCGTTTCACACCGTGAGTACTGCACCGGCTACTGGTTTGACGACCCGCGGGAAAACCCGCAACTCTGCCGCGAGCCCGGCTACATCCGCGAAAAGGCGTATTATGCCACGGTCGAGGAGCGCGGCGCGGCGCTGCCCGGCGTGCCCGCCGAGAACGAGGGCGGCGTGCTTTGCCGCCTGATTCAGCGCAACAAGATGGAAAAGGGGGGCGCGGCGGAACTGCTGACCCCCGGCAGAGTGGGGATTCCCTTTGCCGTGACCGAGCTTTACGGAGAGGACGGCGCGCCGATTGAATCGACCCCCCACCCGCTGATGGCGTTTTACACGCGCCTGCCGCACGAAGCCGCCCCCGGCGACATCGTCCGCGCAGGGGGAAGCGACGGGGGCGCCTTTTGAAAAAGGCGCCCCCGTACCCCCGCGAAAACCTTTAAACAAGGCTTGGCGCACGCCGGAAAGCGCACCTAACTTCCCGGCGGCAGTTGCCGGAAAGTTTTTGAAAGAGTCCAGAGGAAACTTTTTTCAAAAAGTTTCCTCTGGCGCGTCTCCTTTTGGCATTTTCTTTTTGCTTCTTTTTCTTTTGTGCCACCTTGCTCAAAAGAAAAAGAAGGGGCAGAGGATCTGATTAGGTAATGAAAAGAGTATCTTTACGTCAGAGCGGGGGCATATGGAATGCCCCCGTGTAAGGAATCTGTTTTCAACAACGCGCCGGGGGTGCATGCGCAACCAAAAACTCCGGTTTCATTCAGGCACCACCCCACTATGTTCGCCCCTGCAAGCATTATATATCCCCCGCAAATCACCCTCTATTTCAAAAAAGGACTGGATACGGTATGAGAAACGAGCAATTAGCAGACCTCCTTCGCCCCACCACGTTTGACGATCTGGTGGGTCAGGCGCATCTGTTCGGCGCGCGCGGCGTGGTGCGCCGGATGGTGGAAAGCGGCAGGGTCACCAATATGATCTTCTTCGGCCCCCCCGGCACGGGGAAAACCACCGCCGCCACCATCATCGCCAAGCAGTCCGGCATGGTGTTCCGCCGTCTCAACTGCACTTCCGCCTCGCTCTCGGATGTCAAAGCCATCCTTGCCGAGACCGCCAACGTGTTCGGCGCGGGCGGAATCCTGCTGTATCTGGACGAAATTCAGTATTTCAACCGAAAGCAACAGCAAAGCCTGCTGGAATACATGGAGGACGGGCGCGTAACCCTGATTGCCTCCACCACCGAAAACCCGCATTTCTATATTTATAACGCCATTATTTCGCGCTCTTCCCTGTTTGAGTTCAAGCCCGTCACCGCCGCCGAAATGGTGCCGGCGCTCTCCCGCGCCCTCGCCGCCCTCAACCGCGAAAAAAACACCGATGTGGTGGCAAGCGACGAAACGCTGACCTACCTTGCGTCCCTTGTGCGCGGCGACGTGCGCCGCGGTATCGGTCTTCTGGAAAACGCTTACTACGCTGTCGAAAACGGCGGGGAACGGTGTGAGATTTCGCGCGAAAGCGTGGATTCTTTCGACGTGAAAACCGGCAGCTTCAACGAGGACACGCATTACGATCTGCTCTCCTGCCTGCAAAAATCTATCCGCGGCTCCGACCCGGACGCCACCGCGTTTTACGTGGCAAAGCTGGTAGAAGCCGGCGAGTTGATTTCGCTTTGCCGGCGCCTGCAGGTCATCGCCTCCGAGGACATCGGTCTTGCCTACCCGCAGGCGGCGGCAATCACCCGCGCGTGCTGTGAGTCCGCGATCGAGTTGGGCTTTCCCGAAGCGGCAATTCCCCTCATCAACGCCGCTCTGATGCTTGCCACCGCGCCCAAATCCAACACCGCTTATGCGGCGCTGGCGGCGGCAAAAGCCGACATTGAGGCAGGGCGCGGCGTGGAAGTGCCGGTGCACCTGCGCTCCCCGCTCTTCAAAGGCTACCGCTACCCGCATGATTTCACCTGTGATTACGTGAAGCAACCCTACCTGCCCACCGATCTTACCGGAAAACAGTACTATTTTTACGGCGAAAACAAGACCGAGCAGGCGGCAAAGCAATATGCCGAAATGATCCGCCGCGAGGGCGGAAAGCCGAAAAAATAGGATGCGCCGGGGGCACTTTTTGCAAAAAGTGCCCCCGGACCCCCTCAAAAACCTTTGAAAAAGGCAATCTTTCTCTCCCCCGCACAGCGAAATATCTTATGGAAAACCGCAACCTCCACAGGGTGCTGACACACAGCGCCACAGGCGCAAGACGACCCATTTGCCGGCAAAAATCCAACCCTGTAGGGGGGCATTTCATATGCCCCCGCTACGGTGTTAGATTTGTGTCGGAAAAACGGGCGACCGATGGTCGCCCCTGCGGGGAGCGTGGTGTTTATATTGTAGGGGAGGGGTTTCCCCTCCCGTTTGTTCGGAATTTACGCTTTGTTCGCCGTATGGCACGGGCTTGCTGTCGCCGGTTGTTGGAATGAAATTCCATACAAGCGGGGGCATATGGAATGCCCCCCTACGGGGTTAGATTTTCACCAAGCAAACGGTGCATTGTAACCGCCGCCCCCTGTGGCAAGAGGTCACCCGCAATGTTCGCACACCCCAAAAGGCTCCCCCCAGTAAAGGGAGCTGGCGCGACAGCGCCTGAGGGATTGTTTTGCTTAGACTTTACGCCTTACAAACGGGAGGGGAAACCCCTCCCCTACGGAAAATTGAGGATATATCCACCCAAAGCGTCGCGTCAGCCTGAAAGCCGCACCGCAAGGTGCCGACCGATGGTCGCCCCTGCGCTATATTTGCTCTACTCCGTAGGTGGCGGCGGTTGCCGCTTTACGCCACCTCCCTCCCCCCACGAAAATAAACATTACCCACACATTCCCGAAAGGAGAAACCGGACGTTTCTCATCACGTACCGGCACGAATTATGGATCATCACACAAAAGTCATTGTCATCGGCGCGGGTCACGCCGGCATTGAGGCGGCGCTTGCCGCCGCACGTCTCGGCGTGGACACCGTTCTTTTTACCATGTCCTTGGAGTCGGTCGCCAACATGCCCTGCAACCCCTCTATCGGCGGCACCGCAAAGGGGCATCTGGTTTTTGAAATCGACGCGCTGGGCGGCGAAATGGGGCGGGCCGCGGATCACGTCACTCTCCAATCCCGCACGCTGAACCTCGGCAAAGGCGCGGCGGTCCATTCCAAGCGCGTACAGGCAGACCGCAAACGCTACCACGCTTATATGAAGCACGTTCTGGAAAGCACGAAGCACCTGCGTCTCGTTCAGGGCGAGGTCACGGACATCACGCTTGACGGGCAGGGTGCCGTTTCTTCCGTCACCACCCGCCTTGGCGACGTTTTCACCTGTAACTGCGTGATTGTGGCGGCAGGCACCTACCTTGACAGCCGGGTTTTCGTGGGCAATGTCAATTACGAAAGCGGACCGGACGGGTTTCTGCCCTCAAGGGGCCTATCCGCGGCGCTCGCCCGCATCGGCGTGCCGCTCCGCCGCTTCAAAACCGGCACTCCGGCGAGAATCAACCGCCGCTCGATCGATTTTTCCGTGCTGGAGGAACAGCCCGGGGAAACCGAAGCCATTCCCTTCTCCGCCTCGACCAAGGAAGATTATCTCAAGGATGTTTCACAACTTCCTTGCCATATTGTCTATACCAACAGCGAAACCCATCGCGTCATCCGCGAAAATCTGAACCGATCCGCCATGTACGGCGGGTTTATTCATGCCACGGGTCCGCGCTACTGCCCCTCGATTGAGGATAAAATCGTCCGCTTTGCGGACAAGGAGCGCCATCAGCTGTTTTTGGAGCCGCTGGGCGCGGACACCGAGGAGCTGTATCTGCAAGGCTTTTCCACCTCCATGCCCACCGATGTACAGGAGAAAATGCTTGCCACCCTGCCGGGGTTTGCGCACGCGGAAACCATGCGCTATGCCTACGCCATCGAGTACGACTGCTGTGACCCCACCGCGCTCTCTGCCACACTGGAATTCCATCACATTCCCGGGCTTTTCGGCGCCGGACAGTTCAACGGCACCTCCGGCTATGAGGAGGCGGCGGCGCAGGGGCTGCTGGCAGGCATCAACGCCGCGCTGAAAGTCAAGGGCGAGGAACCCCTGATTCTGCCCCGTTCCAGCTCCTACCTCGGCACGTTGGTGGATGATCTGATTACCAAAGGGACAAACGAGCCGTACCGCATGATGACCTCCAGGTCGGAGTACCGCCTGATCCTGCGGCAGGACAATGCGGACGCAAGACTGACCCCCTACGGCAAGCGCGTGGGGCTGGTAAGCGATGCGGCATATGCCGCATTTTGCCAAAAGCAGGAGCATATCAAGGCGGAAATTGCCCGCCTTTGTTCCACGTACCTCTCGCCGGAACGCGCAAACCCCTGGCTGGAAGAGCGGGGGTTAACCCCGGTCAATAGCGGCGTGTCGCTGGCGGAGTTGTTGCGCCGCCCCGGAGCGGACTATCGCGCGCTCGCCGTCCTTGACCCGGACCGCCCGCCTCTTTCCGCGCGGGAAGCGCTTTCCGTGGAGGTGCAGATCAAATATGAGGGCTATATTAACCGCGAGCTTGCGGAGGTCGCCCGTCAGGAGCGGTTGGAGTCAAAGGCGTTGCCAAACGACCTTGACTATACCAAGATCACCGGACTTCGTATCGAGGCGGTGCAAAAACTGAATACGCAAAAACCCATGACCGTGGGGCAAGCCTCCCGCATCAGCGGCGTCAGCCCGGCGGACATCTCGGTGCTCCTGATTTACCTCGGCATCCGCTGACCCACGGCATCCGCCGACCCAACGGCATTCGTTAATCCCTCGGCATCCGCCAACCCAACGGCATCCGCCGACCCAACGGCATCCGCCGACCCAACGGCATCCGCCGACCCCTCGCATAAATCTGGCTCCTGTAGAGAAGACAGTTGCCTGCGGCAACTCATATCCTCCCGCCCTATCGACATAAATCTGATCTTTGTAGGGGAGGGGTCTCCCCTCCCGTTTGTAAAGCGATATGCCAAGCAGCGGCGGGGTCAAACCCTTGCCGGCATAACCAATGTCAAAAATCCCTCTTCTCTCACTCAAGGAATCCCGTTCAAAAGGAGATAACTATGATTTCATACGAAGAATTTTATCAGGTTTTGCATACCGTTATGGCGGATAATGGTCAAGGACGGTTTGATACGGAAAGCAACTCAAGGAAGCTGTTTTTACTGACAGAACATCTGATAGAAGTCTCCAAAGTGATGAATCTGACCGCCATCAAAGAAGAAAAGGCAATTATCCTCAAGCACTTGGCAGATTCGCTCTCTGTGGCTGATTTTCTGCCGGAAAACGCAAAAATGATTGATGTCGGCTGTGGCGCGGGCTTTCCCTGCCTTCCGCTTGCCATTTGCCGCCCGGATCTTACCATCACCGCCCTCGACAGCACCGAAAAGCGTGTTCGTTACGTTTCGGAGACCGCAAAGCTACTGGAATTGCAAAATCTGACCGGAATTGCCGCCCGCGCGGAGGAAGCGGGAAAAGGTGCGCTTCGTGAAAGCTTTGACGTCTGTGTTGCCCGCGCCGTGGCGGAATTGCCGGTATTGGCGGAGCTGTGCCTGCCGTTTGTGCGCCGTGGCGGCACATTTCTTGCCATGAAAGCCGCCCGTGCGCCGGAGGAGCTGGAAAAGGCGCGCACCGCCATCACGAGCCTTGGCGGAAAGGTCACCGCCGTGCATAATATTGTTCTTCAGGGCAACGGAGAGGAAGAATCCCGCGTCATCGTGGAAATCCAAAAGGTTTCATGCACCCCCGCAAACCTCCCCCGTCCCTTTGCAAAGATTCTCAAAAAGCCCTTATAAAAGCAGAACAAACGAGGAGCTTCCAAGCCCGTTTCGTTTCCTGACCCGGCAGAGGGTAACCCCGTGCCGTTTTATGTGAATTTTTCTGTCAGTCAGCAAATCCGCAGGTGCCGTGCAAGGCTTGCATGGCGCCTGTTTTTTTATATTTCGCCACCGTCAACGGTTTTTCCTTGCAGAACCCCCGAGAGAAATCTTGCATTTTCCATTTTTCCCATATTTTACCACTATGCTTCGGCATTTTTCGCGGTTTGCCTGTGCTATACTGATGTATAAAGAGGTGAAAAAGATGAATATCAGTGAAAAATCAACGGAAATATTTCATTATACTACATCCACAGCGCAAAAAAGCATTCTTTTTCTTCACCCGGAGCAAATTCAGCTGTTTCCTTCCGGCAAAAAAAGCCGAGGAGGAGAAAACGCCCGGATCCGTATGGCAGAATCCATCCGAAAATACGGCGTATTACAGCCATTTTCCGTCCGGATCCGGCAAATAAACGGCGGTTTTCCCTGCTATCAGCTGATCGGCGAGGAGGACCGTTTTCGTGCCGTTTGCATGGCAGGTGTAGAGCGGATCCCCTGCGTGGTGCTTTCCGGAGAGGACAAGCGTTGCGCGGAGCTTGCTTGTTTGGATGAATACCAAGAGAAAAATATGCATTTTTTGGATGAAGCGCACCTTTTTGACCGCTTAACCCGACAATTTTCAATGAAACAGACCGAAATTGCCGAAAAATGCGGGCTATCCCAGTCCTCAGTGGCAAACAAATTACGCCTTTTACAGCTTTCCGACCGGGAACAGGAGAGTATTCGTCGGGCGGGGCTTGGGGAGCGGCATGCCAGGGCAATCCTACGGATCAATGACCCCAAAATGCGCCAGGAAGCGCTGGAATCCGTGATTTTACGCCATTTATCGGTAGTTCAGACAGAGGAATTGGTGGAGACTCTGGTCTCCGGCGGGGCGATAGAGCAGAGCCCCGCCCGTTGTGCGGGGAATGAATATTCCGCATCGGCGCGTGAATTTGCCAGGCAAAAACCGTATACAGGCGATTTTTTTCGCACACCCGGGCAAAAATACGACAACAATACCGGCTTTGTGCCGCAGGCGCCGGCAGGGAATGCCGGAGCAACCGGTAGCGCCACGGAGTGGTGCATAAACCACGCTTCGTCGGCTTCCAGTGAGCAAAAAAGCACGGCATATTCCCCTTTTGGCGGCACAATTCCCGCAGTTTCTTCCCAAACGGAACCCGCTATTTCGTCCTTTTCCGGGCAGAGAGACGGCGCCGGGAGAAGGGAAGAGACAGCCGCAGAAAGCGCGCCGGTCACCCGCAGGGTAACCTCAGAGATTCCGGCTCCTGCCGGGATTTTGCCCCGGAAGTTTATCCTGCACGACCTTCAGCCCCTGTATAATTCGATTGAGCGCACGCTTTCCATCTTCCGGAAAACCGGAATGAACGCAGAATGCAGCAGGGAAGAAGCGGAGGATGCCGTACACATCTACATCAAAATCCCAAGAAAGAGCGCGCTTTAAGGTGCCGCTTTGTGTGCAGGTTCAAAGCCGGCATGGCAGGAGCTTGCCCCCCGTCGTCATCCGGCGCGTTGCCTTAGCCCGACAGGAAATTCCGAAGCCGGTTCCCGCGGGCGGATTCTCCTGTCAGGCTATGATAATGGATGCAGTCGCCTTAAGGCTACCCCTGACGCCATATTACCCAGCCCCCGCCAAACAGGCGGGGGCTTTTTGCGGCGGTTTTTCCAAATCATTTGCATTTGTTTCACGTGAAACGTCTATGCCAACCCCTTTTGGAGCAACGTTTCACATGAAACGTCTATACCGCCCCCTTTTTTGGAGCAACGTTTCACGTGAAACGTTGCGTGCGGCGCGAGGGCGGTGCGGAGGTCTTTGAGCGGCGGCACGTTCCACGTGAAACACAAGGATTGTGGGCGAGCGCGCTTTTATAGGCGATATCGAGCGCGGTGGCAAGTAGCCTTTCCGTGAAACCAACCGCGGGCAGAATAAAGCGGCGAACATTGCCCGCTTCCGGCGAAAAAGCAACGTTTCACGTGAAACAACCCGGCGCCGCAGGGCGGGGCGGCGCCTTTTGCTGATTACGTGCCGAAATATCCTGCCAAGGTGGCAAGGCGCTATTACTCTGCCTCAAAGGGGCAGCGGTCTATCTCAAAGGCAATGGTCTGCTTCAAAGGCACTGGTCTGCTTCAAAGGCACTGGTCTGCTTCAAAGGCAGTGATCGGCTTCAAAGGCAATGGCCTGCTTCAAAGGCAATGGCCTGCTTCAAAGGCAATGGCGAGTGGCATTTCAAGCGCCTTCTGCGGCAAATTGCCGCGGAAGGTCATCTTTTAAATATTTGTGCAACAACCAAACTTCTCATCCGCCACTCACGCGTTCTTGCCCACAGGGAACGGCAAGGGTACCTTAATTCTCCCTTTCGTTCGCACCATGCGCCATGGAGCCTTCCATGTGTCGTTTATAAGGATTGGCTTCCAAATAAACCAGTGGGAGTAAGCCTGTCTTACAGCGGTAAAGTGTTTTACCACATACGTGCCTTCCAACAGTTTTTCTCTTCGTAGCTGAAGGTACCTCCGTTCAAAGCAGCGGAGTGCCCGCAAGCGCCCGTCGAAGACAATTCCGCAAGGTGCCAATCCATGGTCCCTACGAGGGCAAGACGGCTCCAATCTTCTACCCCAATCTATGGTTCCTACGAGGGCAAGATGGCTCCAATCTTCTACCGCGGAAGGGGATAGTGGGGGTCGGGTTCTCCTGCCGTACATTTTCCGCTCGTCCTCTTTCGGATGTTTCACGTGAAACCGCGCCCGGAACCCTTAGCCTGGCAGGAGAACTCTTCGACCTCCGACACGCGATTTCAGGAAGATTTGCGGCTTTTCGGAAGAAGGCGGGCTTTGCCCCCCGATGACGAAAAGTCACAAAGATTTCAAAATACACGCGTCAGAGGCGGGTTTGGATACCTCCTGTCAGACCGGAAAAAAGTTTTTCTCAATTTATCAAAAGCCCTTGCAAAGCAAAAAGACAGATGATATAATAATGACATGAGGCTTTACGGCGCATGCTTTTGCCTGCGACCGCAAAAAACAGCAAAAATGCCCTGCGGAAACCCCGCGGAAACAGAAAAGGACGTGCAGGATGGGAAGATGGATTGCTTTTGCAAATCAGAAAGGCGGAGTCGGCAAGACGACGTCTGCTGTCAATCTTGCCGCCATTCTGGGGCAGACCGGCTACCGCACGCTGTTGGTGGATCTTGACCCACAGGGAAGCGCCACCAGCGGCGTGGGTGTGGCAAAAAAATCGCTTCGCTTCTCGGTTGCCGATCTGCTGATCGGCGGTTGCCGTGCAGAGGATGCCGTTCTGACGACCGGATTTGATCATTTGGATCTGCTTCCGGCAAACATGTCGCTTTCTGCGGCGGAATACGATCTGCTGGACGGCGAAGAAGAACGCCACTCACGCCTGCGCGCGGCGTTGCAGCCTTTGCGCGAGCGATATGACTTCGTTTTGTTTGACTGCCCGCCCTCGCTTGGCATGCTGACCGTCAACGCGCTTTCCGCGGCGGACTGTGTGGTCATCCCGATGCAGTGCGAATACTACGCGCTGGAGGGGCTGACGCAACTTTCCGCCACGATTGAACGGATCCGCAAGCGCTACAACCCGCGGCTTCGCGTGGCAGGAATTCTGGTCACGATGTACAACGGGCGGCTGTCACTCTCGGCGGACGTGCTGGCGGAGCTGAAAAAGCATTACGGCGACCGCGTGTTTGAAACGCAGGTCAGCCGCAACGTGCGTCTGACAGAGGCGCCGGGGTTTGGTCAGCCTGCGTGCTATTATGACCGCAACGCCAAAGGCGTGAAGGAATACAAAAAAGTAGCAGAAGAGTTACTTTCCCGCGTGTAAGGGCGCGGTGGGGACGCGGCCGGGGGGGGGGGGTGGAAAAAACGCCCCCCCCCCCCCCCCCCAAAAAAGTTAAAAAAAATGGGGGGTTGTGGGCCCCGCGG
>URMC01000009.1 GCA_900548735.1 uncultured Eubacteriales bacterium | reverse complement strand
GCGGATTTAGCTCATTTGGTAGAGCGCGACCTTGCCAAGGTCGAGGTGGCGGGTTCGAGCCCCGTAATCCGCTCCAACATGAAAAAAGCACGCACAAGCGTGCTTTTTTCGTTCTGCCTCGCCGAAAGGCGCGCGCCCGACGGCGCGCGCCTTGCTTTGCCAAAACACGTTGCACCCGAAAAAAGGGGGCACCTCCCCTTCTCACCTTGACAAAACGCGGCACACCTGCTATACTGAAAACAGGAACCCCCACCCGGTCGAAAGGAGGAATCCCCATGCTCCGAAAAAACAAAGTATTTTTTATCCTCTCCCTGCTCTTTTTCATATTGGCTCTGATCTGCACCGTATTCGCGCTGATAGCCGGCGCCGAACTGACGCGTCTGGGTCAGACAAGCGGCGACGCCGACAAAGCCATCGGCGCGGCGACAGCAGGCGTTGTGATGGCGTTCTTCCTGGTGTTGTTTTCCATCGCGACATGGGGCTTTTCTGCGCTCACGCTCCTGTTTTGCGTGCTGAATCTTCGCGCGGCACTCCGGTGGTTGCGTATCACCTCCGCAGCCTTTCTCGGCTCGGCAATTCTCCTCTCCCTTACCGCCGCGCTCTCCCTTTTCGTGCGCGCAGGATAGTCCCGCACTCCGCCGGAATATTTTTTCAAAATCGCGAAAAACCTCTTGACAAACGTCATTTCCTCTGCTATAATATACAAGCAATTCCATCCGGCGCCATAGCCAAGCGGTAAGGCACGGGTCTGCAAAACCCTCATCCCCGGTCCGATTCCGGGTGGCGCCTCCAAAACAAAAAGCCCCCATATGGGGGCTTTTTTATTTTTCCTTCGTGTTTTTGCGATACGTCAGCGGAGTGAGAGACAGTTTTTGCTTAAAAACCGCCTGAAAATACTCGGCGGAAGAATAGCCGCAGGCAAAACCGATCTCTTTGACCGAAAGGTCGGTGCCGGAAAGCAGATCGCAGGCGTGGCGCAAGCGCACGGTGTTCAGATATTCCGAGAAAGAAGCCCCCATATATTGTGAGAAAAGCGCCCCTAAGTAGTTGGGTGTCACCGCACATTCCTCGGCAAGGCGACCAAGGTTTAACGGCTCACGAAAGCGACTGTGCACCGCGGCAACGGCTTTTTGCAGGGGCTTTGGTTGCACCGGCAGGGGGAGTGTACCCGCCGCCTTCCGCAAAAACAGCACGGCAAGCAACGCCAGCGCCCCGCGCGCCGCAATGCCGGAAAACGCATCACGTACCGGGGCTTCTTCCCGGATCTGCCCCCAAAGCGCCACGGCTTTTTCACGCTCGGGGGAATCTAAAGAAAAGCAAAAACGGTTGCGGCTTTGCAACAGCGCAAGACACAGCTCCCCCGGCAGTGCCCGCTCGGTAAACTGCACTTTCAGCAGCACCATATCGCTCTTTGCCCGAATGTCGTGAAAATCATAATAAGACATCAGTGTGGCACACCCAGGGGACAGGCGGTATTTCCGGCGGTTATAAACCTGCTCTCCGGTGCCGGAAAGCACCAGTTCCAACTCAAAATAATCATGCCAGTGCGGGGGATAGTACTCCCCCACACGGATCACGCGCCGCTCGGTCACGATTTCCGCCCCTTGCGGCAGGTCCGATTCATACCAGATCAAACGCCCTTCCATCTTTCCCTCCGAGTGTTGATTTTCTTAATTATAACATAGATTTTCGCTGTCTGCAAGCCACCCCGGTATGATAGGATGAAATACAGACAGGAGGTTTTGGTATGATTGGATTTGACATCGGCGGCACAAAATGCGCCGTCTGCATCGGAAACCGGGTGGGGGACCGGATTGAAATTACCGACAAGCGGAAAATCCCGACGGACTTGTCGCGCTCCCCGTACGAAATGCTGGATACACTCTGCCGCATGGCAGAGGAAATGACAAACGACTTCTCCCGCATCGGTGTCAGTTGCGGCGGGCCCCTGGACGCGGCACGCGGCGTGATTCTCTCCCCGCCCAACCTGCCGGGTTGGGATGAAGTGCGGGTCACGGAATACCTGCATGCCCGCTACCACGGGCGTGTGGCACTGGAAAACGATGCCAACGCCTGTGCCCTTGCCGAGTGGAAGTATGGTGCCGGGCGCGGCACCGAAAACATGATCTTTCTCACCTTCGGCACCGGGATGGGCGCGGGGCTGATCTTAAACGGACAGCTTTACCGCGGCGCATGCGGCAACGCCGGGGAAATCGGGCACGTGCGCATGGCACCGGAGGGACCCATAGGATACGGGAAAGCAGGTTCCTTTGAGGGGTTTGCCAGCGGGGGCGGGATCGCACGGCTTGCCGCGACCTTTGCCGAGGAACGCCTGCAAGCCGGCGCCGGAACGGCATATTGTCGCACGCGGGAGGAGTTACCCCTGATCACTGCCGAACATGTGGCAACCGCCGCAAAAGCCGGCGACCCCACAGCGCTTGCCGTCTATCGCACCTGCGGGGAGATGTTGGGCGCGGGGCTTGCGCTCTTAGTGGATGTTCTTAACCCGGAGGTAATCGTAATCGGCAGTATTTACGCCCGCGCCGGGGAGCTTTTGCGGGAAGGAATGGAACGGGTATTGCAACGGGAAGCCCTGCCCGCTTCCCTTCGCGCCGTGAAAATTCTGCCCGCCGCGCTGGGCGAGCAACTGGGCGATGTGGCGGCAATAGCGGCAGGGGAAACTTTTTGAAAAAAGTTTTCCCTGCACCCTTTCAAAAACTTTCAGAAAAGGAGAACATATGGAGACGTTAACGGAATTGATCGGGCGTTATCCGAAGCTGGCGGGGTGCCGAAAAGAGATGGAGGAGAGCGCCGAGGCGCTGATCCGGGCATTTGAGGGCGGTAAACGGCTTTACCTCTGCGGCAACGGCGGCAGTGCCGCGGACGCCGACCACATCGTGGGAGAGCTGATGAAAGGATTTCTCAAAAAGCGCCCGTTGCCGGCGGCGCAACTTGCCGCGTTCGGGGCGGACGCAGAGCATATCGGCGCGCGGCTTGCCGTGGGGCTGCCTGCCATCTCGCTGCACTCGCAATCCGCTCTGTTGACGGCGTTTATGAATGACGAGGACCCCACACTGGTATTTGCGCAGGCGCTGTACGCGCTGGGGGAGAAAGGTGATGTGTTGCTTGCCATCAGCACCTCCGGCTCCTCCGCCAACATCGTGGCGGCGGCAAAAACCGCAAAGGCATTAGGAATGTGCGTCATCGCCCTGACCGGGCAAAAGGAATGCGCACTGGACGCTGTCAGCGATTTTGCCATTCATGTGGGGGATACGGAAACCTACCGCGTGCAGGAACTGCACCTGCCCGTTTATCACTGGCTGTGCGCCGCCGTAGAGGAGCACTTTTTCCCGGTCTGATGCAAAAAAGCCCCCACGTATGGGGGCTTTTTTGTATTCAGAGCAATCAGAAACTCAACAAAATCACACTGGCAAGCGCCACGCCAAGCCCGCAGAATTGCAGTTTGGTCAGCTTTTCACGGAAGATAATCAACCCAAACAGCGCCGCTAAAATCAGCACGCCGCCGTTATCCACGGTGTTGACCACTGTCACGTTCATTCTCGCCAGCAGGTAGGAAAGAATGTTCACCGCCACCGTGGCAACCGCGCAACAGCCCAGCGCAAACAGCACCGCCCGGCGGGTCATATGAAACTCTCCCTGCCCCTTGCCGCGCACTTTTCGGAAAAGAAGCACCAACAGCGCCAGCACCGCCGAGGTCAGATAGCCGACCGTCAGCATTTCGGTGCGTTCCCCCGGTGCAAAGTCGGCTTGCAGTGCCAGAAACGAGCCGAACACACCATTGGAAATCCCCAGTGCAATGCAGAAAAACCAAAATCCTTTTTTGGCGCCTTTGAGGGACATTCCCTGGCAGTTCAGCAATACAAACGCGGCGCACATCATCACCACGGCGATGATTTGAAGCACGCTCAGCCGTTGCCCCATCTGAATCATAGAGACCACCATCGGGATTAAAATCCCGCCAAACAACATACAAAGATTGGCAATGGCATAGGAGCCGCGCATAGTGGCACCGATCTGCGTCAGATGAAAAATCACCAGCATCGCCGCCGCGCCAATGGCATAAATGATGGTAGCGCGGGAGGGGGCAAAAGAAAACCCGCCTGCGGAAATGCACCCCGCCGCCAGCGTGGCGCCCCCGATGAATACGCCGAAAATGACCGCAAAACGAAGCGAAGCCTCGCCGCTGTCCCCCTTGCAGTTGGCGGCATACAGTTTTTCAAACAGCGACTGCAACGCATAGCAAAGCACCATCAGCCCCAGCAAAATATACAGCATTTCAATACCTCCGGGCGGGCAAATTTAATTCAGTATACCACATTTTCGTCAAAATGCAAGCCCCTTTTCAAATATATTTTTCCTATTGACACCACCGGCAAAATATGATACGCTAAGGGCGAAACCAAATCAGGCCAAAGGAGCACTGTCATGAAACTGCAAATCATCGATAACGGTCTTGAAAAGCACGGAGAAATTCTCCGCGCGCAAATCTCCCGACGCATCCCCGTAGCATTTGACGGCGGAATGCCCGTCACGCTTGCCATTGACCCGGCGCTTGGCGCCGAGAGTTACCGGGTGGATGCAGCCACTTCCGGCTGGCAGATCACCGGCGGGGACCCCGCGGGGCTTTATTTCGGCATCGGCAAGTTTCTGCACGCCGCCAAGTGGAGCGACACGGATTTTACCCCCGTGCCGACAAATGGTACCGTCTCGCCGGACTGCCCTTTCCGGATGATTTACTTCGCCCTGCACTTTTACAACTGGTACCATATGGCAAGCGAAGCGGAACTGCGCGAATATATGCTGGAAATGATGCTTTGGGGCTACAATTCCGTCATCACCATCGTCCCCGTGGTCACCGCAGCGGGCGAGGACGACCCCGACCTCAACCGGCAGGTCGATAAGGTGCGCGCCGTATTCCGCGTTGCGGCGGAGCTGGAACTGAAAAAAGGTCTGATTTTTATCCCGAACGAGGGCTTTACCACCGCCCCGCAGGCGTTTTCCGGCACGCCGAATTTTGACCCGTTGCACATGCGGGGAGACATCGGGCGAAACCTCTGCCTCTCCCTGCCCGGCGCCGTGGATTATATGAAAAAACTGCTGACCGGTCTCCTTGGGAAATTCCGGGATACGAAACCCGACTACGTGATGTCCTGGCCTTACGACGAGGGCGGCTGCAACTGTGAAAACTGCCGCCCCTGGGGCGCAAACGGGTACCTGAGAGGGGTAAACCTGTTGCGCGAGTGCGTGCGCGAAACCATCGGTGACGCCAAATTTGTCATCTCCACCTGGGCGTTTGACGAGCCGGAGGGTCAGGGCGAGTTTGCGGGGCTCTTTCAGGCGCTGAAAGACGGCAGGGTCAGCGCCGACTATGTGATGGTAGACTCACACGATGCGTTCCCTGCCTATCCCCTCTCCCACAAATGCCCCGTACCGGTGGTCAATTTCCCCGAAATCAGTATGTGGAAACTCTATCCCTGGGGAGGGCTTGGCGCCACACCGATGCCCCGGAGATTTGACGGATTCTGGCAATCCTCCAAGGCGGTGCTTTCGGGCGGAATGCCCTATTCGGAGGGAATTTATGAGGACATCACCAAAATCCAGTGCGTCGGCTATTATTGGAACAAAAACGCCGACTGGCGGGAGACCCTCTCGGAGTACATTTCCTATGAGGTGGACGCTGACGCCGTTGCCCCGGTGTTGGAGATGATTGACTGTCTGGAAAAAAATCATCTTGCCGCCGCGAAAGAAGCCGAACCGGATATTGCCGCCGCCTGCCGCGCGGAGGAACTTGCCCGTCACGTACAGGCAACGCTGAGCAAACGCGGGCAGAAGGCTTGGCGCTGGCGCCTGCTCTACGCGCGCGGGGTGTTGGACGGAAAGCGCCACCGCGCGTATGCCGCGCGCGGTATGCACGGCGCCGAGGATGTAAAATACCTGCGCCGTTTCTCCGGCAAACTGCTGGAACACGACGAGGAAGCGCAGGAACTCTTCCGGGAGCTGTTCGCGCTCTACCATTGCGTGCCCCACAACGGCAACAACAAGTGGACGCTGGTGCCCGTTAACGGCGAGGTCTATCTGTAAGCGTTTCTCACCAAATATCCGACATTTTGTAAACAAAACGGTACACCCCGCCCGGCGCCTTTTTTAGGCAATATACACAATTTTTAATAAATTTTGAAAAGATTTTCGGACGCTTGACACATTTCTTCTCGCATGCTATACTATTATTGGAATTTTACTTCTCGATGATCAATATCTTTTAACAGTTTTGTATGTTGAATTTTGTCGATAAATATATGTTTTTGTCATACACTTGACAGAAATGTTTTGAATATGTTATAATGCATTTGCATCCGGAGCACAAGAAGTTAATCACCAAGGCAGCATTCGGCCAATGTTGTCTTGCACGACCTTGAATGGTAGGAGGATGAAAATGCATGCCGTTTTGAAAAAGTCAATTGTTGTATTTCTGTTTATTGCTTTTTTGTTGCAAATTCCTTTATCATCGTTAGCAATGGCATACCCTCAGGAATCTTTGACCGAAAGCGCTAACCAAGGAAATCCGGTTATCCAGACCAAAGCCAATTCTATTGCCTCTTCCCAAAAACACGAACCTGTTCCCGGGATCTATGATGGCGCGATTTACTTTTTACGCAACGCAGCAAACAATACTTATATGGATGTAGACAATGAAGGCACTGCCTCCGGGACAAATATTTCAACATATCAATTCCATGGAAAACTCAACCAGCAGTTTAAATTCAGATATCTTGGCAACGAACAGTTTGAACTGATCCCAATGGGTAGCCCCGGTAATGTTGTAAGAGCGGTAGATACATCCACTGGCACAAATATTGCGATTGATGCTACGCGTTCTGCCGACACACGATTTAAAGTTACCTTGGTAGAAGACGGGAAATATGTCCTGTACTCCTCCAGCCATAATTTCACGGACGCTGTTGGTTTTGATACCGTTCGCCCAAATAACGTGCTTCAGCAAAATTATAATAACTATGCCAATAAAGAACATGCACACTGGTATTTAGAGTGCATGGATACAAATGTCTATGATAACTATGAAAAGTATTTCATTCGCAATGTACGCACCGGCTTATATCTCGATATCGTAGAACGCGGGGAAACAGATGGCACGATCGCCCACGCCCGTTCCCTGATCGGATCCGAAAACACACAGTTCCGCAAGTTTTATTGCGAAGAAGAAAATGCTTATCAAATCGCACCTGTCCATAATCCTCAACTCCGCCTTACATTTAACGCAAATAATCAATTGGTTCTTTGCAAAGAGGGCACCAACAACCAGTATTTTAATGAGGAAGCCATCGGTACCGACGATCTCGGAAGAAATACCTATCGCATATTCCCATCGGTAGGGGGATATGTGCATTATCTGAATATGGGAGATGCAATGGGAGAGGATCCCACTTATCGCTATGTCACATTCGGAGACGATTCAGACGACCTTTGGGTATTGGAACCTGTATATTTTGATGCAACAGAGGTCTATCGGTTAGAAATAGGTGAGCAAAAGCAAACCGGCGTTGCCGGGAATGGCAACAAAACCGTTTTGCTTTTCCAATCTACCAGGCTGTCCCGATATAAATTGGAAATCAATTCAGAGTTTCTTTATCCGATTTCCATTGCGGTTTATGACAATTTTACCGGTGCAGAACCTGTGTTTTGTTTTCCCAATGATGAACACGCTTTTACTACCATCTATGATGTTTTCTTTGAAACCGGACATATTTATTATATCGAAATTGAAAGTCTGGGAGAAATCTACTCGCCATTTTCTATAAGGCTTCGACAGTTTACGGCAACATTTCACAGCAATAACCAATCAGATTTAAAAGCAAATGAAGGGATACTGGAATTGTTCCCCCCATCCGCGGATATGAATTGGTATGTAACGCACCGATCGGGAATAACTGCTGATCAAGCAAGACAAGCAACAAATGATAAAACTGGTTATTCCGATTTTAACTCTGAAGTTTTCATATATTCCGGGCATGGTAACAGCGATTTTCTGGGTTATGAAGGCAATCCGGACAAATTGTACTATTCGTGGGAACTTCCTGACATGTCGCAGTGTGAATTAGCTATTTTCGCATCCTGTTTTTCATCCTTGAATAATCCAAGCCTTGGGTATTCTATGGCTAACCAAAGTATCAGAAATGGTGCAAAAACCGTCATTGGATGGAACGCGAAAATTGGTGATGCTTCATGCAATAAATATCTAAAGAACTTTATATTGATTCTTTCCTATGGATATAGCGTAGAAGAAGCCTCAAAAAAGGCAATATCTACATCCAAATTCACCCAAGCAAACGCAATCGTTAGCAGTTTGGATATCATGGGCGATAAAACCAATAGAATCTTCCCACTCACAACTGTTATACCGTATTATAATAGCAATAGCCCTTACAACGAGGGTAATATAAGTTCTAATAACCATGGCAATTCGAGTAATGCGTTCATTACAGATCTTACGCAAAATTATGTTCTCGTCTCTTACAATAAAAGTTGCGGAATTAAACTATATACAAAAATGATTAACGGGGTTCCCTCTGATGATTTCTACATGGAATTCTATGATAATAATGGAAACCTCACTAATATTGTAAAGTCTGATTATACAATAGATGCCGAAACATTTGAACGTTTAAGCGCTACAACCGAGTTTGACTTGGAACAATGTGGAACAAACGGAAAAGAAAATTGGGTTTATTCCTTTGCAAACGGCGTCTGGCAATTGACGATATCATGATCACTTACGTTTATCGAATTTGTTAAAGAGGTGTTTATGATAATAATTCGGCAAAAAAAAGCAATTATCTTTTCAATCACTGCAGTTCTTCTGATAATGATCCTGCTGGCACTTAGCGGTTGTGCCAAGCATTCACCGCAAACCGACCCCGCGGCAACCGTTGAAAAACGGCCGCAACCGGGCGAAACGGCGCACCGGGCAGAACAACCGGTAGATACCTCCGCAGCAGATGTATTTTTCGCCAAACCGGACGAGTTGGTTTTTATGAACGAAACCATCCACAAGTTATCGGGGGAAGACGCAACCGCGCTTTATCACGCGATTCTGCAAGTCACCGAAATCTATCCGAGGGAAGTTGCCCGGTTGCAATACACTCCGGAGGGCGCGGAACGCGATTTTGCGCAAATGGGCGCCCTGGAACTTCGCTATCACCGCAAGCATCTCTACACCATTGACAAGGGGGATGCCCGGGAAACGGTGGAGATTGACGGTTTTTGGGTCTTTCTTGACAATGACTGCCCGATGCTTGTTGCCCTTGCGGACGGAAAACCCTGCGGCAGTTTCCTGCTTTTCGGTCCCACCACAGAGGAGGAACCGCAAGAAGCCATCGCCGCATACCGCGAAACCGTAAGAACTGTGCTTCAAAAGAACGGGCTTTTAACCCCGGAATGGCAAAAATAAACGCCTTACAGGCGTTTACCCACAGAAAAATCCCCCGTCGGAATATTCCGGCGGGGGATTTGGCAATGTGCACATTTTTTTAAAAGTTTTTAAAATAAATTTAGGGCGCTTGACACATTTCTTCTCATATGCTATACTGAAAATGGTTCCAATGCAAGATCCCCTGTTCCCTTTCACCCTGTTTTGCAAAGGAGGCTGTTATGGCATTGACCCGCAAAAAGAAAGTCGTTCTTATTTCGGTCGTGGCGGCGGTTTTGCTGCTGGCAACGCTCTTTACCGTATGGTGGAGGGTGCCGTTCCTGTCTCACCGTGCCGATAAAGGCACTGAGGCGGTGACCGCCACGGCACTTCCGCCGTTGCCGGATTCCGTGGTGTACACGCGTTATTTTACGCACCGGCTGAGCGAGGAAGATTCAAAAAAGCTGATTGGGGCATACACGGCGCTGTTTGCGGAATGGGAATATTCCAACACCTGCAAATGCACCCCCTCCTCTTACGAAATGCTCAAAGAAATCCGTAAATACGGCGCGCTGGAATTCCGGTATTCCGCCGTGCAGATCGGAGAGTCTCTGCCGATAAACTCCCATCCGGAGTTTGATACGGTTTTCGTTCTCCTGCGCAACGGCGATCCGGAGCTTCTGTTTGCCAAAGACGGCAAGTTTATCCACGCGTTCTATTTTGTCGGCGGCTTTTCCGATGAGGCGCTTGCAAAATACCGGGCAACCCTGAAAGAGGTATTTTCAGGCTAACCTGACAGTGGATTCACGAATCATAACAAAAATCCCCCGCTGGAATATCCGGCGGGGGATTTTTCACAGATCATGGTTTCATGCATTTTCCTGCAACTCGGGGCAGCTTTTCAGATACAGTTTCCGGATACCGCAGGGGAAGCAGAGCACCAGCCCCGCCGCCGCGCCGACCACCGCCTGCAAAATCTGATACGGCAGTTTGACCAGCCATGCGCCGGGCTTGCCGTAAACAAACTCTCTGCCGACAGAGTAGCCTGCGATCATAATGATCGCACCCACACTCACACCGAGAATGGCGGCAATTTTGGGGTGCTTGCGGAACGTGTAATGCGAGATCAGCGAGATCACCAACCCCTGAACACCGCGCGTCACCAGCGAGACGTACATCGGCGCGGGATAGAAGATCGCGTCCCCAAGGAACGCGCCGGCGCCCGCGGCAACCATTGCCCAGACAGGCCCCAGCAGTACGGAAGCAAGACAGATCACCACATCGTTGAGATACAGATGCCCGCCCGGCACGGGAACGCCGAAAGAGCTGAGCACAATAATCATCGCCATAAACAGCGCAGTATAACACATCCGCCGGATGGTTAAGGTATAACCGGTTTTCAAAAGAAAACGCCTCCCCGTCATTGGAATAGACCCAAATTACACCGCATCTGACCTTTTGAAAATAATCAGAACGGGAGAATTTTATCATACCAAAAAAGCAGAGCGGGCGCTCTGCTCTTTTATTTATTATTTATCAAAAATATATTCTGTCAGGATGTTGACAAAAGAAGATTTTATGTTATACTGAAAAGGTCAGAGCAATAGCTCCAGCCCCATTTCATACAGCAGGTTGTTGATGTCGATTACCGAAAGCTCTTTGGTGATCCCGAAAAGGATGGCATTGTCCCGCGGGATCTTGCCGTAAAGCGGCGGATATCCCGTTACCCGCAACAGCTGTTGCATCTCCTCTACGCGAAGCCCTGCGCCGATCCCCAGCATCAGCACCTTATCCCGTTTCGGCACCTTGCTGTCATTGAAGATCTGATACGCGTAATGCACCTCCACGCCGGAGCGCGCGATCACATCCGCCTTTTTCAGTTTTTTCTCTGCCATCAGAATCTGTAATGCCCTGCCGACCCGCATATAGTCGCCTTCCAGCTCCCCATGGGTCTCTTTCAGATATGCCTGATAATCCTCTTTGGATTTCATCATTTCCAACAGCTCCTGAGTGGTTTTCTTCATAACTAATTCAGACAATTCCTTTCTGCATTTTTCAAGGAGGTCTTTGCATGGATTCCCAAATGCGCGATTCTTTTCTGTATTCTCAATTGGTGCCGCTGGCAAAATGGAGTGATACCACAACCCTGATGATGAATCCGGGCACCAAAACGCTCTATATCGCCAAGGAAATCGACGCAGCCGCCGTCCCCCGCTACCGTCTTCTCACCGGGCTGTGTGACAAAGGGTTGCCCGTCATCCGGGCAGTCGTAGAGCATGACGGCGGTGCCACCGTGCTGCGGGAGTACATTTCCGGCACGCCGCTTTCCGCAACGCTGAACGGCGGACGCACCGTCCCGAGGGACATTGCCGTGCGATATGCCACCGAACTTTGCGACGGGCTGAGCGCCCTGCACCGCGCGGGGCTGGTACACCGGGACATCAACCCCAACAATATCATCATCACAACCGACGGGCACGCCAAAATCATTGATTTCGGTATTTCCCGCGCCTTCACCGGGGGGAAAACAAGCGACACCACGATTCTCGGCACCCCCGGCTATGCCGCGCCGGAGCAGTTCGGCTTTGCCGAAAGTGACGCGCACACCGATATGTACGCCCTCGGCGTTCTTCTGAATGTGATGGTTACGGGTAAGCTGCCCAACGAGCAAACAGCCGGCGGCGCTGTCGGAAGAGTGGTACAAAAATGCACCTCCATCGATGCCGCAAAGCGGTATCGGAATATGGACAGAATGAAAAAAGACCTGCAACTGACCGCGGCAAGAGAGGGCAGGGCGGATGGTCTGCTTGCCGGCATTCCGGGGCTTCGCAGCCGAAACCCGGTGATTGTGGTTCTTGCAATCATTGCTTACGCCGCCGTATTTATGCTTTGTACGATTCTGCTCGTCCGATCCTCATCTCCGAGAGAATTCATCGGCGGGGCTGTTCTCATCACCGGCTGTATCGTGATGCCGTATTTGCTTTTGTTCAACGCTTTCGGCATCTGGGAGCGTATCGGCTTTGCCGCAGGCTCCTCCCGGCGCACACAGCGGATTGTTTATTCGCTTTTTGCCCTGCTGTGCTTTGCGCTTTTCTTTGTAATCGGCGGAGAGATTCTGCCGTGATATGACGGAGAGATTCTGCCGTGATATTATTATAACATAAAAAGCACCTTCCGGTTATGCTGACAGCATAACAAAGTTCAAAAACTTTCCTGTATGATAACATTTGTCCCCCGGATTTGCGCGGAGGGCAAATAGAAATATCATATATGGAGGTTCTCTATGAAAACAGCAAAACTCGTAATCGGCATTCTCAGTATGGTTCTTTTCCTCGTGATTGTTCTGCAATCCTGCATTGTGGGCGTTGGTAACGTGCTGGTGGAAAATGACGAAATCAGCGGCAGTGCCGGGGTTTTCCTTGCCATCTGTATGCTGGTGGCAGGCATTGTGGGGGTTGCCACCCGGAAACATTTTGCGGGCGGGATCGTGGCAGGCAGCTTTTATCTGGTCGGCGCGCTGATCGGCGCGTGCAATTACGGCACATACAGCGATCTGCTGGTCTGGTCCATCCTCTCCGCCTGTTTCGGCGTGACATTTATCCTCGGCACGATTCTTGCAAAGGTGTCTGAGAAAAAGAAAAGCGCACCGGCGGAGGAACAACAGCAATGAAACGCATTCTGTGCCGCGCCCTTTTTCTTCTGCTTGCCCTTGCGCTGTGCGCCGGATGCTTAACGGCGTGCTTCTCCTCCGAGGAGGAGGGCACCCGGCATGAGCTGACCGATGACGGCGAAAAGAAAGACCCTCAGAAAGACAACGCCTCCGGCAAAACGCCGGAGCAAAAGCACGAGGCAAAAGAAAAAGCCACCGTGGCTGAGCAGGTCTGCTTTTCGTGGGGAGGGCTGACCGTTACCGCAAAATCTCTGAAGCTCGGGGGCTTTTTCGGCGCCGAGCTGGAATTTCTCACGGAGAATACCGGCAACAAAAATTATACCGTCAGCTCCCACGCGGTCATCATCAACGACTATATGATGGACACCTCTTTCCTCTGCTCTGTTGCCGCGGGCAAAAAGGCGACCGAAGAAATCTCGGTTTTCTCCTCCGACCTGGAAGAAGCGGGGATTACCGAAATCGAAAAGTTTGAGATCAGCTTCTATGTTTACGATTCGGACACCTATAAAACCGTTTACGAGGAGCTTTGCACCGTGAAGACCTCGCTGTACGGAAAGGTCACTGCTGCGGAAAATGATAAAGGCAAAGAACTTTACAACGAGGGCGGAATCCGCATTGTCGGGAAATATGTAGAAGAGGATGCCCTTTTCGGCTCTTCGGTGTTGCTTTATATCGAGAATAACAGCGCCAAAAACATCACGCTCTCCGGAGACGACATTTCGGTCAACGGCTATATGATTTCGGGTCTGCTTGCCGAATCCGTATATGCCGGCAAAAAAGCGATGACGGATATTTTCTTCCTGTCCGGCGATCTGAAAAACAACGGCATTCAGAAAATCTCCACCATAGAGCTGAAATTCAAGATATATAACGACGATTTCACCTCTCGCCCGATCACCAGCGGCGTCATCACCATCCGTGTGGACTGAAAAAACATAGCCGGTCTTTCCGCAGGGATTGTCGGCAGGTGCGGCGTGTTCAGAGTCAGGCGTGGCGTAATGCCACGCCTTTTCTCTTGCTGTTTGTCGGGTTTAATTCTCTTCGTCGGTACGTCCGTCGCCCCACAGAGGCCAATTGCTCCGGCGAAATTGTAACGTGAAATGTGTACGATGATGAAACTCCTCTGTTAAACGACGGCATGAATTATTCGGTTTTTCAAATCAATCACAACCATCATCGCGAAAACAAAAAAGACTCACGAGAAAAATTCGCAAGTCTTTCTTTCGTTTGAAAACGCAATTCTGAAATTCCGTTATAATAATTTCCCATCACAACCTGATATGCACCCCAAAAGTCAGACACTTTTGGAGGTGCTTATCACATTCCGGCGGCGCACTTGCCCATTTGCCCGCTCGCCGCAGGCGCGTGAAAAGGGGGCTTTTTGAAAAAAGCCCCCTTTAAATCCCGCAAAAACTTTTGAGCAACCGATGCCGAGCATTGGGTGCGCGACTTCTCTGTGCGGGCGACCAATGATCGCCCCTACAAAAGATTGGGTATACACACCCAAAGTAACGCGTCAGCCTATTTGCCCCGCCGCAGGTGGTTAAATCACTGCCTGCATTTTCAGAAAGAGAAACACCAGGAGTGCCGCGTGAAGCACGATGCCAAGCAAATTAACCGCGGTGAAATACCAATGCTCACCCTTGGTCTTATGGCGGAAAATCTGCATCGCGGCAAACCCGCCGAACGCCCCGCCGAGAAAAGACATCCAAAGCAGGGTCTTTTCCGGCACGCGGCGCGCGCCGCGCTTTGCCTTTTTCTTATCCGCTCCGTAGGTGGCAAAGGTCACGAGGGACAGCAATACTACGTAAATCAGATAGACAAAGAATGCTGTTTTCATTCTTTCTCTTCCTGCTGTTTGGGCTTGGAATAATCCTGCTTTCTGATCTTGCCGTCTTTTTTATGGATCACAATACCGCCCTCTTGGGTGTCGGCAATGGTTTCGGCATATTCAATCGCCGCTTTCTGTGTGTCAAAAAGTTTCAGCGCTTTGCCCGCCTTTTCCCCTTTGACCTGCCATTTTCCGTCCTCACGCAGAGAAACATGATACTTCTGTCCGAATGCCATAAAAAATTTCCCCTTTCGAGTAAAAATTATTTTATCACATCCTATTATACAACAAACTTCGTCCCTTTTCAACTATTTTTTGATAATTTCAAAGAAATACCACAAAAAAATCACATCAACGCGGGCGCGCCACAAAACCCAGTTTTCTCTGCACTTTGGAAAGGGTTTTTTGCGCGAAATACGCGGCAGTATCCGCGCCTTTTTTCATCATTGCCTCCAGCCCTGCCTTGTCGGCAAGCAGTTCGGCAAAGCGCTTCTGCACCGGCGCCAGCGCGTCCGCCGTCACCTCGCCCGTGGCGGTTTTCAGGTCTCCGTAACCTTTGCCCGCAAACTCCCGCTCGATCTCCTCCATATTTTTGCCGGTAAAGGCGGAATAAATGGTCATCAGGTTGTTTACGCCGTCCTTGCCCTCTGCAAAACGTACCTCGGTATCGGAGTCGGTCACCGCGCGGCGGAATTTGCGGATGATGGTGTCTTTGTCGTCCAGAATATACACCACCCCGTTGGGGTTTTCGTCGGATTTGCTCATCTTTTTCGTGGGGTCGGCAAGAGACATAATGCGCTTGCCGGTGGTGGGAATCAGCGGCTCGGGTCTGGTAAACGTATCCGGGAAAAAGTGGTTGAAGCGGTCGGCAATGTCACAGCAGATCTCCACATGCTGTTTCTGATCCGCCCCTACGGGCACCACGTCGGTCTGATACAGAAGAATATCCGCCGCCATCAGCACCGGATAGGTAAACAGCCCCGCGTTGATGTTGTCGGCATGTTTGGCGCTCTTGTCCTTGAACTGCGTCATGCGGGAAAGCTCCCCGAACATGGTAAAGCAGCTAAGCATCCACGCCAGCTCCGCGTGTGCGGGGACATGAGACTGCACATACAGCGTGTTTTTCTCCGGGTCCAGCCCGCACGCCATATACAGCGCCAGCGTTTCATAGGTGTGCCGCCGCAGATCCGCCGGCACCTGCCGCACCGTAATCGCGTGCTCATCCGCCACGCAGTAAAAGCACTGGTACGCCTCGGAATACGAGGAAAAGTTGGAAAGCGCCCCGATATAGTTGCCGATGGTCAGATTTCCGCTCGGCTGAATGCCGGAAAAGCAGACTTTTTTGTTTTCACCGTTTACGTTTAACATCTTATGATCCCTCTCTTTTTTTCGTTATAAACATTCCCGTGCCGCGGCACCAAGGCGCCGGCAGCCCTCGATAATCTGTTCTTCGGTGGGGGTGGAGTAATTGAGGCGGAACGCGCGTGACGGCGCGCCCGGCGTGCAATCAAAGGTTGCCCCAGGCACCACCGCCACCTTCCGCTCCAATGCCTTTTGCACAAACGCCGCACCGTCTACCCTCTCCGGGAGCATACACCAGAGAAACAGCCCGCCCTCCGGGCGCGTGAACGTGACCCCGCGCGGCAGTTCCTTTTCCAGACATTCCAGCATCAGGGCGCACTTGCGGCGGTAAATCGCGCGGATGCTCTCAATATGCGCGTTAAGGTCGCACTCGGTCATATAGCGGTGGCACAGCATCTGAAAAAACTGATTGGTGTGCACATCCTCCACCTGTTTGGCAATCACCATTTTGGCGGTAATCTCCTCCGGCGCCACCACAAACCCCACACGCATCCCGGCGGAAAGAATTTTGGAAAAGGTGGAGCAATAAATCACCAGCCCCTCGGTATCCATGCTTTTGATGGTCGGGACGTCCGTGCCCGCAAAACGCAACTCCCCATACGGGTTATCCTCGATAATCGGCAGGCGGTGCCGCTTTGCAATCTCATAAATCTCCCGCCGCGCGGCAAGCCCCGTGGTAATGCCGGTGGGGTTTTGAAACGTGGGGATGAGATATATCAGTTTTGCCCGCGGGTTTGCCGCAATCGCCGCTTCCAGCGCCGCGGGGGTAATCCCGTTCTCCCACATCTCCACGCCGACTGGTACCGCCCCGTTGGAGCGGAACGCGTTCAGCGCCCCGATAAAGGTGGGGTTTTCGCAAAGCACCGCGTCCCCCTCGTTGCAAAACGCCTTGCAGGCAAGCTCAATCCCCTGTTGCCCGCCCGACACAATGATGGTGCTGTCATCAAAGGCGTCACCTGCCGCGCGGCTTTTGCCGATGCCGAACACCTCTTTTTGCCGCTTTGCCACCGCCTCGCGCAGCGGCGCATAGCCCTCGGTCATCCCGTACTGCAATGCCCCCACGGGCGCCGTGCGGTAAATCTCCGCCGAAAGCCGTGCCAACTCCCTGACGGGAAAGGACTCCGGCGCGGGATTGCCCGCCGCAAACGAGATGATCTCCGGGTCGACAAGACTCTTGAAAATCTCCCGGATAGCGGAGGGGGCAAGCCCCGCCAACTTGTCGGAAAAGCGATATTCCATATTTTTCACCTCCATAGCCTGACGAAAATATCCTATGAACAAAACTCCTGCCCCCGCAGTTCAAAAAACTGCTGGGGCAGGAGTGAAAATCCTGCGGTGCCACCCGGCTTGGCGCATCGCGCCCACTTATCCGTACCAAAATACGCAGCGCCTGATAACGGGTCGCCTCCCCGTCTCCCCTACTCTCTCCTGATTTCGGTTTGCCCTTTGAAGCCCATTCATGCCCGTGTTTCCTGCCGCAATTTCACCGTCTGCGGCTCTCTGTGTGAAAAGGGACGCGCACTACTCTTCTTCATCCTCGGTCTTTCTGTATTATACCCCGCCGCCCCCGGTTTGTCAAGGGTTTTGCGATACTTTTTTCCATCCCATCGGAAAACGGAACGTGAGAATTCCGTCGGTATCCCGCAGAATCCGCTCGTCCGGCACGCCCATTTCTTTGAGGTAAAGGCGCGTGCGGATCACGCCGGCGTTCAGGGTGTTCAGCCCCTCGCCGTTATCGCCGTACCAGAACCGCTCCCCGGTCTGGAAGAGAAACGCCTTGCCTTTCGTTTTTTCATAGCACTCGCGCGACACGTTGCCGCACCCGTGATGCCCGACCTGCACCAGATCGCTTTCCAGCTCCGCCGCGTGGTTTTCCAGCAGATCCGCGTTACACACCCGTTCCGCGTCACCCAACAGCAGCACGCTTTCCTTGCCTTCCCATATCATTTTATACACCACGCTGGAATCATTGATGTCCATGTACCCCGCCGGCACCGGCTCCGGCACGTGCAGGACGTGAAACTCAAATTCCTCAAACGGAATCACGTCGCCTGTCTCCACGGTGTGATACTCCGCACCGAAAATCTCGCCCGCGCGGTGCAGCATATCCAGCACCTCGCCGGCGCGGGTCTCCTTGTCCTTTGCAAGGTCGGTGTAAAACTCTCTTTCCAGCGGGTGCGCATAGATATGCTCCACCGTCACGCGGGAGCGAAGCGCCTCATCGGTCGCCAGTTTTTCCACCAGCCCATAGTGGTCGTTATGCAGGTGCGAGAAAAACCACGCGCCGATCACCGGCTTTTTCCCGCCCGACAGATGTTCCAGAATCCGCACCATATGATCCGCGTCCCAGATTCTGCCGCCGTCAATCACCGCCAGTTTGCCGGAGGCGGTTTTGAGAATCATCGCGGTCATATTCCAGTTCAGCGCCCACGCGCAGGGCACCGAGTACAGCGCGGCGCCGGGCACAACGGGCGGCAGTTCCGCGTCCAGCCGTTCGGTGGTATAGGCAAACTCCGCCGTGCGGTCAATGGAAATTTCCTCCGCGCGCCGCACCGGGATTCCGGTGTACGGGGAGAAGAGGAACCGGTACCCCAACACCTTCTCCACAAACCGGTAAGCGGCAAACACCGTGCCGTAGGCGCCGTCATTGTAATAGGCGTAGGAAGAAAACGGCTTCTTTTCCGCCGGTTCCAGCCCCAGCCCCGCCAGGTACAGCCGCTCTCCGGCAAGGCGGATTTCATATTCCCACAGCCGGTTTTCCGCGCGGGCAAATACGATGTCGTCCGCGCTCTCCCGATTGGTGCGCCCCACGGCGATCTCACAGGGCACCGGCGGCTCCCGGTCGCTCACAAGGGGCAACAGCACCCCCGTCACCAGCCGGGCGTTTGCCCGGATAAACTCCGCCGCGCGCCGCTCATTAAAGCAGGCGTGCGCCCCGATCACAATGCGATACTCCGATAAGGTTGCCATTGTTCCCTCCATAGATTGTTTTTCAGGCTACTGCCTCTATTTTACCACATCTGCCGGAAAATGCAAGCAAAAAAATCCGCGCCCCGCAAAATCCGGGCGCGGATTTTCGTTTTTATTTCAGAATGACCTTGCGGTAGTTTTTCTTGCCGCGGCGGACAAGCAGACCGCCAGCCAGCTCCTCTGCCGTAAAGGTTTTCTTGATGTCGGTCACTTTTTCGCCCTCTACCGAGGCACCGCCCTGCTCTACCGCGCGGCGCGCTTCGGATTTGGAAGCAACCAGCCCGGCTTTCACCATAAGGGTCAGAATATCCATCGTTCCGTCCGTAAGGTCCTCTGCCGTGATTTCGCTCACGGGGGCGTCCGCCCCGGCGCCGGCGCCGAACAGCGCTTTTGCCTGCGCCTCTGCCTTTGCCGCTTCCTCCTCGCCATGTACCAGTTTGGTCAGTTCAAAGGCAAGAATCTCCTTGGCGCGGTTCAGCTCCTCGCCCTGCCAGTGATCCATCTCGTTGATCTGTTCCAGCGGCAGGAAGGTCAGCATCCGGATGCATTTGAGCACGTCCGCGTCGCCCACATTACGCCAGTACTGATAAAACTCATACGGCGTGGTCTTGTTCGGGTCCAGCCACACGGCGCCGCTGGCGGTCTTGCCCATCTTCTTGCCCTCGGAGTTGAGCAGGAGCGTGATGGTCATGGCATAAGCATCCTTGCCCAGCTTCTTGCGAATCAGCTCCGTACCGCCCAGCATATTCGACCACTGGTCATCCCCGCCGAACTGCATATTGCAACCGTAATGCTGAAAAAGATGATAAAAGTCATACGACTGCATGATCATATAGTTGAATTCGAGGAACGAAAGCCCGCGCTCCATGCGCTGTTTGTAGCACTCCGCCGTCAGCATTTTGTTGACCGAGAAGCAGGCGCCCACCTCGCGCAACAGGTCAATATAATTCAGTTTCAACAGCCAGTCGGCATTGTTGACCATAATCGCCTTGCCCTCGCCGAAGTCGATAAACCGCTCCATCTGCTTTTTGAAGCAGTCGCAGTTATGCCGAATGGTCTCCGGCGTCATCATCGAGCGAAGATCGGTGCGCCCGGAGGGGTCGCCGATGTAGCCGGTGCCGCCGCCCACCAGCACCACGGGGCGGTTGCCCGCCATCTGCAGGCGCTTCATCAGGCACAGTGCCATAAAATGCCCCACATGCAGAGAGTCCGCCGTCGGGTCAAAGCCGATATAAAAAGTTGCTTTACCGTGATTGATCAGTTCCTTGATCTCCTCTTCATCGGTGACCTGAGCAATCAGCCCGCGCGCAACCAATTCGTCGTAAATCGTCATCTTTCCGCTCCTTTGGGTATAATTGAATATATTATAGCACCCCCCCGAAACCCTGTCAAGGGATTCCGGGGAGAAAAAAGCGGCGCACCCGCAGGTGCGCCGCTTTTATGATGTGATTTTATTTCGTTTCAACGGTCTCTTTGGTTTCTTCGGTTTTTTCTTCCGTGTTGGCTTCGGTTTCAGCGCCCTTTTTGTGGCTGCGGGAAACCAGCAGGTTGGTCAGAATCCCGAGAATCAGCGCCACTGCAACCTCGGTCAGGGTGATCTTACCGAAGGTCAGGGACATCCCGCCGATGCCGCAGATCAGGATGGTCGCGACCACAAACAGGTTGCGGTTGTCTTCCAAATCCACTTTCTGAATCATCTTCAGACCGGACACTGCGATGAAGCCGTAGAGCGCGATGCACACACCGCCCATCACGCAGGAGGGGATGCTGGCAAGGAAGGTGACGAAGGGAGCCACAAAGGCGGCTACCATGCAAAGGACTGCCGTGCACAGAATGGTCACCACCGAGGCGTTGCCGGAGATTGCCACACAGCCGATGGACTCACCGTAGGTGGTGTTGGGGCAACCGCCGAAGAACGCGCCCGCGATGGAGCCTACGCCGTCGCCCAGCAGGGTTTTGTCCAGACCCGGATCTTCCAGCAGGTCTTTTTCAATGATCGTGGAGATGTTCTTGTGGTCAGCCAGGTGCTCCGCGAAGACCACGAAGGCAACCGGTACATAAGCCACCGCGATGGTGCCGATGTAAGCGCCGGTCAGATCCTTGAAGCCTTTGAACGCTTTCACAAAAGCGAAATTGGGGACCCAGTTCATATTCTTGAAGCCCTCCCAGCTGATCAGCTGCATGGCGCTATTGTCGGTTGCCATACCGATCAGGGTAAAGACGGTTGCAAGCGCGTAGCCTGCGAGAATCCCGATGATAAAGGGGATGGTTTTCAGGGTTTTCTTGGCGTAAACGGAGCACACAATCACCGTGCCGAGGGTAACCAGTGCGCAGATGAGAGAGAGTGCACCGGTCAGATTCATCACGTTGCCGGCGCCGATCCCGTGCAGGGCGTCACCCACCGCATTGCCGGCAAGCGACAGACCGATGATGGCGACCGTAGGACCGACCACCACAGCAGGCATCAGTTTGTTAACCCACTTCACACCGGCAGCCTTGACCACCAGCGCGATCACGACATAGACAAGACCTGCGAACACCGCACCGACCAGCAAGCCGGCGTAGCCGCCCACGGCGCTGGCATACGCACCGGCGAAAGCCACCTGCATCGAGCCGATGAATGCAAAGGCGGAGCCGAGGAACACAGGGCTTCTGAATTTGGTAAAGAGCAGATAGACAATGGTACCCACACCGGCGCCGAACAGCGCAGCCGAGGTGGACATCCCGTTGCCGACGATCATCGGCACGGCGATGGTTGCTGCAAGGATTGCAAGCATCTGCTGCAGGGCAAAGACCAGCACTTTGCCGTAGCCGATTTCTTTCGGCTTGGCATTCACGTTGTACACAAGTTTCATGTTACATTCCTCCGTGTATTTTTGTGGTCAGGTTCGGAATGCCGCCTCTTTCCCGTGGGTTGTTTTTTTTATCTTTCTGCATAAAAAAAGCCCCCGCGAAAGGAGAAACCTTCTGCGGGCGTGCGTATCGTGTGTATAGGGTTTGTGCTTCACCATACGCATCTGCCGTGTAGTGTCTCTCAAACATTCCGGTGCTATTATAGCACATCGGTTTCGGTTTGTAAACCACTTTTCGGAAATTCAGAAGATAGAAAAGTAACAAAAAATCCCGTCACAATTTGGTCAAAATAACCGAAAAAGATCACAATTTCATCATTATGCAGGTTTTGCTTGACTTTTTGCAGGAAATACACTATAATTATTGCAGGTGCGCCCGCCGGGCGACGAAATATGTATATAAATAAAATGTAGACTCCGCGGCGACACCGCGCGAAGCAGGGGAGGAAATATGAAACAAAACCTGTTACAGCAGATCAAAGCGCAAATGCCCACCTTTTCCAAGGGGCAAAAACGTATCGGTAATTATATCATCGAACGGTATGACCGCGCGGCATATATGACCGCGGCAAAACTGGGGGAGGCGACCGGCGTGTCGGAATCCACCGTGGTGCGCTTTGCCGATGAGCTGGGCTATGACGGCTATCCGGAGCTGCAGCGGGTCCTGCAGGAGCTGGCGCGCACCAACCTCACCGCCGCCCAGCGTATCGACGTGGCGGACAACCGCATGACCAAAGAAAACCTGCCCGACAAAATTCTCAACGGTGACGCGGATATGATCCGCCACACGCTGGAGGAACTGAACAGACAGGCTTTTTCCGACGCGGTGGATAAAATCACCAACGCGCGGCATATCTATATCTTAGGGCTTCGCTCCTCCGCGGCGCTGGCAAGATTTCTGACCTTCAACTTCCGTATGATTTTCGACAACGCGCATTTTGTGGACGGCACCTCCGGCAGTGAGATGTTTGAGCAGATTCTCAACATCGGCAAAGAGGACGTGCTGATTGCCATTTCCTTCCCCCGCTATTCCAAGCGCACCGTGCGCATTGCGGAATATGCCAAGAGCGCGGGCGCGGACGTGGTGGCATTGACCGACAGCAACCAGTCGCCGCTTGCCGACCTTGCCAGCCAGCTGCTGACCGCCAAGAGCGATATGGCATCGTTTGTAGACTCGCTGGTGGCTCCCCTTTCCATCATCAACGCGATGATCGCTGCAGTGTCGCTTGCCAAGCACGACGAGGTGGCGGCGCGGCTCTCGCAAATGGAAAAAATCTGGGATGAATACGACGTTTACGCCAAAAACAACGGATGAGCACCGGAAAGGACATTGTTGTAATCGGCGGCGGCGCCGCCGGAATGATGGCGGCAGTCGCCGCCGCCCGTTTTGGCGCCGCCGTGACGATCTTGGAGAAAAATGACCGCCCCGGCAGAAAACTGCGCATTACGGGCAAGGGGCGTTGCAATCTCACCAATCATTGCGAAAGAGATACTTTTTTTGCCAATATCCCCGGTAACGCGCGGTTTTTATACTCCGCGTGGAACCGGTTTTCCACCTCGGATACCGAGGCGTTTTTTGAGGAACTGGGCGTGCCGCTGAAAGTGGAACGCGGCAACCGCGTTTTTCCGGTTTCGGATCAAGCCACCGATGTGGTGGACGCGCTGGTGCGCGAGTGCCGGCGGTGCGGCGTGCGGATTCTCAAGGAAACCGCCACCGCCGTTCTGACCGAAAACGGCGCCGTGACCGGCGTGCAGTGCGGGGGCAGGCGCTTCCCTGCCGCCGCCGTGATCGTGGCGACGGGCGGGCTTTCCTACCCCGCCACCGGCTCCACAGGTGACGGCTATCGCTTCGCCCGCGCCGTGGGGCATACCGTCAAAACCCCGACCCCGTCACTGGTTCCGCTGGTGGAAAACGGGCACTTTTGTGCTACCGTACAGGGGCTTTCGCTCAAAAACGTGCGGCTGACCGTCAGAGACAACTCCACCGGCAAAACGGTGTTTTCGGATTTCGGAGAGATGATGTTTACCCACTTCGGGCTGACGGGGCCCCTGGTGCTTTCCGCCTCCGCGCACCTCACGCCGATGGAAAAGGGGCGTTACACGGCGCTCGTTGACCTCAAGCCCGCGCTGGACGAAAAAGCGTTGGACGCCCGCCTGCTCTCGGATTTTGAAAAGTATCAGAACCGCGATTTTCTCAACGCGTGTGGGGACTTATTGCCCCAGAAACTGATTGCGCCGTTTGTGGAGAAAACCGGCATAGACCCCCGCAAAAAAGTGAATACTATCACCAAAGAGGAGCGGCACCGAATGCTGACCTTGCTCAAAGCCCTGCCGGTGGAGATTGCGGGCTTTCGCCCGATTGACGAAGCCATCATCACCAAGGGCGGCGTGGCACTGCCGGAGGTCAGCCCCGGCACGATGGAATCCAAAAAATGCCGCGGGCTGTATTTTGCGGGCGAAGTGCTGGATCTGGACGCCTATACGGGCGGGTTCAATCTGCAGATTGCCTTTTCCACCGCAGTGCTGGCGGGGGAGGCGGCGGCAATCGCCGTACAAAACGAAAATGGGGCGCCGACGTGCCCCGGTGAGGAGTAATTATGCAAATTGCCATTGACGGACCGAGCGGAGCCGGAAAAAGCAGTGTTTCCAAGGAGATTGCCAAAAAACTCGGCATCATTTACGTGGACACGGGCGCGCTTTACCGCACGGTCGGCTACTATGTGAGAAGCCGCGGCATTGCCCGCACCGACAGCGAGGGCATCGTTTCATGCCTGCCCCATATTGCGATCGAAGTGCGCTATGTAAACGGCGAACAGCATGTGTTTCTCAACGGCGAGGACCTCGGCGACCGCATCCGGGAGCCGGAGATTTCCATGTACGCCTCCGCCGTTTCCGCCATCCCCGCCGTGCGGGCGTTTCTGCTGGACACCCAGCGCGACATCGCAGCAAAAAACAGCGTCATTATGGACGGGCGCGACATCGGCACGGTGATCCTGCCGCACGCCGACGTCAAAATTTTTCTCACCGCATCGGACGAGGACAGAGCCATGCGCCGCACTAAAGAATTGCGGGCAAAGGGCATGGACGTGCGCTATGAGGACGTGCTGCGCGAAATGCGCGAGCGGGACGAAAACGACCGCACAAGGGAAACTGCCCCTGCCGTGGCGGCGCCCGATGCCATCCCCTTTGACAACTCCGGCATGAATGTGGAGGAGTGCACCGAGGCGCTTCTCGCAGTTATCCGTGACCGTTGCCCGGAGGTGGCACCCCGATGAAAAGCGTATTTTACACCATCTTCCACTTCCTCTTTCTCTGGCCGATCCGTTTCATCTTCCGTATTCGCGTGCGGGGGATGAAAAACGAGCCGAAGAGAAAAGAGGGTCCTTATCTTGTGTGCAGTAACCACCAGTCGGTGGTGGACCCCATCGTCATCTGCGCCGCCACCAGGCGACAGCAACCCCATTTCATGGCAAAAGAGGAACTGTTCCGCGTGCCGGTGATGGGGCACATTGTCCACTGGCTCGGCGCCTACCCCGTGGCACGGGGCAAAAATGACGTAGGCGCCGTGAAAAAAACCGTACATATGCTGGAAAACGGCGTGTCGGTGGGGATGTTTCCGCAGGGCACGCGGTGCCCGGAGCGCGACCCGCGCGAGTGCCCGATCAAATTCGGCGCCGGACTGATTGCCGCGCATGCCAAAGTGCAGGTTCTGCCGGTGTACATCGGTATGAAAAACCATAAATGGAAGTTCTTCCGCCGGATTACCGCCGTGGTCGGCAAACCCATCCCCTTTGAAGATTTTCACTACGAGGAGGGCAAGCCCGGCGAGTACGCGCGGATTGCCCAAATGATTTACAACGAGGTCTGCCGCTTAGGGGAGGAATCCGGCAAATGAGCGGCGCCAAAAGGCAAACCGGCGCCCTCTCCCCTGCCGGCGGCATCAGCGGAAGCGGCAGGTGCGAGGTGACCGTGGCGAAAAACGCGGGCTTTTGCCCCGGCGTGCGCCGCGCCACCGAAACGCTGGAAAAAAGGATTGCCACCCGCGCCCCCGGCGAGCGGATTTTCACGCTGGGACACCTCATTCACAATGAGGATTATCTGCAAATGCTGGAGGAAAAGGGCGTGCGCTCCGTGGGTGCCGACGACCTCCCCGCCCTTGCCGCCGAAGCCGCGGAACACGCGCCGGTCACGGTGCTGGTGCGCGCGCACGGCGTCACGGGGGGCACCGAAGCCCTGCTCACGCGCCTGTGTGCGGAACACCCGTATTTCCGGGTTTTGGACTGCACTTGCCCCTTTGTCACCAAAATTCAGCGTATTGCCGAAAAGTACTCCGAGGATGCCGGGCAGTACGCCTTTCTCTGTATCGGCACGGCGACCCACCCGGAGGTGGAAGGGTTTATGAGCCGGTTTGCGGGCGAGCGGGCGGTGTTTGCCGATTCCGACGCGTTGGAGGCGGCACTGGCTGCACAGAATCCGCCTTATTTCGGCGGAAAAACCCCGGTTTTGGTCGCTCAGACCACGCAAAATGTGTCCGAATGGAAAAAAAGTCAAAAAGTTTTGAAAAAGCACTGTACAAACGCCGTATTTTTTGATACAATATGTAATGTTACGGATTCACGCCAGGCGGAAGCTGCCGAACTTGCCGGAAAGAGCGACGGGATGATCGTCATCGGCGGGAAAGAGAGCTCCAATACGGCGAAACTTTGTGCCGTCTGCCGCACTTTCTGCCCGGATACCCTGTGTATTTCGGGATGGGCTGATCTGCCCCTTGTGAAACCGTTTTCATTGACCCATCGCAAAGTGGGTATTGTCGCCGGGGCATCCACCCCGTCGGAAATCATTAAGGAGGTACATAAAATTATGAGCGAACAAGAAAACTTTGCGGAATTGCTGAATGAAAATTGCAAAACTTTAAATACAGGAGATATCGTTACCGGAACCGTGACTCACGTGACTGACACCGAGTTGCAGCTCGATCTCGGCACCGGCGTAACCGGCTATATCAAAGCCGAACGCGTGTCTGACGATCCTTCTGTCAAGTTGAAGGAAGCATATCATGTCGGCGATCAGATCGAGGCAAAGGTCATCCGCGTCAGCGATCTTGACGGTGTGGCGGAGCTGGATAAGCGCCGCGTGGACTCCGGCAAGAACTGGGAGAAGATCGTTGCCGCAAAAGACAACGGCGAGATTCTCGAAGCCACCGTTGCAGACGTCGTCAAGGGCGGCGTGATCGTATTTGTGCTGGGCACGCGTGTGTTCATCCCCGCATCCCAGTCCGGCGTGCCGAAAGACGGCGACCTGAATCCCCTCAAGGGTACGAACGTGAAGTTCAAGATCATTGAGACCAAGGATCAGGGTCACAAAGCCATCGGCTCCATCCGTGTGGTCGCCAGAGAAGAGCGCCGCGCGAAAGAGGAAGAATTCTGGGCAAACATCGAAGAGGGCAAGGTCTACACCGGCGTGGTGAAGAGCATGACCTCCTACGGTGCGTTTGTGGACCTTGGCGGCGTGGACGGCATGGTACACACCACCGAGCTTTCCTGGAAGCACATCAAATCCCCCGCAGAAGTCGTTTCCGTGGGCGAAACCCTGACGGTCTACGTCAAATCCTTTGACAAGGAAAAGAAACGCATTTCTCTCGGCTACAAGACCGAGGACACCAACCCGTGGGTGCTCTTCACCGCTCAGTATCATGTGGGCGATGTGGTACCGGTCAAGATCGTCAGCCTGACGCCCTTCGGCGCTTTCGCTGAGATCATTGAGGGTGTGGACGGTCTGATTCACATTTCCCAGATTGCAATGACCCGCATCGGCAAGCCTGCCGACGTGCTGGAAGTCGGTCAGAATGTGGATGCCAAGATCATCGAGATCGACAACGACAAGAAGAAGGTCAGCCTCTCGATCCGCGCGCTGCTGGAAGAAGTTGCCGCCGCCGAGAATGCTATGCCCGAGGATTTCCCGGAAGAAGCCCCCGCTGAGGAGTAATTTCCCAAAAAAACGGCTCAACCTTTTCGGGGTTGTGTATGTCACAAAAACCGGCAGAGAGTTTCACTCTCTGCCGGTTTTTTAAATCAAATCTCATCTTTGCAAAAGCCTCACCCCAAAAAATGTCGTAGACCGGGGTAAGCCCCCTCTCGGTGGGGGCCTTTGGCGCCAGCCCCTGTTGACGCAAAACGTCAACGTCGGAGGGAACCTTTCAAGGGAGTCACCATGTCCACCTTAGGTGGCAGGCGGATATGCGTTGCCGCGCTGATTACATGGGGTGTGACAATGCTAATTTACATCATCTTCGTCCTCATTGTCACCACCGCCGTCGCAGGAATGCTCTGATTCTCTGCCCTTTTGCAAAAAATCCGTTACCGGCGGGCACACATGTGCCCGCCTCTTTTTTTCATATCCCCCCGGACGTGCATAAAAAAATCGCAGTTTTTGCAAAAAGTAGATTGACAGCGCGAAAGTTATTTGCTATAATGATTTCAAAGAGGGCGAAGGCGGGGCTTCCGCCTGCCCGAAGTACGGGAGAGAGGTGACAGTGCGATGGAGATCGCCATTATTGCGTCGGACGTGAAAAAAGAATTGATGACGCAATTCTGCATTGCCTATTGCGGCATTTTAAGCAAGCACAGTCTTTGCGCCACCAGTATCACCGCAAAATACATTTCGGAGGCGACAGGACTTCACATTGAGCGGCTTCTGACCGGGGAGCAGGGGGGCGAGCAACAGATCGCCACCAGAATCGCCTATAACGAGATCGACATTGTACTTTGTTTCCGGGATACGCGCCCGGGTTGCAACCGCCCGGAGGCAGAAGAGGAACTGCTGCTCAACTGTGACCGGTACAACATCCCCGTGGCAACCAACATTGCAACGGCGGAGGCGCTGATCACCGCGCTGGATCGCGGCGATCTGGACTGGCGCAACTTCCTCAACCCCACAAGCGAATATAACCGCAGCCGGAAGCACTGATTTCCGGTCGGTCAGAACAAGCCCCCGCAACGGCGTGCACAGAGAGAGGATCGGCGGTGAGAGATCTTTCACAAGAGTGCGGGCAGGTACCACCTGACCGTTTTCAACTTCATATTTTCAATGAGTGAAACATCCGGGTGGAACCGTGCGGAAAAATCTCCACACCCCGGGCGGCGTTGCCGCCCGGGGTGTGTTATTTTCAAAATCAATCCAAAAGGAGACGATAAAAATGTTAAAGGTAAATTTCGGAGAAAAAGAAATGCAATTTGACGCCCCGCTGACCGTGTATGACGCGGCAAAAGCGGCGGAACTGGCAAACCGCGCCGTGCTTGCCGCCAAACTGAACGGCAAGGTCGTGGCGCTGACCGAGGAGATCACGGGAGACGCCGATGTGCAACTGCTCACCTTTGCCGACGAGGAGGGGCGGCATGTATTCAACCACACGGCGTCTCACATTCTGGCGCAGGCAGTCAAGCGGCTGTATCCTGCCACCAAACTGACCATCGGCCCCGCCATCGAGGACGGTTTCTACTACGATTTTGACAGCGAAACGCCCTTCTCCACCGAGATGCTGGCGGCGCTGGAAGCCGAAATGAAGAAGATTGTCAAAGAAAATCTGCATATCGAGCGGTTTGAACTGCCCCGTGAGGAAGCCATCCGCCTGATGGAAGAAAAAGGCGAGCCTTACAAAGTGCAGCTGATTGAGGAACTGCCGGAGGACGCGGTAATCAGTTTTTACCGCCAGGGCGAATTCACCGACCTTTGCGCGGGCCCGCACCTGTTCTCCACCGGCGCGGTCAAGGCGGTCAAACTGACCCAGTGCACCGGCGCTTATTGGAAGGGCGACCAGAAAAACAAGGTGTTGCAGCGCGTGTACGGCACGGCGTTCCCCTCCAAGGAGGAACTGCACGAGCATCTTGCGCGGCTGGAAGAAGCCCGCAAGCGCGACCACAACAAGATTGGGCGCGAGCTCGAATACTTCACCACCGTGGATGTGATCGGGCAGGGTCTGCCGATTCTGTTGCCGAAGGGCGCGCGTACCATTCAGGTGCTTCAGCGCTGGATAGAGGATGAGGAGCAGAAGCGCGGCTATCTGCTGACCAAGACCCCGTATATGGCAAAACGCGAGTTGTACAAAATCTCCGGTCACTGGGATCACTACCTGGACGGAATGTTTGTCCTCGGTGACCCGAACGACGAAACCAAGGAGTGCTTTGCCCTGCGCCCGATGACCTGCCCCTTCCAGTATCAGGTATTCCTGAACCGGGCGCGTTCCTACCGCGACCTGCCGATGCGTCTGGGAGAGACCTCCACGCTGTTCCGCAATGAGGATTCCGGCGAGATGCACGGGCTGATCCGTGTGCGGCAGTTCACCATTTCCGAGGGGCACCTGATTCTGCGCCCCGACCAGCTGGAGGACGAGTTCCGCGGTTGCCTGGAGCTTGCCAAATACGTGCTGGACACGGTCGGCATGCTGGAGGACTGCACCTTCCGCTTCTCCCAGTGGGATCCGAACAACCGGGCGAAGTACATCGGCACCGAGGAACAGTGGAACGAGGCGCAGGACGTGATGAAACGCATTCTCGACGACCTTGGCGTCAAGTACAAAATCGGCATCGGCGAGGCGGCGTTCTACGGCCCGAAACTGGATATTCAGTATAAGAACGTGTTCGGCAAAGAAGACACGATTGTGACCATTCAGATTGACCAACTGCTTGCCGAGCAGTTCGGCATGGAGTACACCGACCGCGACGGCAAGAAGGTGCGCCCGTATATCATTCACCGCACCAGCCTTGGCTGCTACGAGCGGACGCTGGCATACCTGCTGGAAAAATACGCCGGGGCTCTGCCCACCTGGATGGCGCCCGTGCAGGTGCGCGTGCTGCCGATCGGTGACGAGCACTTTGACTACGCCTATGCCGTCAAAGCCAAACTGGAAGCGGCAGGCATCCGCACCGAGGTGGACGACCACAACGAGACCATCGGCAAGAAGATCCGCAATGCGCAGTTGGAAAAACTGCCGTATATGCTGATTATCGGCGATAAGGAAACCGCCGAGGGCACGGTTTCGGTGCGCTCCCGCAAAGACGGCGACACCGGTGCCGTCCCGGTGGACGCATTCCTTGCCGACATCCTCAAAGAAGTTGCCGAGAAGAGACGGTAACCGGGGGCGCCTTTTGCAAAACCGCCTGCGGCGCCACCTGAGGTGGGGCTTGCAGAGTCAGTTGGGTGCACTCGCCGAAAGCACAGCGTGTGCCGTATAAAAATTTTTGAGGGAGTCAAGAGGGGACTTTTTATAAAAAGTCCCCTCTTGCGCGCGCCTGCGGCGGGCAAGAGAATGAACGAGTGCGCCGCCGGAATGTCGGCGTGGCGTTTCTTTTTGATAGCTTTTTCTTTGCGCCCGCGCTCTCAAAGAAAAAGCGGGTAGGGAATCTGATAAAATAACATACGTAGG
>URMC01000008.1 GCA_900548735.1 uncultured Eubacteriales bacterium | reverse complement strand
ACTACCGGCGCAAACGCGCCCTTTTCCGAGGGAGAAGGACTCTCCGAGGAGATGCGCGTTTACTACTCGGACTATCTCATTGACAACGCGGAGCCGAATCTGATCCATGATCAGTTTGCGCAGAAGCACCCCATTCCGAAGCACGGCGGCAAGACCATCCGCTTCCGCAAATACGATCCGCTGCCGAAGCTCACTTCCGCACTCTCCGAGGGCGTGACCCCCACCGGGCAGAGCCTGAATATGGGCTCCGTAGAGGCAACGGTGCACCAGTACGGCGGGTATGTGGAGCTTTCCGACCTGCTGTTGCTCTCCGCAATCGACAACAACCTGGTGATGGCGACCAAACTGCTCGGCTCTCAGGCGGGCAGAACGCTGGATACCATTACCCGTGAGGTGCTTTGCGGCGGTACCAACGTACAGTACGGCGCCGACGCGGTGCCCGCGCGTTACCTGCTGGTCGGCGGGGAGGCAAGCGGCAATCACTATATGAGCGTGGATTGTATCAAGCGCGCCGTGCGGTTTCTGAAAAATCAGAACGCCGAGAAGATCAACGGCTCCTACGCCTGCATCATCCACCCGGACTGCGCATATGACCTGACCAACGACCCCAACTGGAAGTACCCGCACCAGTACAGCGACACCAAGGCGCTGTATGAGGGCGAGATCGGTATGATCGAGGGTGTGCGGTTTGTGGAGTCCACTGAGGCAAAGGTGATTCACGCGCCCGATCTGACCGCCACCTCCCGTACCATTTCCTGCCTTACCGGCGCATACGAAACGCTGAGCGCGGCCGGCACAGCGACCGACGGATACGGCACCGGCTCCAAATACCGGTTGAAGATCGGCTCCGCCGCAGAGGGCGTGAAAGCGGCTCCCTCCATGGTGGGGCGTTCCGTGCTCTTCTTTGACGCGTCGGAATCCTCCTGGCAGTACGCCGTGGTGACCGGCGCGACCTACAGTGCCTCCGGTGCCAACTATCTGTACTTTGACCGGGAGCTGCTTGCGGGCGGCACCGGCAGTACCGCAGTGACTACCGCCGAGGGCGACATGCTGTATCCCGGCGAAGCCGGGCTTGCCGGGCGCGACGTATATGTTACGCTGGTGATGGGCGACAACGCCTATGGCACGACCGAACTGCAGGGCGGCGGGCTTCAGCACATCGTCAAGCAGTTGGGCTCCGCCGGCACGGCAGACCCGCTGAACCAGCGCGCCACGGTGGGCTGGAAAGCGACCAAAGCGGCGGCGCGCCTTGTGGAAGCGTTTATGGTGCGCATTGAAACTGCCTCTACCTTTGAGGCGGGCGAAAACTAAGATCGGATAAAACCCGGCACTGCCGTCAGGGATGTTTCAAAACGTCCTTGACGTTGAACACTGACGGCAGTGCCATGGAAAGGAGAAGTATGGAAAAACAGAGCAAACAGCAAAACATGCCGACGCTGGCGGAGCTGCAACGGAAAATGGCGGAGATGCAGGCGGCGTATGAAGAGCGGATTGCGGAGCTGGAGGGGGCGGAAAAGAAGAGCCGCCTGTTTGAGGACAAAGGGCAGTTCCGTGATTTTCTGAAGCGCCAGGAGGCATACCTCAACGAATATGTGGAGGTGCGCCTGTTCAAGGACAACGAAAAATACAAGGATGACGTGTATGTTGCCATCAACGGCAAAAACTGTGTGATCCGGCGCGGGGTATGGACGCGCATCCGCCGCAAATTTGCCCTTTTGCTGGATCAATCCGAAATTCAGGATCTGCGCACGGCGGAACTGATGGAGCGCGAAGCGGTGCGCTTTGCCGACGAAACCAGACGCCGCGCCACGGGGGATGCGGTATGACGATTGCGGAAGCTTTGCAAACGGCGGACGCCCTGCGCAAAAACCAACTGACAGAAGCCATCAAGATCCGCTGGCTTACGGAGTTGGAGGGCAGAATCCTTGCCGAAATTGCGGGGCTGGCGCCGGAAAAAATTCCGGTGTTCAATGAGCATACCCCGCAGATCCTTCGTCTTTTTGCCCCCGCGCCGTATGACCGCGTGTATTGGACGTATCTGATGAAAATGATCGACTATGCCGCCAAGGACGCTGGCGCATATCAGATGTCCGCCGCGATTTTCAAGGAGGCGTACGAGGACTTTGCCAAGTGGTATCACCGCACAAAAGGCGGCAGGATGTGACGCGTTTTTCTGCTTTTTTCACTCCGGTGCTTCTCCTTTCCGGACGAAAGTGAGGAAAAGAAATGCAGTTCATGAAATGGTTCACGGAAAACCCGCAGGCGATTACCCTTTTACTGGGTATTATCATCAATCTTGTGGGGCTTGCATACAATCTCTATGAGTACATCCGCTCCGGCAAAGGGCGCGATGTACATGGCTGGCTTCGGATTCTGGAGGCGGCACGGCAGTTTGAGATGGAAGCAGAGGCGATGCCGGAGCTCAGCTCCGCGGAGAAGCTTTCCTTTGTGCTGGAAAAGCTGAGTATTTTTACGGCGGAACAGGGCTTGCCCTTTGACGCGGAAAAATGCCGCCGGCAGGTGGAGGAGGATATCGCCTTTTCCAAACAGGTCAACGCGAAATAACGTTCAGCCGGGCAGGAGGGCAACGGAAGGTTGCCCTCCTGCTATTTTGAATAACAAAACCTCTCAAATTGCATATATACGCCTGAAATTTAAGGATTTCAACGGATTCCCTTGACAAAAAAGAAACTTTGTATTATAATTGTTTCAATTCATGATTTCGGAGGTGCTTTGACAATGGGTCAGGAACGCGTATTCAATTTTTCGGCAGGACCCTCCATGCTGCCGCTGCCGGTACTGGAGAGGGCGGCGGCGGAGCTGGTCTGCTATGGGGAGAGCGGCATGTCGGTGATGGAAATGTCTCACCGCTCTTCGGATTTTGAGCCGATCATCCGTGACGCGGAGGTAAAACTGCGGGCGCTGATGCAGATCCCCGAAAACTACAGGGTGCTGTTTTTGCAGGGCGGTGCTTCCACCCAGTTTGCGGCGGTGCCGCTCAATCTCATCGGCAGAACCGGAAAAGCGGATTACGTGCTTTCCGGGCAGTTTTCCACCAAGGCGTATGAGGAGGCAAAGAAACTCGGGTTTGACGCGATGGTGGCGGCATCCTCCAAGGAGGATCATTTCAGCCATGTTCCCGCGCTGAAAAAGGAGATGTTCCGCCCGGGGGCGGCATATGTGCATATCTGTTATAACAATACCATATACGGTACGAAATTTCCGGCAGTGCCGGACACGGGCGATATCCCGCTGGTGGCGGATATGTCCTCCTGTATTCTGTCGGAGCCGGTGGATGTCAGTCGGTTTGGGGTGATTTATGCAGGCGCGCAGAAAAACATGGCGCCGGCAGGGCTGACGGTGGTCATTGTGCGGGAGGATCTGTTGGATTTTGCAAAGCCGGAGATGCCGACCATGCTGGAGTGGAAACGGATGGCGGAGAACGGCTCCATGTACAACACCCCGCCTTGTTATGCGATTTACATGGCAAAACTGGTGTATGAATGGTTGCTTTCCATCGGCGGGCTGGAGGAAATGAAGCGGCGCAACGAAGAAAAGGCAGGGTTGCTTTACAGCTTCCTTGACTCGCAGGATTACTACATTGCCCCCGTGGAAAAATCCAGCCGCTCTATGATGAATGTGACCTTTGTAACAGGGAACGCGGAACTGGACAGGAAATTTGCCGCCGAGGCGGGCGCGGTGGGGCTGAAAAACCTCAAGGGGCACCGCTCGGTCGGCGGAATGCGGGCATCCATTTACAATGCCATGCCGCGCGAGGGCGTGGAAAAGCTGGTGGCTTTCATGAAGGCATTTGCCGCCGCAAACCCGAAATAACATAAGACAGAAAGGGGCTTTCTCAGGGAAGCCGCGGTCGGAGCATGAAGAATATTTTACTGCTGAACAAAATTGCCAAGGCGGGCACGGACCGCCTTGACCCCGGAAAGTACCGGTACGGAACGGAAACCGAAGCGCCGGAGGGGATCCTGGTGCGCTCCGCAAAGATGCACGATATGGAGCTTGGCAAAAATCTGCTTGCCATTGCCCGGGCGGGCGCCGGGGTCAACAACATCCCGGTGGAGAGATGCTCGGATGCCGGAATTGTGGTGTTCAACAGCCCGGGTGCCTACGCTAACGGCGTGAAGGAGCTGACGCTGTGCGCGCTGTTTCTTGCCGCGCGGCGCGTGGTGGACGGAGTGATTTTTGCCCGTTCCCTTGCCGGCACCATGGATGTGGCAAAACAGGTGGAGGCAGGGAAATCCGCCTTCGGCGGCACGGAGCTGTACGGTAAAACGCTGGGGGTAATCGGGCTTGGCGCCATCGGCGGAATGGTGGCAAACGCGGCGCTTTCCCTCGGGATGAACGTGATCGGCTATGACCCGTATCTCTCGGTGGATTCAGCGTGGAATATGAACCATCTGGTGAAAAAGGCAACTTCCTTTGAGGAGGTTTTTGCCGGTGCCGATTACCTGACGCTTCATGTGCCGGCAACTGCCGAGACCACGGGAATGATTCACGCGCGGGCGATTGCCGGGATGAAAGACGGCGTAAGGATTATCAACCTTGCAAGGGCGGAGTTGGTGTGCGCGGCGGATCTCGCGGCGGCAATGTCCGCGGGCAAGGTGGGGGCGTATGTCACCGATTTTCCGACGGAGGAAACGGTGGCAATCCCCGGTGCGGTTACCATCCCGCACCTTGGCGCTTGCACCGAAGAGTCGGAGGAGAAGTGCGCGATGATGGCGGCGGCACAGCTGGATGACTACCTGACATTCGGGAACATCCGCAACAGTGTCAATTATCCCGACGTTGCCTGCCCCGTGGGTGCGGGCACACGGGTGTGCGTGTTGCATGCCAATATCCCGGCAACTCTGACCAGAATCACGACCGTATTTTCGGAGCAAGGGATAAACATTGAGAATATGCTGAACCGCTCCAAGGGGGCAAACGCCTATACCATGCTGGATGTCAATTCCGGTATCGGAGAGGACACGGTGACGGCAGTCGGCGCAATCGAGGGCGTGCGTCGGGTACGGGTGATCCGCCTTGCGGACTAAAAAAGAGACTGCCGGAAACTCAAAACGAGTTTCCGGCAGTCTCTTTTTATGAAAAATTTACCGACCGCCACTTGTCAAAAGGGAAAAGCTGTGCTATACTATATTTTGAGTAATTATGGGATGAGCCGTGGTCACGGCGGGAGGTTTTTTTGATTATCGCACTGGAAAATGCAAGACATGAACTGATAGACATGAGGGAAGGGCTGAAGGATCTCGGCGGGGCACTGCGGATCGAAGATCTGAAACTCCGTGTGACGGAGTTGGAGCACAAAACCGCCGACCCCGCGTTCTGGGGAGATCAGGAAAATTCCTCCAAGGTGTTGCAGGAGCTCAAACAAAGCAAGGACACCATCGAGGAATACGAGGCGCTGTGTGCAAGGCTGGAAGACGCGATTGCCCTTGCCGACGTTGCCATTGAGATGGAGGACGAATCCTGCACCGAGGAAGTGGAAAAGGAACTGGCGGAGATCAGGCAGGAGGAAGAAACCCAGCGCATGGAGGTGCTTCTTTGCGGAGAGTATGATCACAGCAACGCCATTGTTTCGTTCCACCCCGGTGCCGGCGGCACCGAAGCACAGGACTGGGCACAGATGCTGTACCGCATGATCACCCGCTGGGCGGAGCGCCATCATTTCAAATACAAGCTGGTGGACTGGCTGGACGGCGACTGCGCCGGCATCAAAAGCGCCACCATCATGGTGGAGGGCAACAACGCTTACGGATATCTGAAAAGCGAAAACGGCGTGCATCGGCTGGTGCGTGTTTCCCCGTTTGATGCGGCAGGGCGGCGGCAGACCTCTTTTGCCTCCATTGAAGTGATGCCGGAGTTTTCCGATGTGGATAAAGTGGAGATCCGGGATGAGGATATCGAAGTGACGGCGCACCGTTCCAGCGGCGCCGGCGGTCAGCACATCAACAAAACCGACTCCGCCATCCGGATTCTTCATAAGCCGACAGGCATTGTGGTGGGCTGCCAGACCGAGCGAAGCCAGTTGCAGAACAAAGAGACCGCAATGAAAATGCTGAAAGCCAAGCTGATGGAGATCAAAATCCGGGAAAGGCTGGACACGATTGAAGAAATTCAGGGCAACAAGGTCAACATTGAGTGGGGGTCTCAGATCCGCTCCTATGTGTTTATGCCCTATACGCTGGTCAAGGATACCCGCACAGGATATGAAAACGGGAATATCGGCGCCGTGATGGACGGCGACATTGATGGGTTTATCAATGCGTATCTGAAAATGAACGCAAAATAATAAGGAGGAAACGATGATGAAAATGAAAAAAATGAGCCCGGTTACCATGCTGAAAACGGCGGTTGCCGCACTGCACCTGGTGGTTACATTTTTAGTGCTCAGCTTCAAAAAGCGCAGCATCTGGCAGGCAATTCTTCTGATGGCAAGCACGGGGCTGACCCTTAGTGTGTTGCTGACGCCCGAGGAAAAGCTGCAGGAAAAGATTCCCTGCCGCAAAAAGAAGGCATGCGCCGAAGGCGAGGCGCCCGAGGAGACCGAAAACGGCGACGGTGCCGACGAAGAGGAAGCCGACGAGGAGTTCTTTACCGAAGAGGAAAGCGCGGAGATGGAAGAGAGAATGCGCCATGCCCTGGGCGGTGACCGTGACGGCGAAACCGCTGCTGCCCCCAGTGCAAAGCGCGAGATTCCGCGTGACGAAGAGGCAAGCGAGGCGGATTTTCAGTAATCCGCAATCAGGCGCGAGAGGAGTGAGCAGATGAAAAGATTCTGGCGCGTGAGTGCCGGGTTGCTGACGGTGCTTCTTTTCTGCACGCTGACGCTCTGGCGCCATGAGGCTTTGCCGGATATGAGCGGCGTGACCGCGGCGTGGCAAAAAGCCTCTGACCGGATCGACCGCACGGCAGCAGGGATCGGCGATGCCATCAGTAACGTTATTTCCCGCCCGACCGAAGCCCCCTCCGGCGACAAACAGCAGATTTATGCGGACTACGATCTTTCCGCCCCGGTGGACGCCACCCTGGAGGAAGCCATTTGCAAAGGGCTTGCCGCAAGGGAGGCGAAAATAGATATTTCCGCTCATCAGCTGACGGTAGCGGAACTGGAAAACGCGATGGCACAGGTGCAGTATTCGCACCCGGAGTTTTTCTATGTGGCATCCCGGTATTCCTATACCACTGCCGGGGGTATTGTGAGAGGGGTCGAGCCGGAGTATCAGTACAACGAAGCCGAAACCGCCCGCATGAGTGCCGTTTATGACGCGACCATCGCCGGAATTACGGCGGGGGTGGACCCTGCATGGAGCGATTTTGACAAAGCGCTTTACCTGCACGACTATTTCGTGCGCAACTATACCTACGACTATACTTACACCATCCGTGACGCGGCAACCTTTTTTGAAAAAAAGACCGGCGTGTGCCAGGCGTATATGCTGGCGCTGATTGCGGCAGGCAATGCCGTGGGGTTGGAAGTTCTGCCCGTGACCAGCAGTGAAATGCTGCACGCGTGGAATCTGGTGCGGGTGGACGGCGAATGGTACCATGTAGACATCACGTGGGACGACAGCGACCCCAACCCTGCCGAGACCTCGTATCTGTATTTCCTGCAAAGCGATAACGGGCTTGCCACTACGGACAACGGTACCGAAAACCCGCACCGCAAGTGGACATCCCCGGTGGCGGCAACCGCCACGAAGTACGACAGCGCCGCCTATCACGGCTCTGCCACGCCGATGTTGAAGAGCGGTGACACCTACTATTGTGTGGTTTCCACCACCGAGGGGCGCACCTCTGCCCGTCAGCACGGCGCAATCTTTGCCGGTACGGATGTGACGGCAATGACCGCAGTGCATTGGATCACGGCGGAGTGGATGGCGGACGTCAAAAACTGTTATGTGGCGTGCTTTTCCGGGCTTTGCCTGTATGAGGGGAAGCTGATTTACAACACGGCAACCTCTGTGCGGATGTATGACCCTGCCAGCGGAAAGGACACCACACTTGGGATGGTGACCCTTTCGGGCAGGTCAATTTACGGCATATATGAAATTGCCGGGCGCACCGTCACGCTGATTGCGGGCAACTCCCCGCAGGATACGGATTTCAAAACGATTTCCTATATTATCATAGCCTGACAGGCTGCAAAAAGCAAAATCGGCAAAGGGTTGTTCCTTTGCCGATTTTGCGATTTCACGAAAACGACCATACAAAGGTGGCAAACTATGATCAAAGCTTCAAAAAAAAGCCGCGGCAATGCCGCGGCTTTTTGTATTACGTTTGGGGAATATTGCGTTTTTACACTTCAATTTCCATCCCGTCATAACACGGGGTGATGCCGGAGGGCGCCAGACGCTTGACCAGCGTTTCGTGGTCGGTATGCAGGGTTTTTGCCATATGATCGACATAAACTTTTCCATCCGGTTTCAGGGTGCCGAGTTTGCGGAACGTGAACACCATTTCCTCCACCATGCGCAGGTTATTGTGCTCAAAAATGCGCAGGTCCCCCTCGCCGTCCCCGATGGTGGAGTCGAGAATCATGGCGTCAAAGTGCGCCCATTTGCGGAAGGCGTTCCAACTTTCCCGCAACATCCAGGCGCCGTCCAGCCCGTAGTAAAGCGATTTTCCGTCCTTTTGCAGGATGTAGTGGAACGGGATTTCGCCCGGCACGGCAGTGCTGTGGTTGGCGGGCAGAGTGAAGATGTCAAAACCCGCCGCGGCGGTGCCCTCAAAGGGCTTCAATTCCGTAAAGTCCACCTTTGCGGCGAAAAGCGGGTCATATTCCGTTAGGCACTGCATACAGCCAAAGCCGCCGATCAGGCGGCGCGGTTTTTTCTCCCACAGAGTTTTGACTACCGTGGGCGAGAAATGGTCGCCGTGCGAGTGGGTCACCAGAACGTCTGTCACATTGTCAAACAAATCGGGCATTCCGTGTTCCGCGGCAAAGCGGAAGATGTGCGGACCCGGGTCAACCAGCAGGGTGCTGTCCATCAGCGTGCTGGTAAAGTTCCGCCATGCGGGACCGGGGACGCGGTCTTTATCCGTCCAGTCGGCGGCGCCGGTGCCAAGGCAAAGCAGCTTCATCGTTCAATCCTCCTTTAAATTGGTGGATTCTTTGATCAGGGTATAATTGCCGGAACGAAGAACCGCGAGCAGTTCTTCATTGGTAGTGATCGGCGTTTCGGTGCGGATGCCGGCACACGCGTCGTCATCCGGGCGGTGCGTATCGGAGCCGGACGTTTTTCTCATCTGAAACCGATCCGCCCAGATGTCCGCAATGTCGTTATGGGAGCGGTGGCGTTTGTTGCCGTTGTAGGTCTCGATTGCGTCCAGGAGTTTCGGGCTGGTGACCATCATGTGCTTGCGGAAAGGGTGCGCCTGTACCACAAACATTCCCGCCGCGCGCACGCGCTGGGAGAAGATTGCAAACCCGGTGGTCAGAATCTCGGGGTGGGTGTAAAGAAACTCTTCGGTCAGCCCGTACACCAGGTAATCCGTTGCGGTGTGCTTAAAGAGGCGGAACTCCGCGCCAAGCAGGATGTGCAGCCGGTCTCCCGCTGCCTCTTTCAGCGCGTGATAGCCGGCAAGAAAAAAGTCCATTTTGTCTGCCCAATCCCGCTTGCCGTGATAGTTTTCGGAAGAAAAGGTGGAGGCGTTGATGTGGTTGGTCAGCACCACGGTGGTGTAGCCCGCGGCAACGTATTTTTCCACCATTTCGGCAGGGGTGATGTGCGCGCAGGCGCTGACCCCGGCGGTGTGGCAGTGCAGTTCGGTTTTGTAACTCATGTTGTTCCTCGGTTCTTGGATTTTCGGCGCGTCTGACCGCGCTTTTTTGTTTGGCGGGTCAGTCCTCGCGCAGATTGGTGCCCTCTTTGATCAGGGTATAGTTGCCGGAACGCAGTACTGTCAGCAATTCTTCGTTGGTGGTAATCGGCGCTTCGGTGCGGATGCCGGCGCAGGCGGTGTCAGTCGGGCGGTGCAGGTCGGAGCCGGAGGTTTTTTTGATATGCAGGCGGTCTGCCCAGATTTCCGCTATGTCGTTGCGGGAGGAGCAGTGCTCGTTGCCGTTGTAAACCTCAACCGCGTCCAACTCTTTCGGGTCGGTCACTACCATATGATCGCGGAAAGGGTGTGCCTGCACCAAAAACAGCCCTGCGGCGCGCACACAACGGGAAAACGCGGAAAAGTCGGTGTCAAGCAGGGAGGAGTGCGTGCGTAAAAAATCTTCTGTGGCGCCATAGATCAGGTAATCCGCCGCTTCATGCTCATAAATGCGCGCTTCGGCGCCAAGCAGGATGTGCAGCCGGTCGCCGGCGGCTTTTTTTAATTGGAAATAACCGTCCAGGTAATAGTCCATTTTGTCCTGCCAGTCAAAGGAGCCGTGATAATAGTCGGGGGAGAAAGTGACAAAACTCAGATGATTGGTCAGCACTACGGTAGAGTAGCCCGCGGCAACGTATTTCTCTACGATTTCGGCGGGCTTGATGCGCGCGCAGGCGCTGACCCCGGCGGAGTGACAGTGCAGTTCGGTTTTGTAGTTCATGTTGTTCCTCGGTTCTGTGGGAATTCGGCGCTTTTTTGTTAGCGCCCTCAAACGAGTACTATTTTAATACATTTCCGCCTGTTTTTCAACCCCTGTTTGGCTTTTTGCCGGATTTTTTTCTCCGCGCGGGCTTTCCCCGAAGGTCTGGCAGTACCGGCGGTAAAAAGAGGAGTAGTCGCCGAACCCGCAGGCGCCCGCGGCAAAGGCGGCGCTTTTGCCCGCTTTGATCATCCGCCGCGCCGCATGCAGGCGCTTGATTACCACAAAATCCCACACGGAGGAGCCGACCGACCGCCGGAACAGGCGGTTTAAGGAGGAGCGGCTGAGAAAAAAGTGTTGTTCCAGTTCCTCCACGCCGGAGAGTGTGGGCAGGTTTCGGTTGATGTAGTCCACGATGCCGGCAACGGTCAGCGCGTCCTTGTTGTGGGGCGCCGCCGCGGGGGCGGGGGAGCGCAGGGTCGCAAGTTCCAACAGAAGCGCCGGCAACAGCGCCGAAAGCCGGGTGCGAAAGCCCGCCTCGCTTTCCTCCGGCAGGCACAGGCGGGTGAAGATGCTTTCCGTAAATTCCGCGTGCGCTCCGGTGGGCAGAAACAGGTTGCCGCAACCGGGGGTGCGGTCCGAAAACAGCGCACGTAAGGGGGCATATTCCGCACTGCCCCAGTATGGGGCGGTCAGATCCAGATGTACGGCAATCCGCTCATACGGCTCGGTTTCGCTGATGTGCAACTTGTGCGTTTCCCCCTCGCGAAACAGCAAAATCGCCCCCGGCGAGAGGGGGTAATCTCTCCCTTCCACCGTGTAAATGCCCTTGCCGGCAATAAAATAGAAAATTTCGCAGTGCTTGTGCGCGTGAAGTGGAAAATTTTTTTCGTCGGGTACCGTGTCGATGGAATGATGTACCGAATCCGCCCGGCTGGACATTTCAAACAGTTTCATCCGCCCCGCCCCCTTTCCAAGAGTAGCATACCACGTTTTGACCTAAAATGCAATGTATTTTGAAAAAATAGGCAATTTTATTGTTTCTTTGATGTGATACAATGATTTCGGTAAGAAAAGGAGGGGATGCATATGATGATAACATTCCGCCATTACGGAGAGGGCGACCCGGTGACGCTGACCGCGATTTCGCAGATTCCGGCAGTGAAGTCCATCGTCAGCGCCGTATATGACGTGCCGCCCGGCGGCGTTTGGCCGAGAGAGAGCATTGCGAAAATCCGCGGGGACGCGGCGGCGCACGGGCTTTCCTTCGAGGTGGTGGAGAGCGTGCCGGTGCCGGAGGAGATCAAACTCGGCTCCGCGAAAGCCCCCGCGATGATCGACGCGTATTGCGAAAACCTCCGCCGCCTTGGGGAAGCAGGCGTAAAGTGCGTTTGCTACAACTTTATGCCGGTGTTTGACTGGCTGCGAAGTGATTTACACCGCCCGATGGCAAACGGGGCAAATTCCCTTGCCTATGACGAGGAGACCGTGCGGAAGATGGACCCCGCCAAGGAAGGTTTATCCCTTCCCGGATGGGATGAAAGTTACTCCCGCGAGGAGTTGCGCGCCCTGCTGGCAAGATATGAAAATGTAGGGGAGGAACAACTCTGGCACAACCTGCAAAACTTCCTTGAAGCGGTGATCCCGGTGGCGGCGCCCTCCGGGATCCGTATGGCGATCCACCCGGACGACCCGCCGTGGGGCATTTTCGGTCTGCCGCGGATCATCACCTCGGAGAAGAATATCGACCGGTTTTTGAAGCTGGTGGACGATGAGGCAAACGGACTGACGTTCTGCACCGGCTCCCTTGGCGCCGACCCTGACAATGACCTGGTAAAAATGGCGCAAAAATACGCAAAACGCATCCCGTTTGCCCACATCCGCAACATCAGGCGCACGGGATACCGGCAGTTTCACGAGGTGGCGCACCCCACGGAATGCGGGTCGCTGGATATTTACGGAATTCTTTCGGCACTGCACCGCGGCGGGTTTGACGCCTACGTCCGCCCCGATCACGGGCGGATGATCTGGGGTGAAAACGGGCGCCCCGGCTATGGGCTGTATGACCGGGCGCTGGGCGCGATGTACCTTGCCGGAATGATCGAAGCGATTGAAAAAGGAGACAGATAAGATGGAAGCGAAAAAAGTTTGCGTCATCACCGGCGCGGCGGGGGTGTTACCCTCCGCGTTCGCGACGGAAATGGTGAAAAACGGCTATGCCGTGGCACTGCTGGATCGCAATGCAGAGGGTGCCGAGGCGCTTGCCGCGCGGATTCGCGCCGAGGGCGGCACGGCGGCGGCTTACCCCTGCGACGTGCTGGATAAAGCCTCCTTGCAGGCGGCACACGAAAAAATGCTGGCGGAACTTGGCCCCGCCACGGTGCTGATCAACGGCGCCGGGGGCAACAGCCCGCGCGCCACGGCGGCAAACGAGACCTTTACCGCAGGCGACGAAACAAGAGAGGATGTTGCCACGTTTTTCAATCTGGACAAGGCAGGGTTTGAGTTTGTGTTTAATCTCAACATCCTCGGCACCCTTCTGCCCACGCAGGTATTTACCCCCGATATGGTAGGCAAAAAAGGCTGTTCGGTGCTGAACATCTCCTCGATGAACGCCTTCCGCCCCCTGACCAAAATCCCCGCGTATTCGGCGGCAAAGGCAGGGGTTTCCAACTTTACGCAATGGCTGGCGGTCTATTTTGCCCCGGCGGGAATCCGCGTCAACGCCATTGCCCCCGGCTTCTTTGTCACGGCGCAGAACAAAGCGTTGCTCTTTCACGAGGACGGCACTCCTACGCCCCGCACCGGTAAGATTCTGGCGGCGACCCCGATGGGGCGCTTCGGGAAGCCGGAGGAGCTGCTTGGCGCCCTGCGGTTTTTCACGGATGATTCTGCCTCCGGCTTTGTGACCGGAGTGGTACTCCCGGTAGACGGCGGCTTTGCCGCTTACTCCGGGGTCTGAAAGGAGAAAAAATGGTACATTGCAGACTATGCGCTTTTGCGGATGAAGCAGACCCCACTCTTGAGGGGCAGATCCGCGCGATGAGGGACAACGGCATCGGGCTTTTGGAAATGCGCGGGGTCAACGGCAAAAATGTGTCGCACCTGACCCCTGCCGAGGCAAGGGAGGTCAAAAACATCCTTGACAGCGCGGACATCCGCGTGTTCTCTCTCGGCTCCCCTGCCGGAAAAACCGATATCCACGACTCTTTCGATAAGGAAAAAGAGCAATTCCTGCGCCTTTTGGAAACCGCGGACATTGTGGGCGCGGAGTGCATCCGCCTGTTCAGTTTCTACGGGACAAACGGCGACCCCGTGTACCGTGACGAGGTGTTGTTGCGCCTTTCCCGCTTTGCGGAGCTGGCAAAAGGACACCCGGTGCGGCTCTGCCACGAGAACGAAAAAGGCATTTACGGCGACGTTGCCGACCGGTGCCTGGAAATCCATCGTGCCCTGCCGGAGCTTTCCGCCGTGTTTGACCCCGCCAACTTTGTGCAGTGCAAAGAGGACACCCTGAGAGCATGGGATATGCTGGCGCCTTACGTGTACTACGGGCACATCAAGGACGCCCGCGCGGACGGCGTAGTGGTGCCCCCCGGCAAGGGCGAGGGGCAGCTTGCCGGATACCTCCCCCACTTTTTTGCCGACGGGCACGAGGTGCTGACGCTGGAGCCGCACCTGACCAAGTTTATCGGTCGCGGCGCGCTGGAAGCGGCGGGCGAGGGAGAGAGCGCCGCGGAGTGGCAGTTCCCCTCCGGCAGAGCGGCGTTTGACTTTGCCGTGAAGAGCCTGAAAGAAATTCTTTCCGCACTGTAAAGGAGGAAAAATATGATCATCGGCGCACAGATGTATACCCTGCGGGAGTTCTGCAAGACCACACAGGATCTGGAAATTTCACTTACCCGCGTGGCGGAGATGGGCTACACGGCGGTGCAGCTTTCCGGCGTGTGCGAGTATGACCCCGCATGGATGCGTGATACCCTGAAAAAACTGGGGCTGGTCGCCCCCGTGACCCACGTCGCCGCGGAGAAACTGCAAAACGACCTGCCCGCGGTGATTGCGGCGCATGACGTGACGGGCATCCCCTATATCGGGCTTGGCTCCGCCCCGCATTGCTTCGATAAAGAAAAAAACGCGCTTCTCGCGTTTGACGAAGCGCTGACGTGGCTGCCGCAGACCGCTAAGGCGATTGCCGCCGCGGGGCATCGGTTCCTGTATCATAATCACAACCGGGAATACGCGAAAAATGCGGCAGGCAAAAACTTTTTTGAGCGGTTGGCAGAGGTCCTGACCCCGGCGGAATGCGGTTTTCTTGCCGACACCTATTGGTGCCAGATGGGCGGGGACGACCCGGCGGCGTTCCTGCTTCGTTACCGCGACCGGGTGCCCTGCATTCATTTCAAAGATTTTGCGTTTGACCCCGCAGAGCACGCGCCGCATATGGCGCCGGTGGGCGAGGGGAACCTCAACTGGGAGCGTATCTTTGCCGCGGCAAAGGGAGCCGGCGTGGAATACGCGTTTGTGGAACAGGATAAATGCTACGGGGAGGACCCGTTCGATTGCCTGAAACGAAGCCTTGCCTTTTGTCGCTCGGCGGGGCTGTAAATTACGGAAAAAGGAGAATCATGATGGAAAAAGTGAGACTTGGTATTATCGGATACGGAAATATGGGCAGTGCGCACGCCAAGCATATCTGGGACGGCAAATGCCCGGAGATCGTGCTGACAGCGGTGGCGGACACCGATAAAACGCGGCTGGACGCCTGCCGCGCCGAGCAGGAAGCCCGTCGCGCGGGCGGGGCGGACATCCCCGTGGCGGAACTGTTTTCCTCTGCCGAAGAAATGATGGCAAGCGGCAAAACGGACGCGGTGTTGGTTGCCGTGCCTCATTACGATCACCCGAAATACGTTTGCGAGGCGCTTCGCCACGGATTGCACGTGATGAGCGAAAAGCCCGCCGGCGTTTACACGCTTCAGGTGCGGGAAATGATTGCCGAGGCAGACCGGCACAAGGATCTGGTATTCGGTATGATGTTCAATCAGCGCACCAACCCCGTGTTCCGTAAGATGAAAGAGATTATCGACAGCGGGGAGCTGGGCGCGATCCGCCGTACCTCCTGGATTATCACCAACTGGTATCGCCCGCAGTTTTACTATGACTCCGGCGCCTGGCGCGCAACCTGGAGCGGCGAGGGCGGCGGCGTACTGCTGAATCAATGCCCGCACAACCTCGACCTCTGGCAGTGGATTTGCGGGATGCCCACGTATGTGGACGCGCACCTGCATTTCGGCAAGTGGCATGACATTGAGGTAGAGGACGACGTGACCGCCTATGTGGAGTACGCCAACGGAGCAACCGGCACGTTTGTGACCACCACGGGCGACGCCCCCGGCACCAACCGGTTTGAAATTGTATGCGACGGCGGCACCCTGCTTTGCGAGAACGCCAAGAAACTGACGCTGACCAAACTGGAAACCAAAGAATCCGAGTTTACCAAACGCAACCGGGAGAGCATTTTCGCCGCGCCGAAAAGCGAAATTATCACCCCGGAAATCACCGGGGAAAACAGCCAGCACAGCGGCGTGCTGAACGCTTTTGCGGGGGCAATCCTGCGGGGTGAGCCGTTGATTGCGGACGGGCGCGAGGGGTTGAACGCCCTGATGCTTTCCAACGCGATGCACCTGTGCGCGTTCCTCGGCAAGCCCGTGACCCTGCCGTTTGATGAGGAACTGTACAAGGCGGAGCTGATGAAACGCGTGGCAAACTCCCGGCGCAAAAGCAACGTTACCCCCGCCCTGATTGCCAACACCGACGCCTCTTACAATGCATAATTGGAAGAAGCAAAGAGATTTCTCTTACTATTTGGAATTTCAACCGTTTAATTTGGAAAATTATGTTGTTAAAATTGAAAACCCATATACAAAAGCCGGACAGCGCTTTGCGCTGTCCGGCTTTTGATCTTCCATCACGGAATGTTATTTTAGTTTGATCAGGCTTTCATCCCACATTGAGGGGGCTTCGTAACCCATGAGGTTGACCATCGTGGCGGCAACGTCGGAAAGCCCGAATTTGCCTTCGTCCGGTTTCATCTCATAGTGGTTCTTTGCTTCGGTGTTGTCGTAAATGATGCAAGGTACCTTGTTGAGGGTGTGGCTGGTTTTTGCCTTGTACTTGCCGTTTTTGTCTTTCTTCGGTTCGCCGGTTTTTTTGTCAATTTCATACATTTCATCGGCGTTGCCGTGGTCGGCGGTGATCAGCGCCGCGCCGCCCAGCCGATCCAGCACGGGCAGAATTCTGCCAAGTTGCAGATCCAGCGCTTCCATCGAGCAACGCGTTGCCGCAAGCGACCCGGTGTGCCCGACCATATCCCCGTTCGGGAAGTTGACGCGCAGGTACCGGTATTTGCCGGATTCCAGGCACTCAATCAGTTTGTCGGTGATCTCGGCACACTTCATCCACGGGCGCTGTTCAAAAGGTACCACATCGGAGGGCACTTCAATATAGGTTTCCAGCTTCTCGGAGAATTTGCCGGATTTGTTCCCGTTCCAGAAGTAGGTCACATGGCCGAACTTCTGTGTTTCGGAAATGGCAAGCTGCGAAACGCCGGTGCCTGCCAGATACTCGCTCATCGTGTTGGTGATTTCCGGCGGGTTGACCAGATATTTTTTCGGGATGTGCAGGTCGCCGTCGTATTCCAGCATGCCGGCATACACCACTTTCGGCACGCGCACGCGGTCGAATTTGTCAAACTCCGCGCCGCCGTCAAAGGCTTTGGAAATTTCAATGGAACGGTCGCCGCGGAAGTTGTAGAAAATCACGCTGTCACCATCATTGATGGTGCCGATCGGCTTGCCGTCTTTGGCAATCACAAACGGGGGCAGATCCTGGTCGATGGCGTGGGTCTCCTCCCGGTAGGTCTTTACGGCTTCCGCCGCGCTTGCAAACTGCCGCCCCTCGCCCAGCACGTGGGTGTGCCAGCCGAGTTCCACCATCTTCCAGTTGGCTTCGTAACGGTCCATGGTGATGGTCATACGCCCGCCGCCGCTGGCAATCGCCGCGTCAAAGCCGGCGTCATTCAGACCTTTGAGGAAGTCCTCAAACGGGTCGATATATTCCAGCGCCGAGGTTTCGCCCACGTCGCGCCCGTCGAGCAGGGTGTGGATGCGTACGGTCCTGACGCCCTCTTTTTTCGCTTCTGTAATCATCGCCTTGAGGTGGTCGATATGAGAATGAACATTCCCGTCCGAGAAGAGCCCGAGGAAGTGGAGCACCCCGCCCGTCGCTTTGACGTTGGCAATCAGCTCTTTCCAGGTAGCACCCTCAAACATTTTGCCGGATTCAATGGAATTGGAGACCAGTTTTGCGCCCTGCGCAAAGACCTGCCCCGCGCCAAGCGCGTTGTGACCGACCTCGGAGTTGCCCATGTCGTCATCGGAGGGGAGCCCCACCGCCGTGCCGTGCGCTTTGAGCGCCACGTGCGGGTAGTTTGCCATCAGCATATCGAGGTTGGGGGTATAGGCGGATTTGACCGCATTGCCCGGCCCCTCGGGGGCAAGCCCTACGCCGTCCATTACGATGGTGAGAACGGGACCTTTTACCCCGTCAAAATTTTTCAGTTTCTGCAGAGTTTTCATCATTTTTCCTTTCCTGAATCAAAGGGGCGGCGCGGGGCGCCGCCCCCGTTTTACGCGGGCTTGCCAAAACCCGCGGGATGTGCTATACTGAAAGAGTGCTTATTCCGCCGCGCGGACAAGCGCCTCGGTATCGCGGGCAATCATCAGTTCTTCGTTGGTGGGGATGACGTAGACAAGCACCTTGGAGTCCTCGGTGGAGAGCTTCACGATGTTGTCCTGCCGCAGGACTTTTGCGTTCAGTTCCTTGTCGATTTTGATGCCGAAGTAGTCCATATTCTCGCAAACCAGTTCGCGCAGGTGCGGGTTGTTTTCGCCGATGCCGGCGGTAAAGACGATCGCGTCCAGCCCATTCATCAGCGCGGCATAACTGCCGATGTACTTTTTGATCTGATGTTTGAGGATGTTGACGGCGAGGTTGGAGAGTTCATAATGCGGGTCGGCAGGCCCTTTGGAGATTGCTTCCTCCAGCATACGGGAGTCGGAAGCGTAGTTTTTGGTGATGCCGAGAAATCCGGATTTCTTGTTCATCAGTTCGTTGACCTCGGCGGTGGAGAGGTTCATTTTCTCCATCAGATAGGGGACGATTGCGGGGTCAATGTCGCCGCAACGGGTGCCCATTTCCACACCGGCAAGGGGGGTAAAGCCCATGGAGGTGTCCATCACCTTACCGTCTTTCACAGCGGAGATGGAGGAGCCGTTGCCGATATGGCAGGTCACGATTTTGGTGCCCTCGGTTTTGCCGAGAATGCGGCACATCTCTTTGGAGACGTAGCGGTGAGAGGTGCCGTGTGCGCCGTAACGGCGCACGGCGTATTTTTCGTAAATTTCATAGGGCAGGGCGTACATATAGGCTTCCGGTGCCATGGTCTGATGGAACGCGGTGTCAAACACCAGCACCTGGGGCTTGTTCGGCATGACGGCAAGGCACCCTTCGATGCCCTGAATATGCGCCCCGGTGTGAAGCGGCGCAAAATCATAGCATTTGCGAAGGGTCTCCAGCACTTCGTCATTCAGCAGGATAGAAGAAGTGAAGTAAGGCCCGCCGTGCACGATCCGGTGACCGACCGCCTCGATTTCGTCCATTGAGGAGATGCAACCGTAGGTTTTGTCCAGCAGCATGTCCACCACCATCTTCATCGCTTCCGCATGGTTTTTCATCGGGCGGTTTTCGGTTACGCGAAGTCCTTTCACGATCTGCTTGTGGTCGATGAGGGAGCGGCTGTCGTCCCCGATCTGCTCACAGATGCCTTTGGCAATCAGCGTATTGGTGTTGGTGTCAAGCAGTTGATATTTCAGGGAACTGGACCCTGCGTTTACAACCAGTACATTCATAGTATAGCCTCCAATTAAATTTATCAGAGTCAGTATAACACATTTTTTCTTTATTTTCAAGGAGAGGACAACGGAAAATGCAAATTTTTCCCGGTGAGACAAAATGAAAACGGCAGGAGTGATCTGCGAATACAATCCGTTCCACGCGGGGCACGCGTACCTGCTGCATCAGTTGCGGGGTGCCGGGACTGTGATCTGCCTGATGAGCGGCAATTTTACGCAACGGGGGGAGGCGGCGATCCTGCCCCCGGTGCCGCGCGCGGCGGCAGCAGTTGCGGCGGGGGCAGACCTTGTGTTGGAGTTGCCCTTTCCCTTTGCCGCGGCGTCGGCGGAGTATTTTGCCACCGCCGGGGTGCGGGCGCTTGCGGCGCTCGGAGCGGACACGCTGGCGTTCGGCAGTGAGTGCGGGGATACGGCGCGCCTTTCGGGCGCGGCGGAGAAACTGCTTTCCCCTGAGTTTTTGCCGTATTACCGGCAGGCGTGCAAAAAACGGGGCAGTACAGGCGCGATTTTTGATTATCTGGGGGAGGAATTTTCCTCCAACGATATTTTGGGGATTTCTTATCTGCGGGCAATCGCCAAAGAGCGGTTGCCTCTGACCCCCATGGCGGTGCGCCGGGTGGGGGAAGGATACCTTTCGGGCGATGCCGGCGCGGCGTATCCCAGCGCCGCGGCATTGCGGGCGAAACTCAACACGTCCGGGGACATATTGCCGTTTTTACCCGAGGAAACAAGGGATATTTTCGGCGCGGCGACCGCGCGCACGGGCACGGCGGATACGGCGCGCCTCGGCGGGGCAATGCTTGCCGTTTTGCGTGGGTACGGTATGAGAAAAACGCCGTTTTCGGACACGGCGGAGATGGACGCGGGACTGTTTGCGCGCTTGCTTTCATCGGCGGAACAAGCCACGGATTATGAGAGCCTGTTGGCAGGCGCCGCGTGTGGGGCGTATACCGACGGAAGAATCCGCCGGGCATTGCTGTTTTTGCTTGCCGGGGTGAAAAAAAGCGACCTTGCGGCGCCGCCCGCGTTTTTGCAGTTGCTTGCGGCAAATGCAAAGGGGCTGGAATATCTGAAAAAAACGCGGAAAACGCGTACCGTACCGGTACTGACGCGCAAAGCCGGGGCGGAAAAACTGGGAGCCGCCGCCCGCCGGGAGAGGGAACTTGCCCGCATTTCGGACGGGCTGTATGCCCTGTGCTTTCCAAACCCCGTGACCCCTGCGGAATTGCAGACCGCTGTGCCGGCGATTATCTGATTGTGAACGACGACAGTTGCCGAAAAGTTTTTGAGGGAGTTTAAGAGGGAGCTTTTTTCAAAAAGGCACCTGCGGTGCGGCTGATCGGCTGATGCGCTACTTTGGGTGTACACGTTGACATTCCGGCGGCAGCGCCGAAAAGTTTTTGAGGGAGTTTAAGAGAGAGCTTTTTTCAAAAAGTTCCCTCTTTCGCGTCCCCTCAAGGGCGTTTCTTTTTGTTAGCTTTTTCTTTGCGCCAGCGCATACAAAGAAAAAGCGGATAAGGAGTCTGATAACGGAATGGAAAGAGTAGCTTTGTGTCCGGGCGGGAGGATATGGAATCCTCCCCTACAATGAAAAGGGTGCACAGAAAGGCCCCCTCCGGGAGGGGGCTCCCGCGTGAGCGGGTGAAGGAGCCCGCGAGACAAAGGACGTTTTGCAAGGCAGGAAAATTCATCCGGTTGTCGCACTCAAAGTTTGGCGGGTGGTAGCCGAAACGAGAACCAACCTTTTAGTTGCGCTCTCTCCCCCTGCCGCTCACGCGCCACCCCCCTCCCGGAGGGGGGCTTTCGGGTGCCCGCGCACCGGCAAATACTAAATTCCGTAAGGGGTGTCTCTCCTCCCGCTTGCAAAAAATCTTATCTCACCACTCCTCACAAATCCAAAACAACTCTTGACAAAAAAATAAAACCATGCTATACTGAATTTATATAATTTTTATAAGGAGATGACTTTTTTCATGGACGCTGGCGGTAGTACGCCGGGCAATATACCTTTATCGGGTGTTTTGCCCTTACTGATTGCATTTATCCTGTTCATTCTGTTCGGCGCTTATTTTGCGGGTGCGGAAAGTGCTTTTTCCGCGGTCAACAAAATACGCATCAAATCCAAAGCGGACGAGGGTAACAGGCGCGCCAAGGGCGTGCTGTATGTGCTGAATCGCTTTGAAAAAGCGCTGACCACCCTGCTTGTCGGCAACAACGTTACGCATATTGCGGCGGCATCCGTTGCCACGGTCATTGCCACACGGATTTTTTCGGCAAAGGGCACGGATACTTCCACGTTCCGTTTTTCGCTTCTTTGTACCGTGGTCAGCACGGCGATTATCTTTTTGTTCAGTGAGATGATCCCGAAAACGCTGGCAAACGACCGCAGTGAAACGATAACTATGCTGACAAACGGATCGCTCCGCTTTTTTATGAAGATTCTGACCCCGTTTTCCGCCTTTTTCGGGATGATTTCCAAAGGTGTTTCCAAACTCTTTGCCAAGGAGGAGCAACCCTCCATTACGGAAGAAGAATTGGGCGACATCATTGACACCGCCGAAGAAGAGGGCGTGGTGGACGAAGAACAGGGCGATATGCTGAAATCGGTTCTCGAATTCGACGATACCAAGATCCGCGACATTATGACGATGGCAAAGGATGTGGAATCCATCCCGCTGAACGCAACGGAGGAAGAGGTGGTGGCGGCAATCCGCGCGACCAACCACTCGCGCATTCCGGTGTATTCCGGCACGCCTGACCACATCGTGGGTACCATCCGGATCCGGCAGTATCTGATCGAATACAACCGCAAACGTCCCGTGAAATTGCGCCAGGTGCTGGCGGCGCCGTATTTTGTGCAGGAAAACGCCCTGACGGACGACGTGCTCAACGATATGCGCCAGCATAAGCACCATATGGCAATCGTGACCGATGAAGAAAACAAGATGGTCGGCATTGTCACGGTGGAGGACCTTTTGGAGGAGATCGTCGGCGAGATTTTTGACGAGGAAGACGTGGTGGACCGCAACTTCCAGTCTCTCGGCGGAAACCATTACTTAGTCAATACCCGCCTGCCGCTCGGCGTGCTGTATGAGCGGATGGGATTGCCCCGCCCCCCGGCAAAACTGGAGAAAAAGTCGCTGCTCACGTTCCTGCGGGAGCGCACCGATCACCTGCCGGGCGAGGGGGAGACATTCCTCTATGAAAACATGGAGTTTACCGTGGAGGCAGTGGAAAACGGCAGACCCGTGAAGGTCGATATCCACATCCTGGATGAGGAGGACATGGCAGAACGCCGTGCCGCCGCGCATGGGGAGGTGGAAGAATGACCTGGGCATATATAGTGATTGTGGCGATGATTGCGTGCTCCGCGTATTTTTCCGCTTCCGAGATCGCGTTCAACGCCTCCAATAAACTGCGGCTGCGCCGTGCCTCCGAGGCGGGGGAGACCACTGCAAAGGTGGCTTATCGCATTACCGAAAAGTTTACGGTGTCGCTTTCCGCCATTCTGATCGGCAACAACCTTGCCAATATCGCGGTCTCTACCTGCACCACGCTGATCGTGATGCAGCTTTTCCCCGGCAACGACGGGCTGGCATCTACGCTTGCCACCATCATCGTTACGGTGGTCATTCTGATCTGCGGTGAAATTATGCCGAAAATCCTTGCCAAACAGCACGCGGATACCGTGGTGCGCTGGGTGGCAATCCCGACCAAGGTTCTGACGCTGATCCTCATGCCGATTGTGTTCATCGTGATGTTGCTGATCGGCGGGCTCCGCAAGATCTGGGGTACGGATAAAGAGGAAGATGCCCCGTCCGTGACGGAGGAGGAACTTTCCACCATCATTGACACAGTTGAAGAAGAGGGCGTGATCGACGAGGATCAGAGTGAGCTTTTGCAGTCCACACTGGAGTTCTCGGACATTACGCTGGAGCGTATCATGACCCACCGGGTAGATATGGTGGCGATTGATATTGATGACGACCCGAAGGAAATTGCCGCAACCCTGCGTGACCCCACGCAGTATTCCCGCCTGCCGGTGTATGAGGAGACCATAGACAACATCATCGGTGTGCTGACGCTGACGCGTTATTACAAGGCAACGCTGGATGACAAAAATCCGGATATCCGTTCCATCCTCCTGCCGACCTGTAAACTGCACAAAACCATGAAATTACCCGCGGCGCTGGAGCGCCTGCGCGAGGAGAAAATGCACCTTGCCGTGGTGATTGATGAGTTTGGCGGCACGCTTGGTATTGTGACGATGGAGGACATTCTGGAGGAGCTGGTAGGTGACATCTGGGACGATACCGACGTGATCGAGGTTGACTGTCGAAAAACCGGCGAAAACACCTATGAAGTGGTGGGAGATATGAATATCGACGACTGCTTTGAGGAGATCGGCTTTGACGCGCCGGAGGATTTCAACTGCGAATACACCACTATCGGCGGGTTTGCGATTGAAAATCTGGATGCGGATCCGCATGTAGGCGATTCGTTCAGCTATCAGAATCTGGTGGTCACCGTGACGGAGATGGACGAAGAACTGGTGACCAAATTGAGCATCCTTGTCAACCCTGTTGTGGAGGACGAGGAGGAGTAAAGGAGGGGTCAACCCTTGATTCACGAATCCGGAGAAAATTATCTGGAGCAAATACTGGTGCTGTCCGGCTCCACCGACAAGGTACGCGCGGTGGATCTTTCGGTGGCACTGGGCTTTTCCCGCCCGACGGTGAGCATTATGTTGCGTGAGCTGAAAGCAAACGGCTTTGTGACCACCGCCGCAAACGGTGGGCTTGTGCTGACCGAGGAAGGCGAAAAAATTGCGAAGAGAATTTACGAGCGACATTGCCTGATCAGCACCATGCTGATGAAGCTGGGCGTTCCGCGTGAGATCGCGCAGGAGGATGCATGCAAGATTGAGCATGACATCAGCCCGGAAACCTTTGAAGCGCTGAAAAAGCATTTTAAAAAGTAAACCAAAAGCGGGAGCCTTTTCAAGGCTCCCGCTTTTGGTTGTGCGGCATATGGTTTGTGAGTGCAGGGGACACCCGCACCCCTGTGGATATTAGAATTTTGTCAGAAAGGCGGCGACCAATGGTCGCCCCTACAAAAGGATGGACGTGTGCACCCAAAACACCGCGTCAGCCTATCAGCCCAGCCGCAGGTGGCGCAGGCGGCGCAGGATGTGCGTCACACGTTTTTCACCCGTTGCAACAAATGATTACGGGCAAGCTTGGCGGAAAGGGCGATCATATTCTCCACGGTTTTGGCGGTTGCCGCCCCGTGCCCTTTCATTACCTGCTTTTTCACGCCCATCAGCACGGCGCCGCCGGCGGTATTATAATCATAACGCCCGTATACGTGCTGCAAAACACGCGCGGTTTCCGCATCCGCATGGGGCAGGTTCGCCTCAATCTCTGCCAGCACTTCCTTTGCCGTGCCTTCAATGCATTTGAGCAGGATATTTCCGTGAAATCCGTCGCACACCACGACATCGGCACTGCCGGAGAGCACATGGTTCGGCTCCACATTCCCCACAAAATTCAAAGTCTCTTTTTCCAACAGTGCGTGCGCCTCCTTGACCGTGGCGCACCCTTTTGTTTTTTCCGCCCCGTTGGAAAGAAGCGCTACACGCGGGTTCTCACACCCGGCGGCGCGCATATAGGCATCTCCCAGCTTGGCAAAGTCCACCAGCATCGGCGCGCGGCAGTCGATATTCGCACCGCAATCCAGAAGGCACACCGATTCGTCCTTGCTGTTTTTCAACTCTACCAAAAGCGCCGGGCGCTGCCTGCCGACCCGCCCCAACACCATAATGGAGCCCATCAGCACCGATCCGGTTGCCCCGCAGGTCACAATTCCGGCTACTTTTTCGCTGTCGCGGCACAGGTACAGCGCCTGCACCAGCGATGCGTCGGTATGCGCCATCGCGTCGGTCGGGGAGAGCAGATTGGTGATCTCAAAGGGCGCCTCCACGGCGCGGTATCTGCCCGCTGCCGCAGGGCTACCCCCGAGTACGGCATCGATCACCGTCCGGTGACCGAACAAGTGTAAAAACAAATCCTGATCTTTTTCCAGCGCCGCCAGCGCGCCGCGACAAAGCTCTTCCTCCGGGCGGTCGGCACCGAGAAGGTCTACTGCTAACTCCGTCATACTTCCTCCGTTTTTGCGTTTTGTTTTTCCTGCTCCCACACGTGCTCCATAATCACCCGATAAACATCGGGGGAGAACGGCGGGCGGGTCAGTTTTTCCACGGTTTCGGGTGAGAGACAGCCATGCTCGGCAAACTCCTCTCCCGCGGCGCGAAAGTGCGCCAGCGCACGCGTAAGGCGCGCGCCGCCCCGGTCGATCAGGGCTTTGATCTGGGGGCAAAACAGCGCGGTATAGTTCTTTTTGCCGCAGATCAGGTCAAACTGACCGCGCAGCGGCGCGCAGATTTCCTCCGCCTCGGTATAGGCACAGCCGGAGATCACGATAAACTTCCGGGTGGCGCTGGGATAGCGCAAGCCGTGCACGGAGGAGCCGTCATGCGGCACCTCGTGCCCCCGGTAGGTGCAAAGCATACTCAACATCCGGTCGGTAAACATTTTGAGGATCCCCGGCATACCGAACACGTAAACCGGAAAGCTTTCGATCACATAGTCGGCGGCGAGAATCTTCTCTTTGACCACAGGAATGTCATCCCCCCGGATCACGCAATCGCCCTCATGCCGCCCCCAGCAGGCAAGGCACCCCATGCAAGGCTTCATCGAAAGGTCGGAGATCGTGACCGTTTCCACCGTGGCACCGGTTTTTTCGGCAAGCCCCGCGGCAAACGCGCTGGTCATCACCATGGTGGTGCTTCTCTCGCGCTGGGGGCTGCCGTTGAGAATCAGGATTTTCGGCTGTTTTGCGGTTGCGTTATCCATAGCGGCTCCTTTCGGTAAAATCGGTATGCCGCCCGAAAAGGGCGGCATACGGGATGAGTTTTGCCGCATTTTTGCGGCGGGGATCAATAAAACCCGTCAAAGAAAACTTCCACCTCCGGGATCTCTTCTCTCCGGCGCCGCAGAAATTCCGGCGCGATCTGGGGGAAGAGGATGCAGGAGAGCAGGTCCTCGTCATTCTGAATCAGGTTTTTAAATTCTTTTCTTGCGGCTTCCAGCTCCGGGGAAAGGCGGTCTGCCGGGCGGCAGTCGATCGGCTTTTTGTCGCCGATAGCACGCCGGCGCACGTCCTCGTTCACTTGCCCCGGCAGTTTGCCGTATTCTCCGGCAAGCAGCATGGCGGATTCCTTGGAGAAGGTGCGATAGCGTTCCCCGGCGATTACGTTGAGAAACGCCTGTGTGCCCACAATCTGGCTGGTCGGCGTGACAAGCGGGGGATAGCCGAAATCCGCGCGCACGCGCGGCACTTCCGCCAGCACTTCATCCATCTTGTCTGCGGCGCCCGCCTCCCGCAACTGAAACATCAGGTTGGAAAGCATGCCGCCCGGCACCTGAGACCGTAAAATCTCGGGCTTGACGTGCAGGGCAGAGGTCTTGATAAAGCCCTCTTTGCGAAGCCCCTCTGCCACACCCTTGAAATGCTCCGCCGCTTTTTGCAGCGCTTTGCTGTCAAGTCCCGTTTTGCGCGGGGTATCCTCAAACATTGCCGCCACGGTTTCGGTGGCGGGCTGGGAGGTGCCGCCCGCAAACGGGGAAAGGGCACAGTCCACAATATCCACCCCGGCAAGCGCCGCGGCAAGATAGACCGCTTCGCCGGTGCCGCAGGTGTCATGCGTGTGCAGATGAATCGGCAAGCCGACTTTTTCTTTCATTTTGGAAATGAGGGAAAACGCCGCGCCGGGGAGTAAGAGGTTTGCCATATCCTTGATGCAGATCACGTCTGCGCCCCGGTCGGCAAGTGCCATGGCAAGCTCCACAAAATAGTCATCGTCAAACACGGGTCCCGTGGTGTAACTGACCGCCGTCTCACAGATGCCGCCGTATTTTTTCACGCTTTTCATAGCGGTTTCCATATTGCGCACATCGTTCAGTGCGTCAAAAATACGCACCACGTTGATGCCGTTTTCGATGGATTTGCGGCAAAACAGCTCCACCGCGTCGTCCGCATAGTGGCGGTAGCCAAGCAGGCTTTGCCCGCGGAGCAACATTTGCAGTTTCACATCCGGCATCGCACGCCGAAGGACCCGCAACCGCTCCCACGGATCCTCGTTCAGGTAGCGCAGGCACGCGTCATAGGTCGCGCCCCCCCAGCACTCCACCGACCAGTAGCCCGCGCGGTTCAGCTCCCCGCAGGCGGTCAGCATATCCGCGGTTTTCATGCGGGTTGCCGCCTGAGACTGATGTGCGTCACGCAGAACGGTTTCGGTAATTTCCAGTTTGGTATTCGGAAAAGCCAGCATCGCTTAACCCTTTTCCGGCACCACGGCAAACAGCGGAACGCCCGCGGCAACGTGCGCGCCCTCACCGACAGCCAATCTGTCCAGAATCCCGTCCGCAGGGGCGGCAATTTCGTTTTCCATTTTCATGGCTTCGAGAATCAGCACCGCCTGACCCGCTTTCACCCGCTCGCCCTCGTTCACCAGAATTTTCGTCACGATGCCGGGCAGGGGGCTGCATACCGCGCCCTTTGCGGGTGCGGCGTTCTGCGGTTTGGTGCCGGCGGGCATGGGAGAGAAATTCGGGGATTTCAGTTCCTTGGCGGGGGTGGGCTTTTCGGCGGGCGCGCTTTCGTTTTGCCCGTCCATGACCTCAATTTCCGCTTCATAGATATGCCCGTTGATTTTGATACGGTACTTGTTCATGCCGATTCATCCCCCAACTGATATTTCTTGTAGGCGATGCGGTATCGCTCTATGTACTGTGCCAGCGGGCTTGCTTCCACTTCACGGAAGGAAATCAGGCGGATTTTAGAGGCGTCCAGCCCGGTTTCTTTTAAGATTACGGTCATCGCCGCGGCAATCAGCTCTTCGTTTTGAATGGTGGTTTCCATTTTGTCCTCCTGTCCGCTTAGCCTGACAGGAGATATCCGAACCCGGTTCTCGCGGGCGGATTTCCCGTCATACTGCGTTAAAATACTCGGTACGTTAAAATACTCGGGAATATAAAATATTCCCTGCGTTTTTGCCTTGCCTGACGAAAAATCCGTCCCGCGAGAACTCTTCGACCTCCGGCGCACGTATTTCAGGAAGATTTGCGGCTTTTTGGAGGAAGGCGGGCTTTGCCCTCCAACGACATAAAGTCACAAAGATTTCGAAATACGCGCGCCGGAGGCGGGTTTGGATACCTCCTGTCAGGCTAAAGCGGGATGTTGCCGTGCTTGCGGGGGGCGGGCGCGTGCTGTTTGTGCGCCGCCATTTCCAGCGCTCCCATCAGTTTTTCGCGCACCTCTGCCGGGTGGATAACCTCATCCACAAAGCCGTGCGCGGCAGCAACATAAGGGTTCATAAATTTCCTGTTGTATTCGTCAATCATCCGCGCGCGCTCGGCGGCGGGGTCGGCGGCTTCCCTCAACGCTTTGCCGCCCACAATGGCAACGGCGCCGGAGGCGCCCATTACCGCGATTTCGGCAATCGGCAGGGCAAAGACCGCGTCCGCGCCGAGGCCTTTGCTGTTCATCGCGATGTACGCGCCGCCGTATGCTTTGCGTAAGATCAGGCAGATTTTCGGCACGGTCGCTTCCGAAAAGGCATACAGCAGTTTGGCGCCGTGACGGATGATGCCACCGTGCTCCTGATCGCTGCCGGGCAGGAATGCCGGAACGTCCACCAGAGAAATCAGCGGGATATTGAAGCAATCGCAGAAGCGGATGAAGCGCGCCCCTTTGTCGGAGGCGTTGATTTCAAGTGCCCCTGCCGCCACCTTGCTCTGGTTGGCAACAATGCCGACGGTTTTACCGGAAAGTCTGGCAAAGCCGACCACCAGGTTTTGCGCATAGTCACTCTGCACTTCAAAAAAGCTGTTTTCGTCCACAAAGGTGTCAATCACTTCATGCACGTCATAGGAAAGTTTTGCGTCACCGGGGATAATCTCGGCAAGCGTGGCGGTGCGATCCGTTTCCCTGCCCTTGATGACCATCGGGTTCTCGGCGTTGTTTTGCGGCAGATAGCCCAGCAGTTGGCGCACGCGGTTCAGGCACGAGAGGTCGTCCCCCTCCGTAAAATGCGCTACGCCGCTTTGCCTTGCGTGCACGGCGGCGCCGCCAAGGCTTTGCACGTCGGTCTCCTCACCGGTGACCGATTTGACCACCGCGGGCCCCGTGATGTACATCTGCCCCGTCGGGTTTGTCATAAAGATGAAATCGCAAATGGCAGGGGAGTAGCACGCGCCGCCGGCGCAGGGTCCCAGCACCACCGCAATCTGCGGGATGACGCCGGAGGCTTTGGTATTGCGGAAGAAAATGTCCGCATAGCCGGCAAGGGCGTCAATGCCCTCCTCAATGCGCGCGCCGCCGCTGTCGTTGATCGAGATAAAGGGCGCGCGGTTCTCATATGCAAGATCCATCACCCGGCAGATTTTTGCCGCGTGTGTGGCGCCAAGCGAGCCGCCCCCCACGGTAAAGTCCTGGGAAGAAGCAAAGGTCAGCCGCCCGTGCACTTTTCCGAAGCCCACGATCACGCCGTCACCCGGCTTTTTCTTTTTCTCCATCCCAAAGTCGGTGGCGGCGGAAAGCGCCAGATTGCCAAGCTCGGTAAAGGTGCCGTCGTCAAACAGCGCCTCCATGCGCTCCCTTGCGGTCAGTTTGCCCGCCGCGTGCTGTTTTTCCACCCGCGCGGCGCCGCCCGCCGCAAAGGCTTCGGCGCGTTTGCCGTTCAGTGTTTCGATACAGTCTCTCCACTTTGCGTCCATGCGTTTTTCCATTCCTCCAATCCTGCCGCGCTGTTTACGGTAAAGACAGTGGCTTCCGGTAGGGTGCGGCGCACAAAGCCCGAAAGCGTGGCGCCCGCGCCTGCCTCCACAAAGGTATCAAAGCCCTCGCTCCAAAGGGTGCGCAACGTCTGCTCAAAGCGCACGGGAGAGGCGACCTGCCGGGAAAGGGTTTCTGTAAGATCGCTCCCGTCCGCGGCGTAGGGCGCCGCCGTACGGTTGGCGTACACCGGCACGCTTGCCGTGCCGGGAGTCAGCGTTTTCAGCCGTTCCTCCAACACGCTCACCGCGCCCGCCATATACGGGGTGTGGAACGCGCCGGAAACGGCAAGTTTTACGGCTCTCCCGCCCGCCGCTTTCACGGCGGCGCAGAAGTCGTCCATCTGCTCTTTGCTGCCGGCGCAGGAAATCTGCCCCGGGCAGTTGTAGTTGACGGGCCAGATCTCGGTGAACTGCCCGCAGATCCCCTCCACGGTGGGGGCGTCCAGTTTCAGAACCGCCGCCATAGCGCCCGGATGCTCCCCGGAGAGTTTTGCCATGGTCTGCCCGCGCAAAAGCACCAGGCGGAACGCGTCCTCCTCGGTGAGCAATCCCGAAAAGGCAAGCGCGGGGAGCTCCCCTAACGAAAATCCCGCCACAGCGCCGGGGCAGAGCCCGTTTTCGCGCAGTGCCGCCGCGATGGCAAGATCGGTGAGAAACAGGCAAGGCTGAGTGTTTTCGGTTTTTGCCAGTTCTGCCGCGTCCCCGTGAAAGGTCAGCGCCGTGATGCCGGGGGCAATTTTCTCGCCCATGTCAAATACGGCGCGCGCGGCGGGGGAAGTTTCATAAAAATCCGCCCCCATGCCGACTGCCTGTGCCCCCTGACCTGCAAAAAGCAACGCTGTTTTTCCCATTACAGTTCCTCCACCGTTTCCCGCGGGATGGCGGTGAACGCAAGACTGCCTTTCGCGCGGCAAGCCCCCGCCACATTCACCACCGCGTCAAAGGAGATCATCGGCCCCCCGTGGCTCTTCTTGGTGACGGTGATCTCCATCACGTCACCGGGCACCACCGGTTTCAGAAACTTGAAACCGTCTACTTTCAAAAGGACATACAGCAGCCCCTCATCGCCGTCAGCTTCGCTTTGCGCCACCACGGAGCAAAGTTGGGCGCAGCTTTCCACAATCAGCACGCCCGGTAAAATCGGGGTGCCGGGGAAGTGCCCGGCAAACCACGGGTCGTTTGCCGACACGGTTTTGGTGCCGGTGGCGCCGTTTTCGTCCAGCGCCGTGACCCGCTCGATCATCTGAAAGGGCGGGCGCTGTTTTAAGATTTTGTTGACCTCAAATATGTTCATCAAAGCGAAATTCCTCCGTCCACGGTGATCACCTGACCGGTGATATACGCCGCGTCATCCGAGGCAAGCATGGAGACCACGCCCGCCACATCCTCCACCGAGCCCAGCCGGTGCAGGGGGATCGCGTTTAAATATTCTTCCTTTTTTTCGGGCGGGAGGGCGTCCAGCATTTCGGTTTCGATAAAGCCGGGCGCCACCGCGTTGACACGGATGCCGTAAGGAGCCAGCTCCTTTGCCATGGTGGCGGTCATGGTGTTGACCGCCCCCTTGGTGGCACCGTACACACTCTGCCCCGGCAGGGCAAGAATGCCGCTGACCGAGGACATATTGATGATTGCCCCGCACTTCCGGCGGAACATTTTTAACACGGCCTGCTGTGCGCAGTAAAAGTAGCCCTTCACATTCAGGTCAAAGCACGCGTCCAGCGTGTCGGGGTTCAGCATCAGCACGTATTCGTCGCGCACGATGCCCGCATTGTTGACCAACACGTCAATCTGCCCGTAAGCCTTTGCCACATCGCGCATCATTCGCTTCACATCGTCCAGCCGGGAGACATCCGCCTGATAGATCATCCCGTCCCCGCCGTTTTCCCTGATCGTGGCGAGAACCGCCTCGGCTTCCTTCGCGCTGTGCGCGTAGTTGACCACAACGGTAAAGCCGTCCTTTGCCAGCCGAAGGGCGCATGCGCGGCCGATCCCGCGCGAGGCACCCGTTACCAGTGCTACTTTCATCTGTGTTCTCCTTTGATTATTTTCCGGTAGTCCATCGGAAAGCCGCGCTTTCCGATGGAGACGCTGACTTTTACAATCAGCCGTTATTTTCCGAGCACCACCGCGGTGTAAGAACCGCCGGGCGCGTAAGAGATGACCAGCACGCGGGAAAGCGCGGTGCCGTCCACCCCGACCTTTTTGCCGTTTACGTAAGTATCCGGCTCGTTTGCAAGATCCCCGTGCAACAGAAGCGCCGCGTGCGCAAGCGAGAGCGCCGCAGTGGCGGCACGCCCCTCACCGACGCGCTCTTTGACGGTAATCACAGGGAGCGCCCCGCCGAACACGGCGGCAAGCCCCGCGTTCTCGATCGCGTCCACGTCTGCCACGCCGTTGGCAAAGCCGACTGCCGCGTCCATGTCTCCGGCGGTAAGCCCCGCGTCATCCAGCGCCGCAAGAATCGCGTCGGTCAAGCCCTTTTCGGAGCCTTTGACCGTACCGTAAGGCACTGCCGCGTGCGCCATGCCGTAGCCAAGCACCCGGCAATAGCGGGTGGCATTTCTGGCGGCGGCGGAATCCCCGGTTTCCAACAGCAGCGAAATACTGCCGTCCGAGAGGGAATAGCCGTTCTTGTTTTCATAAGGGAGCACCGCGCCGTCCGCGGCGTCACCGGTCACGTGATACAGCTCCGAAATCACGGCGCTGTTTTCGTCGCTTCCGGTTGCCAGCATCGCGCTCT
>URMC01000007.1 GCA_900548735.1 uncultured Eubacteriales bacterium | reverse complement strand
GGCGGGCACCTCTTCGGTCTCCCGGCGGTAGCCGCAGGCTTTGTCATGGCATACCAGCAGTGCCTTACCCTTTTTGCGGAACAGCATTTTGCCGCACTGCGGGCATTTCTCCGCCGTGGGCATATCCCAAGAGGAAAAATCGCACTCCGGATACTTCTCACAGCTGTAAAACACGGTTTTGCTACGCCCGGTCTTGACCAAAATCTTGGAGCCGCACTTCGGGCACGGCACATCCAGTTCCTTGGTTTTCTGCTTGGTAAAGCGGCAGGCGGGATAGCGGGAGCAGGCAAAGAAGGTGCCGTAGCGCCCGGTGCGCTGTACCATGTCCGCACCGCACAACTCGCACTTGAAATCCGCCGTAACGGGAGGCTTTTTCTCCTCCTCCGCCTTTTCGGTCAGCGGTTTGGTGTTCTTGCAGGCGGGATAGTTGGGGCAGGCGGCAAATTTGCCGAAACGCCCGTTTTTCACGATCATTTTTGCGCCGCACTTCTCGCAGACAAGGTCGGTTTCCTCCACGGGCAGTTCCAGCCCGCCTTTGCCGATGGTGGTCTCCGCCTTTTCCAGTTCCTTGGAGAAATCCTGCCAGAAGGCTTCCAGCACGGCGGTCATATCCGCCTCGCCTTTTTCAATCTCGTCCAGTTCCGTCTCCATCTGCGCGGTGAAGGCATAGTCCACAATATCGGGGAAATTCTGCTTCATCAGCTTGGTCGTCACTTCGCCAAGCGAGGTGGGAAGCAGAGACTTGCCGTCCCGCTCCACATAATTGCGCCCCACAATGGTGGTGATGATGGTATTATAGGTGCTTGGGCGCCCGATGCCCTTCTCATCCAAAAACTTGATCAGCGTAGCTTCGGTATAGCGCACGGGCGGCTCGGTCATATGCTTGGTGGGGGTCACATTGCAGGCGGTCAGCTTCATCCCTTCGGTCAGCTCCGGGATGCGCAGATCCTTCTGCTCCGCAATGGCGTCGGAAGCAGGCGCTTCGTCCTCGCTCTCCTCATAAACCGCCATATAACCGGGGAAGGTGACCGTGTACCCGCCGGTGCGGAAGAGATATCCGCCGCACTCCAGCTCCACGGCAAGCGTGGCAAGAGAAGCGGACTGCATCTGGCTTGCCACAAACCGCTCCCAGATCAGCTTGTAAAGCTTATACTGATCGGGCGTGAGATACTTATGGATTTTTGCCGGCTCCAGATCCACCCGGGAGGGGCGGATGGCTTCGTGCGCGTCCTGCGCGCCGGCACGGGTCTTATACACTCTCGGCTTTGCGGGGCAGTATTCTTTGCCGTATTTGGCGGCAATCAGTTCCGCCGCGGCGCTCTGCGCGTCAGCGGAGACCCGCAGGGAGTCGGTACGCATATAGGTGATCAGACCCTGTACCCCGCCGTTTTCGGTGCCGACCGAAATCCCTTCATACAGTTCCTGTGCCACGCGCATGATCCGCTGAGATTGGAAGCCCAGCTTGCGGGAAGCCTCCTGCTGCATCGTAGAGGTGGTGAAGGGCGGGGCGGGCATTTTTTGTCTTGTGGCGCGTTTGACGCTCTTGACGGTGAAATCCTTACCCGCGACCGCGTCGGTCACGGTTTTGGCATCTGCTTCGGAGGAAAGCCGCATTTTGCCCTTGGTGGTGCCGAAAAAGCGCACCGAAAAGGCTTTGTCGTGATCGTTGCCGAGCAGGGCGTCAACCGTCCAGTATTCCTCCGGCACAAAGGCGCGAATCTCCTCTTCCCTGTCCACGATGATACGCGCGGCAACCGACTGCACACGCCCGGCAGAGAGCCCGTTTTTCACGGATTTCCAAAGGTACGGAGAGAGTTTATAGCCCACCACACGATCCCAGATTCTTCTGGTCTGCTGTGCATTGACCAGGTTCATATCGATGGTGCGGGGCGCTTTGATCGCTGCGCGCACCACGTCCGGCGTGATCTCATTGAAGGTCACGCGCAGGGTCTTTTCAGGGTCCAGCCCCAGCGCATTGGCAAGGTGCCACGCAATCGCTTCCCCTTCGCGGTCAGGGTCAGGCGCGAGAAATACTTTTTTTGCCGCCTTCGCCTCTTTGCGGATCTCCTTGATGAGATCGCCTTTGCCGCGGATATTGATGTAATGCGCCTCAAAGCCGTGCTCGATGTCCACGCTCAGCGTGCTTTTCGGCAGGTCCCGCACGTGCCCTTTGGAGGCGATGACCTTATAGTTGGAGCCGAGATATTTTTTGATAGCGGTCGCCTTGGAAGGCGACTCCACGATCACGAGATTTGCCATATATGATATTCCTTTCCGAATTGGTGGAGTTTTTTCAGAGTTTTTCGTACAGTCCGCCGGGGCGTGCGGCAACCAGACCGTAAAGCTCCAGCAAAGTAAGCGAGGCAGATGCCGCCGAGGGAGTGAACCCTTTCGCGGTCAGCGTGTCCAGTGCAAACGGCGTATCAGGGAGTGCCAGATACAGTTTTTTCTGTTCTTCCGTCAGTACCGAAAGATCCTTTTCCGCAGGAGTTGCGGCAGGGGTCTTCGCAGGCTCCGGCGCCTCGTGCCGCAGCCTTTCTTTCAGGCGAGGGCGGTCGGCAAAGCCGTACCGCACGCCATGTGCTTTCAGTTTTTCGGGGGACAGGGCGGAATATTGCTGTGCCTCCAGCATCTCCCGCTCCCGGATCGCGTCATGATACAGAAACCGGAAAGAGGAAAGCACATCCTCCGCCGAGAGCGCCAGCTCCGCACCGCCGTGCAACAGCCGGTTGGTACCAGCGGAGCGCGGGTTGGTGATGTCACCGGGTACGGCAAACACGGGCTTGCCCTGAAGCACCGCATATCTTGCCGTGATCAGCGCGCCGCTCTGTTCCCCGCCTTCCACCACCAGCAAAGCGCCCGAAAGCGCACTGATGATGCGGTTTCTCACCGGGAAATTCCACCCGTTGGGTCGGGTGCCGGGCGCGTATTCGCTGAGTACGGCGCCGCGATCCTCAATCTCCCGCATCAGCCGCTCGTGCCAGCGCGGGTAAGCGATGTCAATACCACAGCCGAGCACGGCTACCGTCCGCCCGCCGGCGTCCAGTGCCGCCGCGGAGGCAATGCCGTCAATCCCGTCCGCCATCCCGCTGACGATCACGGCACCTGCCGCCGCCAGCTCAAAGGATAGTTTATACGCGACCCCGGCACCGTATTCATCCGCATGTCTGGTACCGACCACACCTACGGTGAAGTCCTTTTCCCCGTCCGGGAAGTTGCCGCGGCAGTAAAGCACCACCGGCGGCTCGGCAATGGAAAGCAATGCCGAGGGGTATCCCTCTTCTCCGTAGCAGAGCACCCGCACGCCGTTTCTGCGGCACCAATAAAGGACCTTCGCGGCATTGGTCTTCGCCGCGCCGCGCGCAATGGCGGAAAGCGCCCCGGAGCCAAGCTCGGGCGCCGCCTTTGAAAGTGCCGCCCGGTCGGCGGCGAAAACCGCCTCCGGCGTGCCGAAGCACTCCATCAGTGGGCGAAAGGATGCGTTTCGCGGTCCCAGAATCTCCGCCAGCGCAATCCACAATTCTTCCCTTGCCACCACTGTATCGCTCACCTTTTTTCTCCCCGGAAAAACTCCCACAGCACCACGGAGGCGGCTACCCCCGCGTTGAGGGATTCCACACCCGGTGCCATGGGGATATAGAGCTTTGCGTCCGCCGCGGCGATGACCGCGGGCGTCAGCCCATGCCCCTCGTTGCCGATCACAGCGGCGTCGTTTGCTTCAAATTTTACCTCGGGCAGCGCCGCCGCGCGCTCATCCAGCGCCGTGGCATAGACCCTGCCGCGGGAGCGGAGCGCCGCAATGGCGCCTGCCACATCTGCGGTCACAATCACATGCTGGTGAAACAGCGTGCCCATCGCCGCGCGGATGGTGCGCGGATGATAGAGATCCGCGCAGTCGGCGGAAAGCACCACATTGGCGGTGCCGAACGCCCGCGCCGAGCGGATGACGGTGCCGAGGTTACCGGGGTCACGCACGCTTTCCAGCACCAGCGTATGCCCCGGCAGAAGGGACGGCAAAAAATCGCCCCTTTTTTCTATTGTAATGATTTTATGGATTTTGTCAAGATATTTTGACACGCAAATCACGCCCTCGGGGGATTTTTCCTCCGAAATGCGGTCAAACAGCGTGTCGGGAAGACATACGGCGCGGCAGCCGTCGGGCAGTTCCCGCTCCCCTGCCGCCGCCAGCAGTTCCGGCATGGACGACTCCCGGAACAGCACCGCCGTAAGGGGCAGGTCCGCCGAGAGCGCCTCCGAAAACAGTTTTTTTCCGTCAAAGCGGAAAAGACCTTCCCGCGCGCGGTATTTGCGCTCGGAAAGGCTTGTCACACGCGTCAGAAGCGGGTTCTGACGGGAGGTAATCATTTCGGTAACTCGCTTCATGCTTTGCCCTCGTTTCCCGGTTTGGTCAGCGGTGATGCCCCTTGCAGGGGGTCACCGAAATAGACAAAAACCCGGCACTTGTCCGGGTTTTTGAGCTCAGAGAGCCGCTTTTGCGCTTGCGCACAGGGTGGCGAAAGCCGCCTTGTCGGAAACCGCCAGCTCCGCAAGCATCTTGCGGTTGAGGTCGATCCCCGCTTTCTTGAGACCGTGCATCAGCGTGGAGTAGTTCATACCGTTGACCTTTGCTTCCGCGGAGATACGCGCAATCCAAAGGCTGCGGAAATCTCTCTTTTTCATCTTGCGGCCCGCAAATGCGTAGTTGCCGCTCTTCATCACCTGTTCTTTTGCAACCTTGAAGTGCTTGGACTTTGCGCCCCAGTAGCCTTTTGCCGCCTTCAGAACTTTATTTCTTCTTTTGCGCGTCATCATCGCGCCCTTTACTCTTGCCATTTGTCTTTTCCTCCGTTTCTCTTATTTCTGGATCAGGTGCCGTGCGGTCGCCGTCATGGACGCGCTCAGAATCGCGGAAGAGCGCAGATGTCTCTTGCGTTTCGCGTCTTTCAGACCCAGGTTGTGACGGTGGTGGCAGTGGTTGATTTTAACCTTACCGGTGCCGGTAACGGAAAATCTCTTGGAAGAAGCCTTATGCGTTTTGATCTTTCCCATTGTGTTTTACTCCTTTGTTACATTCTTCTATCAAAGGCGGCAGAGCGCCGCCGCGGATATCCTTTTAAGCCTTTGCGGGCGTTGCCTTGAGGGGGGCGATGATCATTGTCATATTCCGCCCGTCGAGCACCGGTTTTTTGTCAACCGTTCCCGCTTCCGCAACGGCTGCCTCAAAACGGGCAAGCACGTCACGCCCCAGCTCCTGATGCGCCATTTCGCGCCCCTTGAACCGCACCACCACACGCACCTTGTTCCCCGCGGTGAGGAATTTGATGGCGTTGCGTGCCTTGGTCTCAAAGTCATGCACGTCGATCCGGCAGGAAAGCTGAACCTCTTTCAGCTCTACAATCTGCTGTTTCTTTCTGGCTTCCTTTTCTTTCTTTTCGCGGTCAAAGCGATATTTGCCGTAATCCATAATGCGGCAAGTGGGCGGCGCTGCCTGCGGGGCAATCAGAACCAGATCCAGCCCCCGGTCGTAAGCCAATTTCAGTGCGGCGTTGCCGGTCATCACACCGAGCATCTCCCCGTCCTCGCCGATCACACGGACCTCTTTGAGACGAATGTCCTCATTGATCAGCATCTCTTTTCCTGCGCTAATAGAAAGCACCTCCCATCCGGTATGCCGGAAATTTAAAATAAAATAATTTAAGCTGAGAAAACAAAAAATCGCGCGAAGCTACGCCCCGCACGAAAAACCGTGAAACCACGGAATCTATCTACCCGGCCGCCCTTGCCGCCAAGGTGAGAACGCGGAACGTTCTGCTTCATTGCGGAGGTATTATACCATACCCGCGCCCCCTTGTCAAGTCCTTTTTAAAAAAAAGTAACAAGGAAAAATGCACGGTGGAAAAAAGCCGACCCCCCGCGTTGGTGCCATAAGATTGACACTCCGGGGCAGACGGCGATCCGCCGTGCACGGATGAACCCGCAAGGGCTTCATCGTGTGGGGTATTATACCGCGTTTTGAACGGTTTGTAAATATCCAAAATAGACAATTTTCGCCCCGGAAATTCGTGAAAATAACCGAGACGTAGAAAAAATGTCCGGTTTTTGAACAAAAATTTGTGAGAACTACCGATTTTCGCACACCACCTGACAGACGAGCCCGACAGGCGGAACCTTTTGTGCCCGTGCCGCCCCCGGCAAAGAAAATCGTGGAAAATTTCAGAATAGACTGGACTTCTTTAAAATAATATGATATAATAATATACTGTATCATTTTACCCGAAAGGAAACCCATATGGCAGAACAACAAAACGAACTTTTACAGCTTCCCGTCATCCCGCTTCCGGGCGTGGTGGCGTTTCCGAAAATTCCGATCCAGTTTGAGATCAATGATGACGCTTCGCTTGCCGCGGCGGACGCGGCGGGGGGCACCGATTCCTTTGTGTTTCTGGTGGCAACGGCAAAGCCCGTGATCGGCACGCCGAAGCTCTCCGATTTTCAGAAAATCGGCACCATTGCCAAAATCAAGCAGGCAATCAAAGACAAGGAAGGCACCATGCACATCCTGTGCGACGGCTATGAGCGCGCAGAGCTGAAGCACCTGCGCCGCTTTGCCGACTATTACACCGCAGAGGTCTCGGGAAAAAAGACCACCGGTTCGGATCTCGGCGGCATTGTGGGCGAGGCGATGCTCAGAGAGGCAAAAAGCGCACTGACCCACATGATGGAGTGCATCCCCACCCTTTCGCCCGATCTGAAAAAAGAGGTCATGCTGCTAAACGACCCCGGCACCTTTGCCGACTTTGTTGCGGCGCACATTCTGGTGCGGTTTGAGGACAAGCAGATCATCCTTTCGCTGTACGACCCGATGGAGCGCTTACAGCGCCTGCTGACCCTGATGGAAGAGGAAACCGAGCTTCTGCTGTGCGAAATGGCAATCCATCGCACCGTGCGGGAGCATCTGGCGCAGAATCAGAAGGAATACTACCTGCGCGAGCAGATCCGCGTAATTGAGGACGAGTTGGGCGAGGGTGACGGCGAAATCGACGAATATACCCAGCGCATCCGGGCGGCAAAACTGCCCCCGGAGGTGGAGAAAAAACTGCTGAAAGAAAACGAGCGGATGTCCAAGACCCCGTTCGGCTCCTCAGAGGCGAGCGTACTTCGCGGGTATCTGGACGTGTGCCTGGATTTGCCGTGGAATAAAAAGACCAAAGACCGCATTGATCTTGCGGCGGCGGAAAAAATTCTCGAAGCCGACCATGACGGACTGCGCAAAGTCAAGGATCGGATTCTTGAATACCTTGCCGTGAAAAAGCTGAACCCGGAACTGCGCAATCAGATCCTTTGCCTGGTCGGCCCTCCCGGTGTGGGCAAGACCTCCATTGCACGCTCCATCGCCCATGCGATGAACCGCAAATACGTGCGGGTGTCGCTGGGCGGCGTGCGGGATGAGGCGGATATCCGCGGGCACCGCAAGACGTATCTCGGCGCCATGCCGGGGCGGATCATCAACGCACTCTCGCAAGCCGGCGTCAGCAACCCGCTGATCCTGCTGGACGAGATCGATAAACTGACGCGTGACGCGCACGGCGACCCCTCCTCCGCCCTTCTGGAGGTGCTGGACGGCGAACAGAACAAAGCCTTCCGCGATCATTTTGTGGAATTGCCCTTTGATCTCTCCGACTGCGTATTCATCGCCACCGCCAACACGCTGGACACGGTGCCGCGCCCGCTGATCGACCGGATGGAGATCATCGAGCTGACCACCTATACCGAGCACGAAAAGCTGGCGATTGCCGAGCACCATTTGGTGGAGAAGCAGAGAAAGCGCCACGGGTTGACCAAGCGGATGCTGAAACTGCCCGAGGAAACCCTGACCTCCATTATCGAAGACTACACAAGAGAAGCCGGCGTGCGGAACCTGGAACGCGCCATTGCCGACATCTGCCGCAAGGCGGCGCGCAAGATCGCCTCCGGCGAGCAGAAGTGCGTGAATGTGCTGCCGGAGGACCTGCCGGAATACTTAGGACCCCGCAAGCTGATCAAAGAGACCGTGGGAGACCGCGACCTGGTGGGCGTGGTCAACGGGCTGGCATACACGGAGGCAGGCGGAGACCTTTTGAAAGTGGAAGCGCTGGTTCTGCCCGGTGACGGCAAGATTGAGCTGACGGGGTCGCTTGGCAACGTGATGAAGGAATCCGCCCGCATTGCGGTCAGCTTCATCCGGGCGCACGCCGCAGAATACGGCATCGCGCCGGACTTCTTCAAAAAATCCGATCTGCATATTCACTTCCCCGAAGGGGCGGTACCGAAGGACGGTCCCTCCGCCGGGTGCGCCATGGTCACGGCGCTGGTCAGCGCCCTTTCGGGCATTCCGGTGCGCCACGAGGTGGCGATGACCGGTGAGGTGACCCTGACCGGCGAAGTGCTTGCCATCGGCGGGCTGAAAGAAAAAACCATGGCAGCGGCGGCGGCAGGCGCCACCACGGTGCTGATCCCGGCGGACAACCTGCGCGACCTGCCGGAGCTGGACCCCGAGGCGCGCGCGGTGCTGGAATTCAAGCCCTGCCGCACACTTTGTGAGGTGCTTTCTCTGGCGCTTGCCGGAAACGTGACGAAAACCGCGGTGCGCGCGGGCGGCACCAAAGAGGTTCTGCCCGAAATCTGCGTGCCGGAGGTCAAAAACGCCGAAAGGACGGGAGAGAGTTATGGCTTCTGAGTTGCAGTTGCAGAAAGCCGCGCTCCTCCTCTCCGCGGGTGACGCGCGTCAGTTCCCCTCGGCACCCGTGCCGCAGGTGGCGCTGTCCGGGCGCTCCAACGTGGGCAAAAGCTCTCTCATCAATACTTTGCTTGGCAGAAAGGCGCTGGCGCGCGTTTCGGGCGCGCCGGGCAAAACCGTCACCGTCAATTTTTACGATGTGGATAAAAAACTGTTTTTGGTTGACCTGCCCGGCTACGGCTTTGCCCGCCGCGCGGCGGGCGATCAGGCGGCGTTTGCCCGCGTGACCGACGCCTACTTCACCAAAAACCCGAATATTGACCGCGTGGCGCTGGTATTACAGCTGATCGACCTGAAGGTGGGTCCCACCGCGGACGACCGCATGATGCTGCAATACCTTGCCGCCACAGGACTTCGCTTTGCGGTGGTTGCCACCAAAGCGGACAAACTGAACAAAACCGAGCGCGCGGCGGCAACCGCGGCACTGGAAAGCGACCCGGACCTGCCGGAAGGCACGCCCGTGTTCGTCTTTTCCGCCAAGACCGGCGAGGGCAAGGCGGACATCTGGCGGGAGATTCTCGCCGCCGCCAAACTCTGAATCCGAAAAGCAAACTCTGAACCCCGAAAAGGAGAGAACCATGTTCTTATATCCGCACCTGACCGAAAACGCCGCCGGGCATCTTGCCATCGGCGGGCTTGATACCGTGGAGTTAGCACGGGAGTTCGGCACCCCGGCTTATATTATGGATGAAAACGTCATCCGGGAAAACTGCCGCACCTATCTTGCCGCCGCCAAAGCCCACTTCGGGACGGGGGCACTGCCCCTGTTTGCCTCCAAGGCGCTCTGCTTCACCGGGATTTACCGTATCGCGGCGGAAGAGGGGCTGGGCGTGGACTGCGTATCTGGCGGGGAGCTTTATACCGCGGCGCGCGCGGGCTTTCCTGCGGGGCGGATTTATTTTCACGGCAACAACAAAACCGATGCGGATCTTGTGCAGGCGCTGGACATGGGCGTAGGCACAATCGTAGCAGACAACGAGGACGAGCTATGCGCCCTCTCGGCGCTTGCCGCGGCAAGGGGCGTGTGCCAGCGGATTCTGCTTCGCATTACGCCGGGCATTGACCCGCACACACACAAAGCCATCCGCACCGGAAATGTGGACTCCAAATTCGGCAGTGCCATTGCCACGGGGCAGGCTGCGGCGATTGTAAAAAAAGCCCTCTCGCTCCCGGGCGTGCGCCTTGCCGGGTTCCACTGCCACATCGGCTCTCAGATTTTTGACATTACCCCGTTTGCCGACGCGGCGGGAATTATGATGGATTTCATTGCCGCCGTGAAGAAAGAGACCGGGTTTGAAGCGGAAGAACTGAATCTCGGCGGGGGGCTCGGCGTGCCCTACACCGAATACGACCGCACGGTGGACTACGCCGCGGCGATCGGCAAAATCGCCGAAAACGCCCGCGCCCATGCGGCGCGCGCCGGCGTAACGCTCCCCCGCGTGATCCTGGAGCCCGGTCGCTCTCTGGTCGCGGCGGCGGGCATCACGCTTTATACCGTGGGGTCGGTGAAAGAAATCCCCGGTTTCCGCAACTACGTCTCGATTGACGGCGGCATGCCCGACAACCCGCGCTACGCGCTGTATCAGTCCACCTACACGGTGCTGATTGCCAACCGCGCGGGGGCTCCAAAGGATTACCGTGCCACCATCGCGGGGCGCTGCTGTGAATCCGGCGACCTGATCGGCGAAAATCTGCCCCTGCAAAAACCGGCGCGGGGGGATATTCTCGCCGTGCTGACCACGGGGGCATACAACTACTCGATGGCTTCCAACTACAACCGTATTCCCCGCCCGCCTGTCATTCTGGTGAAAGACGGCACGGCGCGCGTTGCCGTGCGGCGGGAGAGCTTTGAAGACCTTGTACGCAACGATCTCTGATTAGCCTGTCAGGCTAGTTGATATAGAAAGGAAAACCTATGCTCCGTTATCTGTTATCGGGCGGGGGCATTGCCAACTACCTCATTCAGCTGGCGCTGGTACTGCCGATTATCCTGCTGTCGCTCTCGCTGCACGAGTCCGCGCACGCATATGCCGCCTACAAGCTGGGCGACCCCACGGCACGGAACCTGGGGCGTATCAGCCTGAACCCCCTGCGGCACCTGGACCCCATCGGATTTCTCTGTATGTTGCTTTGCGGCTTCGGCTGGGCAAACCCGGTGCCGATCAACTCCCGCAATTTCAGAAAGCCGCGTAGCGGCATGGCACTCTCGGCGCTGGCGGGGCCTGTCTCCAATCTGTTGCTGTCGATTGTGTTTTTGCTGTTGCTCCGCTTTGTGGGCTACGGCTGGCTTGCCACGCTCACCTATCCCAGTGAGACCGCCTTCAACGCCGCGTATTTTCTGATTCTGTTCTTTTATTACGGGGTCAGCCTGAATGTGACGCTTGCCGTATTCAACCTGCTCCCCGTCCCCCCGCTGGACGGCTCCCGTATTCTTTTCATCTTCCTGCCCCCGAAATACGCGTACAAGCTGGTGCGCTATGAGCGTTACATCTCGCTTGCCGTAATGCTGCTGTTGCTGTTGGGGCCGCTTTCGTGGCTGATCAACTGGCTGACAGACCTCATTATCACCGGGATGTTTACCTTAGTGGGGATGAAAGGCTTTCTTATCTGACAAATCCGGAACGGAGTATCATAAATGGAAAATATGACTTATAAGCTGACCGATTTTGAAGGTCCGCTTGACCTGCTGATTGCGCTGATTGAGAAAAACAAGATCAATATTCTGGACATTCCGATTGCCCTCTTATGCGACCAGTATCTGCAATTTCTTGCCGAAGCGCAGGCGATGGACATGGAAGTTGCCACCGATTTTCTCAATATGGCAAGCCAGCTGATGGTGTGGAAAAGCGAAATGCTGATCCCGCATGAGGAGGAGGCGGAAAAAGCCCCGCGCTTTGACCTTTCCGATATCCTCATCCGCCACCAGCATGCCAAAGAGGCGGCGCCAAAAATGCACCCGCTTTACGCCTATTTCAGCAACCGGATGGTCAAGGATACCGACGAAATTGCGCCGGACAAAACCTTTGTGGCGGATCAGAACATCGAGGATCTCTGCACGGCAGTGCGGCGCGTGATCTCCTATCGCGAGAGCATGGAGAACGCAAAAACCCGCTTTACCCCGATGATCAGCAAGCCCATTGTGCCCGTGGAGGGCAAGATCGTGCTGATTTTGCAAACGCTGGAGCATTTCGGCACCGCCACGCTGCGCGAGCTGTTGGAGGACGCACCGTCGCTTGCCGACATGATCGCCTCCTTTATGGGCGTGCTGGAACTGATCAAAATTCAGAAGATCCTGATGGAAGAACCGGAGGAAACCGACAACTCGGTGCGCGGGGAGGACACACGCTTCTTCCTCAACCCGGACGCACCGGCAGAGGAGCCGGACGTGAACGCGGATTTTGCGTCACAGCCCGAAGCCCCCTCAGATGATGAAAAAGCCGAGGAAAGGAAAAAATAACCATGGAAGAAAAGGACGACATCCTGCAACCGATCAAAAACGTTGGCAGCTGTATTGAAGCGGTCGTTTTCGCGGCGGGCTATCCCGTGGCGTATCAGAAGCTGGCGGACGTGACAGGGCTTACCGTGCGTGAGGTCAAGCGGATGGTAGAACGCATTGCCAAGAAATACGAAAGTGACGAGCACGGCATCATGATGCTCCGCTTTCCCGACTCCTGCCAGTTCTGCACCAAGGAGCAGTACGGCGCGTACATCCGCGAAGCGCTCGGCATCCGGCGGGGCGGCAACCTTTCCGCCTCCTCGATGGAGGTGCTTGCCATCATCGCCTACAACCAACCCGTGACCCGCGCATTTGTGGACGCGGTACGCGGCGTGGACAGTAACTATGCCGTCAATTCCCTCATCGACAAGGAGCTGATCGGCGCCGTGGGGCGGCTGGAAGCACCGGGGCGCCCGATGCTTTACGGCACGACCGATAAGTTTTTACGGGTATTCGGGCTCTCTTCTCTTTCCGACCTGCCCGAAACCGAAACGATGCTGCCCGCCGGCAAAGCCGGCGAACAGCTCTCCATCGCCGTGGAAGGCAAGGAGGGCTCGGGTGAGGGCGACACGGAAGGTTCCGCCAACGGAACGGCACCCGCCGAGGGTGCCGGCAGTGCGCCGGAGCCGACCGAGAGCACCGCAAACACCGCAGAGCCGACCGAGGGCGGCGACCCCCGATAAATTCAGGCATCACACACGCGGAAAGGAGGGCGGGATATGCCGGTGTGGTTGATTGTATTGCTGGCGCTGGTTGCGTTTTTTGTCCTGCTGTTTCTCCTGCGGGTGCGGGTGGTGCTGACCGCCGATGACGCAAAGGTACGGCTGACCCTGCGCGTGCTGTGCTTCACGTTTTCCCTGTATCCGGGCAAGCGGGTTGACCCCCGCAAATACTCCCCGGAGCGGGTAAAAAAGCGGGAGGCAAAGAAAGCGAAAAAAGCGGCGCGCAAAGCGGCAAAGGCAGCAAAAAAGGCTGCAAAAAAAGCGGCGAAGCAGAAAAAGCCCGCCGCCACTACCAAAAAAGCGCCCAAGGCAAGCGAAGCGCCGATGACTCTGACGGAAAAGCTGACGCTGGTACGCAAATTGCTGGTGGCGCTGTTGCGTGCTACGGGCAAGCACCTGTATCTGCGCGCGGCGAGGCTGCACATCCGTGTGGCAACCGGGGATGCCGCCACCACCGCCGTCGCTTACGGTGCGGTTTCGGGCGGAGTAGCGCTGATTCTGACGGTGCTTGGCAAATTTACGGTTCTGCACGCGGCTCCGCCGGACGTTGCCGTGATAGCGGATTATCTTGGCGAAAAGCCCCACATTGACGCGCGCGCGGTCTTTTCCATGCGGGTGGGCGGGGCGGTTTGCGTCCTGTTCTCGGTGGCATTTGCGTTTCTCAAAGCCCGCCGGGCACAAAAAGAAAAACGAAATATCGCCGCGGGTACCCCTGCGGCTGAAACATCAAAATAAGAAAGGAAGTAATTCTCCATGGCTGAAAACAACAATCTGCAGGATATGATCCGCACGTCGCTGGAAAGCATCAAAACCTTAGTGGATGCGAACACCGTTGTCGGCACCCCGATTGCAACCCCTGCGGGCACCACGATTATCCCGATTTCCAAAATTTCGGTAGGCTACGCCTCCGGCGGGAGCGATTTCGGGGGCAAGACCGCCTCCAAAAACTTTGCGGGCGGCGGCGGAACCGGGCTTTCGGTACAACCGGTGTGTTTTATCGCCGTCAACGCCGAGGGCGAGGTAGAGTTGTTGCCCCTTGGCGGCAAGGGCGAGAGCAACTCGGCGGATAAGATCGCCGATCTGATTGAAAAGGCGCCGGGGCTGGTGGAAAAGATCAAACAGTTTTTCAAAGACAAAAAAGAGAAAAAAGCCGCAAAGAAAGCCGCGGAGGAAGACCTGATTGACGAGATGGCGGAAACTGCCGCCGCCGCGGTCGCCGACGCGGAAGAGGAAGCAGAGACCCCGGTGGAGGAGTAACCGCCGCGCAAATAAACGCACCAACTCCCCGGCGGCAGTTGCCCCAAAGTCTTTGGCACCTTGCGGATACGCCTCCGGCGGGGGCTGATCGGCTGTCGCGCACCTTTGGGTACACACGCCCGACCTCCCGGTGACAGTTGCCCCAAAGTTTTTGAAGGATTCCAAAGGAAACTTTTTGAAAAAAGTTTCCTTTGGCGCGTCCCCTTAAGAGCGTTAAGGGGGATTTTTTCAAAAATCCCCCTTAAAATCCCCTAAAAACTTTTCGGCAACTAATGCCGGGATGTTGGGTGGGCATTCCGGTGCGGCGGGCATATCCCGGGTAAAACTTCCATATATCTGTATGGAGGTGATACCATGCGTTTTTTGCGATTTCTTTCGATTTCGTTTTTATGCTGTGCCCTGCTTGTTCCGTTACTCTTCTGCTTTGTGCAGATTAAAACCGCCGCCTTGCCGCAAACCCCGGCGCCTACTACGCCGGCGCCCGGCACTTCCGCTAAGGCAATGGCGCTTTTTGACGCCACAAGCGGCACTTTTCTTGCCGAATCCGGCGCCTCGGCACGCCTGCCGATGGCAAGCACCACAAAAATCATGACCGCGCTGGTCGTCCTGGAGGAATGCCAACTGGACGACACCTTTGCCGTCCCCGCCGAAGCGGTGGGGGTAGAAGGCTCCTCGGTTTACCTTTTCGAGGGAGAAGCGGTCAGCGTGCGTACCCTGCTTTATGCCCTGCTGCTCTCCTCCGCCAACGATGCGGCAGTGGCGCTGGCGCTTCACACGGCGGGCAGTGTACCCGCTTTTGCGGAAAAAATGAATGCCAGAGCCGCAGCGCTGGGGCTTCATGACACCTGTTTTCAAAACCCGCACGGGTTGCCCGCCGAGGGGCACTACACCACCGCGCGGGAGTTGGCGTTGATTGCCGCCGCGGCAATGAAAAATCCCGTTTTTCGCGAGATCGCCTCCACCACGCGCTACTCCGTACCCCAAAACGGCACGGATGCCACGCGGCTGTTTCTCAACCACAACCGCCTGTTGCGCACCTATAACGGTGCGGTAGGGGTGAAAACCGGATTTACCAAAGAGAGCGGCAGGTGCTTGGTCGGCGCCGCCGAGCGTGACGGGCTGTTGCTCATCTGCGTGACCCTTTCGGACGGAAACGACTGGCGGGATCACACAGCGCTCTTTGATTGGGGCTTTTCGCAATATTCCGCCTTTCACACCGACACGGAACCGGTGGAAATGCCGATTGTCGGCGGGGCGGAGCCATCGGTTTCGCTGGTGCCTACCGAAAACATTGCCCTGACCCTGCCCGCGGGGCACGGGGAGATCACCAAAACCGTGTTTGCGCCCCGTTTTCTCTTTGGCTCCTGCCGGGAGGGGCAAGAGGTGGGCAAAATCGTTTATCGGATGGACGGCGAGGAGTTGGCAAGTGTGCCGCTGGTCGCCTCCAAAACCGTGGAACGTGCCGGGGGCAAGCCCTCTCTTTGGCAAAAAATACGCGCCCTGTTCGGGCGCTGACATGATGGGGATTTTCCCCTCTTGAGGACGTATGGAAACTGTCAGACTGCAAAAATATTTTACCGACTGCGGGGTGCTTTCCCGCCGCGCCGCGGAAGCGGAAATTGCCGCCGGAAAAGTAACCGTAAACGGTGCGGTCGCCGTTACGGGGCAAAAAATCGACCCGGAGCGTGACGTGGTGGAATACCGCGGCGTGCGGGTGCTCCCGGTGGCGGCAGAAAAAGTGACCGTATTGCTGCACAAGCCGCGCGGCTTTGTGACCACCCTGTCGGACGAAAAGGGGCGGCACACCGTGGCGGAACTGGTGGCAGACGCCGGCGTACGCCTGTACCCGGTGGGGCGGCTGGATATGGATTCTGACGGGTTGTTGCTGATGACCTGCGATGGGGAACTTGCCAACCGCCTGATCCGCCCTGCGCACACCCTGCCGAAAAAATACCGCGTGTGTGTAAAGGGTGAGGTCAGCCCTGCGGCGCTGGCGCGCCTGAACGAGCCGTTTTTGTTGGACGGCTACACCACCCGCCCAGCCATGGTGCGCCTGCTTTCCCGCGAGGGGGGCAATTCCCTGCTTTCCTTTGAATTGTATGAGGGGCGCAACCGGCAGATCCGCCGGATGTGCGAGGAAGTGCGCCTGCCCGTGCTGGCGCTGACCCGCGTGGCAATCGGAGAGCTGACGCTGGGGAATCTGCCCGTGGGGCATTACCGGGTGCTGACCAAAAAAGAAACAGATTATCTGAAAGGAACCGAAGTATGATTACCGTTTTGCCGATTCAGACCAAGGAGGAACAAAAAGAACTTGCCGGGCGTTGCGGCGTGCCTTTTCGGGAGGAATTGCTGGCTTACCGTGCGGAGAACGACGGCACATTTGCCGGCATTTGCCAATTCCGCATGGACGCGGCAGGCGGGCACATTGCCGACCTTGCCTGCCCCGTAGGGGGCACGGACGAAGACGCGCTGTTTGTGATGGGGCGCGCGGCGTTGAACTTTATTGACCTTTGCGGTGTACACACGGCATTTTTTGAGGGGGAACCCACCAATCCGGCGCTGTTGCGGCGCATCGGCTTCCAGCAGGACGAGCATGGCGTTTTTGCCATTGACCTCGCCGGGTTCTTTACCCACCCGTGCTCCCACGCGGAGCATTGAGCGCCAAGCAAGTTTTTTGACGGCGCGGTGCGCGAACGGCACACACCCAACATCCCGGTGTCAGTTGCCGAAAAGTTTTTAGGGGATTCAAAGGGGGCTTTTTTCAAAAAGCCCCCTTTTCGCGTCTCCTCAAGGGCGTTTCTTTTTGATAGCTTTTTCTTTGCGCCTGGCGCAATCAAAGAAAAAGCGGGTATGGGATTTGATAGAATAAAGGGAAAAGTGACTTTACGTCAGGGCGGGCGGATATGGAATCCGCCCCTACGATGGGTATTCCTTTTGTTCGTGCCAAACGCTGTGAGGTGGTTGCCTGCGGCAACTCCTGTCCGCCTGCGAAATATATGGAAAAGCCGAGCGCAATTCCCTGTCGTTTTTACCAATCCTGTGCAAATTTTATCAAAATTCTTTCCTTCAAAACGCGCCGCACACCCGCCGGTAGCGTGACAGATTTCGTTGTTCCGTCACCCATTTTATCCAATTTTGGTAATAATTTACAAATTTTACCGGGAAATTTCGTCGCTTTTTTCGTGTGGAAACCCTTGCATTTTATGGAAATTTATGGTATTCTATTGGTGTCAAAATCAAATCGACGAATCAACGGAGGAAAGTAAGAAAAATGGAGCATGACATCAAAATTCTGATTGTAAACGAAAATGCGGCGGAAAGACAGCAATTACGCGAGGGGCTAAACCGCCGCGGGTACCGTTTTCTGGATGAGGCAAGCAACGGCGAGGAGGCACTGCAAAAGCTCTGCCGCAACCGCTATGACGCGGCGCTGATCGACATGATGCTGACACGGCTTGACGGAATCGGCGTCCTTCGCCAATACCGCGAGCAGAGCGCCGCCGGCGGGAAAACACCGGTATTTCTCATGTTGTTGCCGGTTGCCAGTCAGACCATGATCGCTCAGGCAAGCACGGCAGGCGCCGACCTCTGCCTGATGAAACCCTTTGACATTCAAAGCCTTTGCGGGCATATGGAGCGGCTGTTGCAGAGCAAAAACGCAGAAAACAAGGAAAGCGCCAAAGCAGATACCCCCGCCGCACAACCGGAGCCGGACATCGAAACACAGGTCACTAAAATCATCCATCAGATCGGTGTTCCTGCGCATATCAAGGGCTATCAGTACCTGCGCACCGCCATCCTTCTGACCATCAACGACAGTGAAATCATCAACTCCGTGACCAAAATTCTCTATCCTTCCGTTGCCAAAAAATATCAGACCACAACCAGCCGCGTAGAGCGTGCCATCCGCCATGCCATCGAGGTGGCATGGGACAGAGGAGATGTGGAAACACTGAACTCCTACTTCGGCTACACCATTCAAAACAACCGCGGCAAGCCCACCAACAGCGAGTTTATCGCCATGATCGCCGACAATTTACGCCTGAAATACAAACTGTACTGAGAAAAAGCCCGCAGCGAAACCCGCCGCGGGCTTTTTCCGTATCCGTAAAACTTATGCAGCGGCTCTGTCAGCCCGGATCTGCCGGAGCCGGGCGAACCCCGCCGCCAGCGCCTGCGCCAGCATCAACGCAAGCAGCACAAGCTGTGCCATCCCTCCGAGTTGCCAGAGGGTGGCGTCCCCGATCCCGAACAATCCGGTAAGGAATTGCAGCGGGAACACACAAACCGAAAGGAAGATGAGATACAACACATCCCACGCGCTCTGCTCTTTCTCCGACAGGAAGAAATAAAGCGGGGCAAGATAGACCGACAGCAGATAATATCCGCCGGCATCCGGCGTCAGCGCCATCAGCATGGCGCACGCCAGCACGGCTTTTCTGCGTTCCTTGGTCAGGAGCGCAAACCCGCACAGGAAAAGAATACCGGGGATCTGCAACATCCGCACGTTCTTCGCGCCGATATAGGGCGGGAAACCGAAATAGGCCAACAGAATACTGCACTGATTGCCGAAGTGAATCATATTATCCCGCGCCGTCGTGTTGCCGGGGGCAAACCCGGTCACCGCCCGGATAAAGTCCGTGAAGCCTGCCGCGCCCCCGAAAAAGAAGAACGGGACAAAAAACAGCGCCAGCCCATACCCCACGCACCGGGCAGTTTCCTGCCACCGCCGCGTTTTCAGCAACAAAAGCCCGAACACCGCGGGAGAAAGTTTGATTGCCGCAGCCAGCGCCAGCGCCAGCAGGGCGACCTCCCTTGCCACGCGGGACGGGGAGTCGTAATACAGCAAAAACACAAAGCAAAGCAGAATACAGAACAGCAGCACGTTGCCGCGCTCCACCGCAAACAGCAGCGGCGCCGCGCACAAAAGTCCCAGGCACAGAAACCGGCTGTATTTGCCGCAGTTTGCCCGCCGCTCCCAGATCAGATACAGGGCAAACAGCATCGCCACGCAGAACAACGTGAACACAAACGCGGGCACGGAGCGCTCAAACCGGGCGTCAAACGCGCGGAATTCCTCCGGGATAAACAGGGCGACAAAGCGGAAAAACAGCACTGCCATCGGCGGGTAAATGTCGCCCGTGCGGGCATAGTATTCCCTCATCGGTACCCCATCGGAAGTCATGGTTTTCAACGGAACAAAGAAATCGCAAAACAGCCCGGTGCACTGATCATAGGTCAGCGCATAGAGTGAGGCGGAGTTCCCGCACAAAACCGCAAGCACATTGTAAAGCAACACCGCCTGCAACGCAAACAAAAACCAAAAACGCACCGCGCCGAGTTCCCGCACGCCGGCGGCAAAACGGGCTTTGAGCAAGGCGCCTTTGCCGCCCTCTCCCTCTGCCGGAAGTTCTTCCCTGCCCTTGGTCACCAGCCACAGATTCAACGCCAGCAACAACGCCGTGGCGGCAAGTGCGACAGACAAAAAGCGCACGGGGTACCAGTTGATCTTCCGCACCTGCGAAATCCCGCCCTCCGTGCGGCTCCAACCATATGCCGGCTGCCCGCCCAGTACATTGACGGTCAGGGGCTCACGGTTGTCATTCAGCACGCGAAGAATGGCGTCCGGATCCTTGATTTCGTCGGTTCCCTCTCTGTAAAAGGTACCGAGGCGGTCGGTCACGATGCCGGTAAAATCGGCGGAACAGATGTCTGCCGTGGTGCTGAAACAGTCAATCACGTTGCCGGCATAACCGGCTATACCGCCGCCCAGCACCGGAAAACCGTTGCCGACGGGGGCACTGAGACTGCCGAAAAACAGGCAGTTGTAAATCATGGCACCGTCAAAATTATCCGCCATCCCGCCCATGCGGTTGCCGATCAGGGCGGCGCCGCTGTAACAGTTGACAATGCGCGCCCCGCTGTGCCCGGAATGGCTGGCGATGGTGCCGATGCAGTTTCCCTCAATCGTGCCGCTCGGCACGCCGAGGTTGACCACGGTGCCCCCCAGTATGCCGAAAAGCCCCACGTTTTCCCCGGGGGCGTGAATGGTCAGGTTAGAAATGGTGTGTCCGGCGCCGTCATAATACCCCTCAAAAAGGTTTTCGGTGCCGAAAATACCGATGGGCACCCAGTTTTCAATGCCCGAAAGATCCAGATCCGCCGTCTGCCGCACATAGGCGCCGTAATAAGAGTACCCGCGGTTGACGTTATCGCGGAAGCGGCAAAGCGCCTCTGTCGAGTCAATCCGGTAGGGGTCATATTTGGTGCCCTTACCAGGGAGGTTTGCGGTATCCTCTACCGTCTCTCCCCAAAAAACGCCGCGGATGTTGTGGGCTTTTTTGGACTCATTGGAAACACCGACAAACACCAGAAAAGCAAGCCCCAGCAGCAGTGCGATTGCAAAAGGAAGATATTTCTTCACCCGTGTCATCCCTGTTTCTCCTTTGCCCGTAGCTCTTTTTGCATCCGCTTTTCGGCGGCACGGAACTGTTGCCTTTGCGCCAGCGAAAAAATCCACAAAAACACACTGCGGGGCAACAGCCGGTAAAGCGCGCGTTCCACAACGAAAATCGCACCTTTGTTCGGCACCGGCGGGTGGTCGGCAAACACGGATTCGGCTTTGTTTTTCAGCCAGATCTCCCGCGCCGGGTGCACGGAATTTTTGTGCCACGGGAACTGCCCGCAAAAGCGGTATGTATGGTAAATCACCGGGTTTTTGCGGGAAAAATCAATCTCTTCCTTGGAATAATAGCATTCCTTGCCGTAGCGGCGGAAATACGCCCGGTCGGAGTAGGCAAGGTGCGCCGGTTGCAGATTATATTGCGGCAAAAGCCAATGAACTCTGTTTTTCAGCAGAATGTTCAGCAAATCCTGATCCGGGTTCATATAGCGGTGCCGCGGGTCATTCATCATTTCAAATAGGCGCTCGGTGCAGTTTTGTTTTTTCCAATTCGGCACGTGAATAAAAAATACGCCCGCGTTAAAGTACGGGTCCCCGGCAGAAAAGCCGATCTCATACGGATACACCCCCGCAATACTTTCCTGCACCACAGCGGCGGGTGCCTCCCCCAAATTTGCGGAAAACAGCCCGGCAAGTGACCCGGCAAGCACAATATCGCAATCCAGATACAGCAGCCGCTCACAGTCAGGCTGAATGAACTTTTCAAAAAACAAACGAAGATTTGTCGTATACGAGCCACGGTACATAGGGATAATTCCTGCCTGCATTTCCCGGATATACGGCGCGGCGTCCACCACCAACAGCCGCCGACCCGCTCCGAAAGAGCCGACTTCGCTTTGCAGTTTTTGCAGCGTTTTTTCGCTGACCTCATCCGTCACCAGATAAATATCAATTTCCTCAGCATCCCGGTTGGAAGACAGCAAAGAATGTATAGACACCCCTGCAAAAGGCGAATAAGCCTCATTGCAGGCGTACAGAACCGAATACTTCATGATTTCTCACTTTCACCGATAATAGCCTGACAGGAGGTACCCGAAAGGCATCGTCAGAATTACTTGCGCTCAGTGCGAAATTGCGGCGCCCGCTTCTTGTGTCGGGCACTGCGCACCGGTCAGCGGCTCCGCACCCGCGATCAGGCGGGCGGTGCGGGCAAAGACCGCGTCGGCAAGCGGATATTTCTGCCGCAGGCGCGAAAACGCGCGATAGCCTTTCGGCGAGTCCCCGTGCAGGTCACTGCCAAGCGCCACAATCTGCTCATTGGCAAGCAACTCCGCATAGCGGGAGGCGCCGAACAGGCGGAACAGCGCCGAGGCGTTGATCTGTGCCAGAAAGCCTTCCGCCAGCAGTTTTTCCACATTCCGGAACGGATACCGGTCAATGTGCGCCAGCACCACGGTAAAACCCAGTTTGCGGATTGCACGCACGGTGGCAAGCAACGTACTGTCCCAGTCCCTGGTCGGCATTTCCAACAGCATGACATCCGTGCCTTCCACGCAAAGTGCCTGTAACTCTTCTCTTTCCATCCGGTCAAGGAAAGGGCAGACCGCCACTTCCGCGCCGAGATACACGCGCGGGAATTCCGAACCGCGGCGGGAAACCAACCGCTCTGCCGCCGCCGCGCGCCGGGCGATAAACCGATCCGGATTGTCCTGATCCGGGTAAAAATGAGGGGTCGCCACCACGGCGTCGGTGCCGCCCTGCCGGATCAGCTCCAGTTGCGCCAAGGAAGTTGCCGTATGGCGGGAGCCGTGATCCGCCCCCGGAAGAATGTGCGCATGAAAGTCGATGATCGGCATATTCCCCTCCTGTATCACTTTTTGCTTTCCTTATTATAGCACATCGCATACCTGTTTGTCAACCGGAGGAGAAAAGAGTAAAATTCCGCTTTTCTTTTTGCCCCAAATGTGCTATACTATTGCCAACAGACTTTTGCCGCAAGGCGCCCGGAGGGACGTTATGGAACTGGAAGAAAAAATCAAAAAACTGCGCCGCCAACTGCTGTATCACGCCAAGCGCTATTATGTGGACGACGACCCCGAAATTTCGGATTTTGAATACGACCGGATGTATGCCGAACTCTTAAAACTGGAAGTCGAACACCCGGAGTTTTACGACCCCGCCTCCCCTACCCAGCGTGTGGGGGGCGCCGCGCTGGACCGCTTTGAAAAGGTCACGCACGAGGTGCAGATGAACTCCCTGACCGATGTGTTTTCCTTTGAAGAGCTGGAAGATTTTCTCACCGGCGTTGCCGGCACTCTGCCGGAGGCGGAATATTCGGTGGAGCCGAAGATCGACGGGCTTTCGGTCGCCCTGCGTTATGAAAACGGCGTGCTGGTGCAGGGCGCCACGCGCGGTGACGGATTTGTCGGCGAGGACGTGACCGCCAACATCAAAACCATCTTTTCCATCCCTTTGACCCTGCCGGAGCCGCTCTCCTTTACGGTGCGCGGAGAGGTCTATATGCCCCGTGCCGTTTTTCAGAAACTGAACGAAAAGCGCGAGGCGGCAGGGCAATCGCTTTTTGCCAACCCGCGAAACGCGGCGGCTGGGTCCCTTCGTCAGCTTGACCCCAAAATTGCGGCGGAACGCAAACTGGACATTTTCGTGTTCAACTTTCAGGCAGGCTCCCCGTATCTTGACGGGCACGCCCCGGCACTGCACAGCGAGACGTTGAACCGGCTGGAGGAACTCGGCTTTCACGTGATCGGCAACCGCACGCTGGAGACCACCGCCGCCGGGATCGAAGCACAGATCGGGAAAATCGGGGCACTGCGCGATGCCCTGCCCTATGACATTGACGGCGTGGTCATCAAGATCAACCGCCTTGCCGACCGCACGGTACTCGGCGAGGGCACCAACACCCCGAAATGGGCGGTGGCTTACAAATTCCCGCCCGAGCAAAAAGAAACCAAACTGCTGGACGTGGAGATTGCCGTGGGGCGCACCGGCGTGCTGACCCCCACCGCAATTCTGTCTCCGGTGCGTCTGGCGGGAACCACCGTTTCCCGCGCGACGCTGCATAACGAGGACTTCATCCGGGAGCGTGACATCCACATCGGGGACACCGTTGTCGTGCAGAAAGCGGGAGACATCATCCCGGAGGTGGTGCGCGCCATCCCCGAAAAGCGAAACGGCGAGGAGCGTGACTTCCGCTTCCCCTCCGTCTGCCCCTCCTGCGGGGAGCCGGTTTTCCGCGATGAGGACGAGGGCGCGGCGTGGCGATGCACCAACAGTGCCTGCCCGGCGCAGCTCTCCCGCGGAATTGAGCACTTCGCCTCCAAGGACGCGATGGACATTGAGGGGTTGGGACCCCAGCTGGTGGAGGCGCTGCTCTCGGCGGGGCTGATTCATGACGCGGCAGACCTCTATACACTTCACGCCGCCGACATTGCGGCGCTGGAACGCATGGGCGAAAAATCCGCGGCAAATCTGATTGCCGCCATTGAAAAATCCAAGGGCGCCGGGCTGGAACGGCTGATCTATGCCCTTGGCATCCGCAGTATCGGGCAGGTTCCGCCGCCGCGCTTGCCGCGCGCTACCGCACGCTGGAAGCCTGCTTTGCCGCCACCAAAGAAGAACTGGTCGCCATTGAGGATTTCGGCGAAATCACGGCGGACTACGTGTTAAACTATTTCACCCACCCGCAAAACGTTGCGCTCTGCCGCCGTCTTGCCGAGGCGGGGGTGCTGACCGAAGCCACCGCCGCCCCCGTGGGCGATACGCTGGCGGGGCTGACCTTTGTGCTGACCGGCACCCTGCCGACGATGACCCGGGACGAAGCCACGGAGCGCATCCGCGCCGCAGGCGGCAAGGTGACCGGCTCCGTCTCCAAAAAAACCTCCTTTGAGGTGGCAGGCGAAGAAGCCGGCTCCAAGCTGACCAAAGCCAAAACGCTTGGCGTCGCGGTGATCGACGAAGAGGAGCTGTTGCGGCTGTTGACCGACGGCGTTAGTAGCGGGCAATGATTCCAAAAGAAAATTGAAATATTCCAAAATCAAATTTCAGATTTCCAGAAAAGCCGCAGCGATTGTGCAACAATCGCCGTGGCTTTTCCTTTTTTACAGAGTTTCATTTGAAAATCCCAGTTCCTCCAGTAGAGCCCCGGTTTCCCCGCACCCGGTCAGTTCCAACAGAGTGTCCGTCTCCAACAGCGCCGCACATTCCGCGCACACCGTTTTTTCCTCCCGGCAAAACACACGCATGCCGCTGTACAGATTCCTGCCGCAAACCGCACACTCCGCCACCGGCAGTCCGTATTCCGCCAGCTCTCCGTCGTCTCCCGGGCATCCTTCGGCACAATAATACCGCCCGCAGATATCACACATCCAAACCTCCTTTCCCCTTGACAAAACGCAAGGACTTCTATATAATAATGTATGTTTTGGGCGGGGCTTTTTCCACCCGCCGTTTTTCAGTATATCGCCGTGCGGTTTGCCTGTCGTCAACGCCCGGAAAAAGGAGGAAGCATGATCGTTCTCAGTGCCACGGATATCACGGTGTCATTCGGCACCCGGGTAATTTTATCCCATGTTTCCTTTTCGTTGCAGGATAACGACCGCATGGGGCTGGTCGGCGTCAACGGGTGCGGCAAATCCACGCTTTTCCGTGTGCTGATGGGAGAACTGGTGCCGGACAGCGGTGCGGTCTATCTTTCCTCCGGCAAAAGCATCGGGATCCTGCGGCAGAATGACGCATTTCTGGAGGATCAGACCGGCGGGTACAACGGGGGCGACAATGCGCTCTCTTTTCTGCTTGCCGGCTTTCCGGAATTGTTGGAAACAGAAGGAAAACTGCTGGAAATGGAAGAACTTCTGCATGCCGGGGGAGGCACGGCGGAACTCAACGCCGCCTATGACGACCTGCGGCGGCAGTTTGAGCGCGCCGGCGGGTTGGAATTCCGTTCCCGCGCGGCAGGAATCCTTACCCGGATGGGCTTTGACAGCGAGGCAATGCACCGCCCGCTTTCCACACTTTCCGGCGGTCAGCGCACGCGGCTGGCGCTTTGCCGCCAGCTCTGCCGGGAGCCGGATGTATTACTGCTGGACGAGCCGACCAACCATCTGGATATCGAAACGCTCGGGTGGCTGGAAAACTTTCTTTCCCAATACCGCGGGTGTGTGCTGGTGATCTCTCACGACCGCTATTTTCTGGATCGTGTAACCAACCGGACACTGGCGCTGGAATACGGCGCGGCGAAAGTCTATTCCGGCGGTTACAGCGCCACGGTGGAGCAACGCCGCATTGACCGGGAGCTGGCGGAAAAACACTATAAAGATCAGCAAAAGGAGATTGCAAGGCAGGAAGCATACATTGCCCAACAACGCGCTTTCAACCGCGAGCGAAATATCATCGCGGCGGAATCCCGCCTCAAACTCCTTGCCAAAATGGATAAGCTGGAAAGACCGCGCGAGGCGCCCAAAGCCATCCGGATGCGATTCGGAGAAGCGATTGCCAGCGGTAGCGAGGTATTGGAAGCAAAGGGGCTTTCCATGTCCTTCGGCACCAGAACGCTGTTCCGGGATGTGAATTTCCTGCTGAAATCCGGTGACCGGATGTTTATCGTGGGTCCCAACGGGTGCGGCAAATCCACTCTCTTAAAAATTCTTCTACGCCGATTGGCACCCACCGCAGGATACGTGCGGGAGGGATATAACCTCCAGATCGGCTATTACGATCAGGAAAACCAGAATCTCACACCCGAAAACACGGTGTTTGAGGAACTGCACAATGCGTATCCGAACCTGACGGAAACCGAGGTACGGAATACGCTTGCGCTGTTCCGGTTTATCGGGGATGATGTGTTCCGCACGGTTTCGGTGCTGTCCGGTGGGGAGCGCGCAAGGCTGACGCTTGCCAAGCTGATGCTCTCCAAAGTCAACCTCCTCGTCCTTGACGAGCCGACCAACCACCTTGACATTGACTCCAGAGAAGCGCTGGAAAGCGCGCTTTCCGCCTTTGACGGCACGGTGCTTGCCGTCTCTCACGACCGTTATCTCATCGACAAACTGGCAACCCGCATTCTCTCCCTGACTCCGGGAGGTACCGGAACGCTGTTCCCGGTGTCCAAGCCGGGCGAGGGGTATCGGGAATATCTGACCGACCGCAAGTCAAGGGAGTCACAAAACATCCCTGAGTCAGGGAAGCCGGAAGAACCGGTCAGCGAGAACAAGGCGCAGTATCTGGCACGCAAGGAGGACGCAGCAAGAGCACGCAAAGAAGCCGCCCGGCGGGAAAGGCTGAAAAAAGAAGCGGAAGCGCTGGAAAAGGAATTGGAAGAAATTCAGAAAGAGCTTTACGGTGACGCGGCGAGCGACTATAAAAAAGCCGCCGAGCTGGATGCCCGGCGGGAGGAAGCCGAAGAACGGCTGCTTGAGATCTATGAGGAGATCGGGGTCTGACCGCACCGGCAAACTGTCGTGCCGTCCATGAGGGTCCCGGCGGGACAGCTTTCAGGCTGACGCGATGCATTGGGTACGCTCACCCAATGCTTGGCGCCAACTGCCCAAAAGTTTTTGCGGGATTTTAAGGGGGCTTTTTTCAAAAAGCCCCCTTTTCGCGTCTCTCCCTTGGCGTTTCTTTTTCATAGCTTTTTCTTTGCGCCTGCGCTCTCAAAGAAAAAGCGGGTGGGGAATCTGATGACGAAACGAGAAAAGTAATTTTACGTCAGGGCGGGAGGAGCGACCCCTCCCGTCAGCAAAACAAAAGGTTTCAGCAAAACAATCCCTCAGGCGCTCGCGCGCCAGCTCCCTTTGCACAAGGGAGCCTTTTTGATGATTGCGGAAATAGAGTGTACACAACGTAGGGGGCGACCATCGGTCGCCCGCGCGCCCCCCTCCGAAAGGGCTCGTTTCTGCGAAACGAGCCGACAAAAAGAAAAGGCGCGCCTGCGCGCGCCTTTGACCCGTACGGGAGATCGACTGCGGACGGCAAGACCACGCCGCCGAATAGTGAAAAAGATAAAAAGTAATTACATATACAGCCGCCTGCGCCTTGGTGCGGGCGGCTTTTGATATAAAACTTATCTGCCGGAAATATGCAATTCTGTTTTCAAAGCATTTTGCAAGACGGCAGAAAAGTTCAGGTTTGCCCGTTCCGCTTCTTCATTGAGCCAAGACGGAATCGTGACGTTTTTCCGGACTGCGCGCAGTTCTTGTTTTCTTCTGTATTCGTCAAAGTCAACATCAACCAGCGAAACAATTCCCCCACAAGAATTTTGCGCTTGTACGTCAGAAATGCTCGATGCCTGCGGCAGGGCTTCACCATCGTCCTGCATATCAATTCCGATAAGTCCAATGGCATCCCGCGCCATTTCCATTGCGTCCGGAATATCTTTGCCCTGCGTATTGATGTTAAAATCGGGAATAAATACCACAATAAACTTTTCTCCATGCGTCATAACAATGGGATATGCGTTTTTCATTCAGAATTCCTCCTTATATTTCGATTATATTTTATATCAAGGTGGAGCGGGCTTATTTCAGCCCGCGCCGCTTGATGATTGCTTTTGCCAAGTCTTCATCGGTTTCTCGGTGTCTTACAACGCTTTCCCTTTGACCGTCTTTCACGTATATGTCGTGGTTTGCGCCGTGTCGTTTGAACTTCCATCCGTTTCGTTCCAAAAGTTCGATCAGGTCTTTTGTTCTCATTCTCTGTCCTCCTTACAATTATATTATACACATTAAATGCGCATTTGTCAAGAGGTTTTGCAAAAAAATAAATTATTTTTCGGATTTTGATATGGATGCACTTCAAGACAACATTCTGAATTATATACTACTTTTTCAGAGTTATTGGATACTTTTATGCAATTATCGGATACATTAACGCAGTTTCCGGGGGAAATTATTCTTTTATCAAGATTATTTCCTGTTTTTTCGGGGTTTTCGGGTACTTTAACTTGGTTTCCGGGTGCTTTAACTGGGTTTCCGGATGTCATTAAGAAAAAGAAAATACAAAGAAAAAAGTAACAAAAAAGAAATACAAAAGAATAAAGATATATATAACACACACACTACGCGCGCGCCCGCGCGTGAAGCGTAAAAAAAGAGACTTAAAAAATACCGCCCTTTTCGGGGGCGGCTTTTTTATATGGTTGCTCCGGCAAAAAACTCTTGTTACCCTCTGACAGAGATTTCTCCGCCATCATAAGTAACGAGGTATGTATTACACGTGCCATAATCATAGCGAACACACACAAAGTAAAACTTCGCAAACGGTTTCCCGCTGACTTTGTAATCGGTCGCCTTTTGCACGAGAATTGCATATGAATCCGCTTCTACATAGGTTTCAGTCATATACTGAATAATCTTTTTTTCTATGACTTCCCCGTGGATAGCTCTGATCGAAAAAAACAGAATAATTGCCACCAACAAAAGTGCCGCAATCTTAATATGCTTGGCAAATTTGGCAGTTTCTTGCGGCGTATATTCTTCTTTTTCAGTATAATTTGTGTTCGGTTTTACCGTCTTATTTGTTGATAAATCTTTAATTACGACTACAAGAACAACAATGCAAACTACAATGACAGTCATAGCTGCGCCGAACACTGTCCAATTCATCTTTTTTGCCCTCCGTTTTTATATTCTTCTGCTTTGAGCGCAAGCGAGGCTTCAATCAGTTTGAGCAGTTGCGGCTTCTGCTCGTCCGGCACACGGCGCCACAAGTCCCACAGTTGCTTTTCCTTATCGCTCATTTCCTCGCCCTCCCATAACTTGGAGGGCGTTTTTTCTTTGTCTCCCCGCTGGTCGGTGTTTCCGAGGAGGTAGTCGACCGTTACGCCGAAGTATACGGAAATTGCTATTAGTATTCCTTGATTTGGGATAGCCCCGCTATCTTCCCAACGCTTAATTTGGTTTATGCCTATGCCAAGATAATTGCACAGTTCTTTGCGTGATACTTTCTTCTCCTTGGATAAAGCATTTAATCTTTCAATGAATGTGTTCATTTTGCCACCTCGCAAGAAATACAAAATCACCAAACGGTTACAACAGAAATTGTGCAGTTCTACAAAACCACAAAAAAGTGATAATTTGTATTGACAATCACCATTTGGTGATGTAAAATGTAACCACAAGGGAAGTCCCCAGCCCAAGTATAACACGGGGAACATAAAAAATCAAGAGTAGAGAAAGAAAATGGCAAACGAGATCAAGAACGCAGTCAAGGCGCTGGGGTGCAACAAAGGAACGCTGACAATCAACCGGCACGGGTATGACACCGTAATCGTAAAGGTGAACGGTGCCTATTTCGGGCTTTATGACGTTTGCCGTCACACTTTCGTGGACTGACAGAAGCAAGGAGGAAAATATGACAGTTTCTCAAAGAATTACAGAACGCCGCAAGGCACTCGGTACATTATGATGAGGCAGGGAGAACTTCACGAAAAATACCGAGAGAAAGAAAAAGAAATTGGCGTGGATATATGCTGATCAAAAAGAGCCTCCGAAATAAAAACGGAGGCTTTTTCTGTGTTGCATTCGTGTTGCATATGTTGCATTCGTGTTGCAAAATTTCCGTTTTCGGAAATGATTTTACAAAATACGGAAGTTTTTTCAAAATAAAAAAGCAAATCAAAAAGGCAAGAAACCCGCATAAATAAACAGAAATCCCGGAACATCCGATAAAATCAGACATTCCGGGATTTTTCCGTTTTTGGTGACCCGTACGGGAATCGAACCCATGTTACCGCCGTGAAAGGGCGGTGTCTTAACCGCTGGACGAACGGGCCTGGTAGCGGAAGTGGGATTTGAACCTACGACCTGCCGGGTATGAACCGGACGCTCTAGCCAACTGAGCTATTCCGCCGAACCGAACGTATGACATTATATCATAAAGATTCCTTCTTGTCAACACTTTTTTTCACTTTTTTCAAAACTTACAAAAGAAAATACAAATCGCCGCTCACCGGGAAAAATATGCCGCAGAGAATGATATATTGGGTAAAAAATCATCCCAAACACTTAGTGTTCACAAAATACTAACAAGAAAAATTTTGTCTGTGCCGCCTTCCGGCGCGCGTTTTTTGCGAAAAATCCGCAAAAAAACACAGGCAGACGCCCATCCAAGACAAACCGGTATCATGTTGCCCTGCCGAACGCCTGTTTTTTCAGTGGGTTCCTGCAAGTTCCCACCGCCTGTGGAATATTTATACCATTTTTTCAAGAAATTGTCAATATTTTATTTAGTATATTATTTATGAATAATATATGATATTTTTTCGCATATGTGGCGCTTTCCCTCTCAAAAAATTTATTCCACACCTTATTTTCTCTTTGTTTGTGGCGGTTTTATGAAATTTTCTTTTTTTGTGAAAATAAGACACAGAGCGCCGTTGACATCATATACTGAAAAAAAGGGAGTGGGAACATGCTGCAGGCAAAAAGAAGAAAAATGAAAAAAATATGGAGGCAAAGACTGTTATCGGCACTGCTTTCGATCTTTATGGCACTGGCAATGACAGGGGTGTCTGTGAGTGTACGGACGCAGGCTGCGGAAAATAACTCAACTGTTCCATCAGGGACAGTGAAAGTGCATTTCCTTGATGTAGGACAGGGATTATCTATTCTGGTTCAGTCGGATGGGAAAAATCTGATCTATGATGGAGGAGATCGAAAGACTTCAAGATTTGTTGTAGCTTATTTGAAAGAACAGGGCGTTACGAAGATTGATTATCTGATCAGCAGCCATTATGATGCTGATCATATGGCGGGTCTGATCGGATGCCTGAAGAGCTTTAAGGTGAAAAATGTTATATCCAGTAACTATGTACATACCAGTAAGTTATACCGGTCATTTGTAAAAGCTGTGAAAGAAGACGGATTGAAAATGAAGCATCCGCCGGTAGGAAAATCTTACAGGCTTGGAAGTGCTTCCTTTCAAATACTGGCACCGGAGACGATAGAAGCTAAGGGAAGTAACAATAATTCCGTTGCAATAAAACTTACAAATAAAGAGAACAGTTTTATCTTTACGGGAGATGCAGAGCATGAAAGCGAAAAGGCGATGTGCAATTCCGGTATAGATTTAAACTGTGATGTACTGGTACCCGGACACCATGGATCAGCAACGGCAACATCCTGGGATTTCCTTCAGAAAACCGTACCGGAATATGCGGTGATCAGCTGTGGAAAGGATAACCAGTACGGACATCCGGCGAAGGATGTGATGGACAAGCTGGAATCTATGGATATTCAGGTGTATCGTACCGATGAGCAGGGAACGATTGTTGCCGTCAGTAATAAGTGACGGTAAAAATCTGAATTGGAGTGCGGCACCGTGTAATGATTATACACCGGGAGATGAATCAGATAAGGGGACTGTGACGGAACAGACGGTAACGAAACAGACAACGCAGAAAGTAACCGAAGACCAAGTATGGGTATCGGCAACTGGTTCAAAATACCATAAAACGAACCACTGCGGTAATATGAATCCGGATACGGCAAAGAAAGAGACAAAGGAAGAAGCAGAGGCACAGGGCCTTAAACCTTGCGGGAAATGTTATTGATACAAAAAATGGCCCAAAAAGAATAACAGTAAATGAATCAGGAGATGGTAGAAGTAAGAACAATAGCAGATGGCTTTCTTAACTATACGAAAGCCACTGCAATATCTTTGAACGGGATACGGTTATTATGTTATCTCGGAATCTTATGCCGGGTGGCATTAACGGATCACAGTACCCGTAAGATCCCCGGCAGATATCATATTTATATATTGCTGATCGCAGCAGCAGATATGGTACTGACAGGGAACAGTGATTTATACAACCGGATCCCCGGGGCAGCAGCTGTGGCAGGACCGATGCTGGTCTTATCCATTCTGATTCCCGGGGCATTTGGAGGAGGCGATATCAAATTCATGGCAGTTTCCGGATTTCTGCTTGGAAAAGAGAAAATCATTTGTTCGATGGCATGTGCGGTTATGCTTGCAGGAGGATATTGCCTTATTATGCTGAAATGTGGAAAGCTGACCAGAAAGGATGAATTTGCATTTGGACCGTTTTTGGTGCTGGGAATTATGATGACCTTATTTGCAGGAGATCAGCTGATCTTATGGTTTTGGCAGGGAATCTGATGCGGAGGTTTAAAAATGTTTAAAATAAAGTTTTTCTCCGAAATCAATCAGAGCGTACAAAAATATCGCGAAGACGCAGAGAATACATATGCTCATAAGAAGCCAATCCATTTTGAAGACCTGGCTTGAGTAGATAATAAGATATCCAAGGCCTTCTTTGGCGGCCAGAAATTCACCGATGATGACGCCAACCAGGCAGAGACCGATGTTGACCTTCATGTTGGCGAGAATCAGCGGGATTGAGCCTGGCAGCAGGACTTTGGTTAAAATATGAATCCGGTTTCCTCCGAGGGACCGGATTAGTTTGATCTGGTCGGGATCCATCGAGGAAAATCCGGTGTGGAGTGTCAGGATCGAGCCGAAGACAGCGACCGATATGGAGGCAACGATGATCGTGCGGATGTTGCTCCCAAGCCAGACGATGAGAATCGGGGCGAGGGCGGATTTCGGCAGACTGTTGAGCATGACGAGATACGGCTCCAGAATCTCAGAAAGATTCCGGCTCGACCAGAGGAGAACCGCGCCGATCAGCCCACAGAGGATGACC